>CAZNGB010000009.1:0-30108 GCA_964572465.1 uncultured Hyphomicrobiaceae bacterium
CGCAGTATTACATCAATCACCGCTGGTATGGCGGCACGCTGACCAACTGGCAGACCATCACCAACTCGATCAAGCGGCTGCGCTATCTCGAAGGTCTGCTCGAAGGCGAGGTTCACGGCTTCACCAAGAAGGAGCTTCTCGGCCTGACGCGCGAGCGCGACAAGCTGGAACAGGCGATCGGCGGCATCAAGGACATGGGCGGCATCCCCGACCTGCTGTTCGTCATCGACACCAACAAGGAAGCGATCGCGGTTGCCGAGGCGCGCAAGCTTCATATTCCTGTCATCGCGGTTCTCGATAGTAATTGTGATCCGGACGGAATCGCCTATCCGGTGCCGGGCAATGACGATGCGGGCCGGGCCATTGCGCTTTACTGCGATCTGATGGCGCGCGCGGCGCTTGATGGCATCGGCCAGGCCGCGTCGGCTGCTGGCGGTGATATCGGCGCAGCGGTCGAGCCGCAGATGGAAGCGCTGCCCGAGGAGCCGGAGGTCGCGCCCGCGCCGGTAGCCGAAGCCAGCCCGGATGCGGGGCCGGTGGTGCAGGCCGAAGCCGCCGAGGCCGATATCGCAGCGGCGCAAGGCGCGCCTGCGGAGACTGCGCGCGATGCCGGGCCCGTTGGCGCCAGCGTGTTCCGCCGTCTCGATGCGCCGGAGGGCGAGCCGGACGATCTCCAGAAGATCAGCGGCGTCGGCAAGGTGATGGTCGACAAGTTGAATGCGCACGGTGTCTATCACTACTGGCAGCTCGCCAATATGAACGAGACGGACCTTGCGCAGCTGGACGAAGCGCTGGATCTGAAAGGTCGCGCCGGGCGCGAGAACTGGGTCCAGCAGGCGAGCGAACTGATGCAGGAACAGGCTGCTTGAGCACGCGCATGCGGCGTCAAGAGCTGGCAACGGCAGACAATTTCACGAGGCAATGATGGCTGAGATCACCGCAAAGATGGTCAAGGACCTGCGCGAGAAGACCGGCGCGGGCATGATGGACTGCAAGAAGGCGCTGACCGAGACCGACGGCGACATGGACGCGGCGGTTGACTGGTTGCGCGCGAAAGGGTTCGCCAAGGCCGCCAAGAAGGCCGGGCGCACCGCCGCCGACGGCCTGGTCGGCGTGGCTGTCGATAGCAAGAAGGGCGCGATCGTCGAGGTCAACGCGGAGACGGACTTCGTTGCGCGCAACGAACAGTTTCAGAGCATGGTCGGCGAGATCGCCAAACTAGCGCTGGACGCGCAGGGCGACGTCGACGCGCTCGGCGCGCAGACCTACCCGGGCAGCGATAAACCGGTCAACGACTACATCGCCGAGATGATCGCCACCATCGGCGAGAACATGCGCCTGCGCCGCACCGCCCATATCCAAGTGTCCGATGGCATTGTCGCCAGCTATGTCCACAACGCCGTGGCGCCGGGCATGGGCAAGATCGCCGTGATCGTCGGCCTTGAGTCGACTGGCGACCAGGACAAGCTGCAGGCGCTGGGCAAGCAGCTCGCCATGCATGTCGCCGCGACCAGCCCGCTGGCAGTGGATGTCGACAGTCTCGACCCGGCAGTGGTGGACCGCGAGCGCGCGGTTCTGGTCGAGCAGGCGCGCGATTCAGGCAAGCCTGAGAACATCATCGACAAGATGGTCGAAGGCCGTCTGAACAAATACTACCAGGAAGTGGTCCTGATGAAGCAGGCGCTGGTAACAGACCCAGACAACACGGTGGAAAAGGCGGTCAAAGCAGCCGCGGAGGATATCGGCGCGCCGATCAAGGTCGTCGGCTTCGAACGCTATGCGTTGGGCGAGGGCATCGAAACGGAAGAAGCAGACTTCGCTGCCGAGGTCGCGGCCATGGCATCAGGCTCCTGAGCGGCCCGCGCGGCGGGCCGGAACGAGGACGCAACTGAGCAATGGCCGGCACGACCGCAAGATACAACCGCGTGTTGATGAAGCTGTCGGGAGAGGCTTTACTCGGAAGCCAGTCTTTCGGCGCCGACACGGCTGTGCTTCAGCGTATTTCTGGAGAAATTGCTGCGGCGCTCTCATTGGGCGTGCAGATCGCTCTCGTCGTTGGCGGCGGCAACATTTTTCGCGGCGTGGCCGGCGCGGCGGATGGCATGGACCGCGCAAAAGCCGACGATGTCGGGATGTTGGCGACGGTCATGAACGCGCTGATGCTGGAACACGCCTTGCGCCGCGCCGGCGTCGACGCTCTCACCTTCAGCGCTATCGAGATGCCAACCATTTGCCGCTCATTTCGGCGCGATGAGGCCCGCGCTGCACTCGATGCGGGGCGAACCGTGATCTTCGCCGGCGGAACCGGCAATCCCTTTTTCACGACCGATACGACGGCCGCGTTGCGCGCTGCCGAAATGCAATGCGATGCGATCCTGAAAGGAACTTCGGTCGATGGCGTCTATTCGGCGGACCCAGCTCTTGACCCGTCCGCCGTGCGCTATGATCACCTGAGTTATGACGACGTGCTGAACCGCGATCTCAGGGTCATGGACGGTGCAGCGATCGCGCTGGCCCGCGACAATGATATCCCGATCGTGGTCTTTTCGATGCACGAGCCCGGCAGCCTCGTGAATGTCTTGACCGGACAAACACGTTGCACGACCGTGACGCGCTGAGCCGCGCGGATTGGTGGGTAGCAGCCGGCGCTTGCGCCGCGCGCCGTACCGCGCCATACCGCTTAAAGGCGGACAAGGAGAACAAGATGTCGGAAGAGGCAGGCGAGTTTGACGTTAAGGCGCTGGAAAAGCGCATGCAGGGTGCCATCAGTGTTCTGAAGCAGGAATTCAGCGGCATGCGCACGGGCAGGGCCAGCGCCAGTTTGCTTGACCCGATAACAGTGAATGCGTATGGCAGCCGAATGCCGATCAACCAGGTCGCCACTGTCAGCGTGCCGGAGCCGCGTATGATCAGTGTGCAGGTCTGGGACAAGTCGAATGTGAGCGCTGTCGACAAGGCGATCCGCGAATCAGACCTGGGCCTGAACCCCGTGGTTGACGGCACCACCTTGCGGCTGCCCATTCCGGAGATGAACGAGGAACGCCGTCGCGAACTGGCCAAGGTTTGCGCCAAATATGCTGAAGCCGCCCGCGTGGCAGTCCGAAATGTGCGTCGCGATGGCATGGAACAGCTCAAGAAGCAGGAGAAGGACGGCGTGATCGGCAAGGACGAGCACCATGCCCTCTCCGAGGATGTTCAGGAGCTGACCGACAAGTATATCGCCGAGATTGATGCCGCGCTCGCTGATAAGGAAAAGGAAATCATGCAAGTTTAGGTTGTGACACGCTCAGAAAAGCAACCTGATAGAGAGCCGCGGCGAGACAAGATGCATCACGATAATGACGTCCAGACAGACCAGCGTCTTACAGTCCCCCACCATATCGCCATCATCATGGATGGCAATGGGCGCTGGGCGCAAGCGCGCGGGCTGCCACGCGTCGAGGGGCACCGCAAGGGTGTCGATCGGGTCAAGGAGTGCGTGCGCACTGCCGCAGAGCTTGGCATCGAATATCTGACGCTGTTCAGCTTTTCGTCAGAGAACTGGCGTCGCCCGCAAGACGAAGTCGAAGCTCTGATGAACCTTATCAAGCGCTTCATCCGCCAGGAACTCGCCGAGCTTCATGAGAATCGTGTCCGCGTGCGTGTGATCGGCACGTCTCACCGCGTCGACCCCGAGATCACGGCGATGATCGCCGATGCCCATGCACTGACAGCCGAGAATACCGGGTTGCAACTGACCGTCGCGTTCAATTACGGCGCGCGCGATGAGATCGCCCGTGCGGCGAGGCAGTTGGCCGAGGATGTGGCTTGCGGCGCGATACGTCCTGAAGATGTGGATATGGCGGCGCTGGAAGAGCGGCTTGATACGCATGGTCTGCCCGACCCTGATCTGCTGATCCGCACAAGCGGCGAGGTGCGTTTGAGCAATTTCCTGCTCTGGCAGCTTGCTTATGCCGAGTTGATGTTCGTCGAGGACTATTGGCCGGATTTCGATCGCGATGCGCTGGTACGTACCATCAGCGCATATCATAACCGCGAACGGCGCTTCGGCGGCCTGGCGGCCCGGCGCTCGGCCTGATCGCTCGCCTTCCCCGGATAGCCACAGTTCAGCTACCCACCTCGGCCTTGTGAATGCATCGGCCAGAACGCATCTGATCTCGCGTGAAACCCGCCCCGGGCACACCGCCTCGTATTGACGAGCATGGTGCCATTGGGGGTATATCGCGCCATCGCCACATAATGCGAAAGCTTGCGGGCGGCCCAGACCATCGCGCAACGCACTGCCACGTGATTTCTCGAACAGGGTTAGCTCGCGAGCCATGCGCCAGCCATCACGACGCACCAAGCGGCTCAGCACCGACAACCCGCCTGGCCCGCCCGCGCCGATGAACAAGCTCAGGCTTCGTATCATCTCTGGTCTGGCGCTTAGCGCAGGGGCGCTCGCACTGACCTATGCGGGGCCGTTGCCGTTTGCGCTCCTGGTCACGGTGTTCGTGGCGGTCATGGCCTGGGAGTGGGGGCGACTGGTCTGTGCCAGTGGCTTTGACGCGGCATGGGCGGTTCAGGTTGGCGCGACCGCGATCGCGACCGTGCTAGCGGCATCGGACTGTCCCGGTTGCGCGCTGCTGGCGATCGTGGCGGGCACGCTTGCGGTTTTCGTACTGCGCCGGCTGGAAATGGGCACGGCACAATCGTGGTGGTCGGCCACCGGCGTTTATTATGTGGGTCTGCCGAGCATCGCGCTGGTCTGGATCCGGGCCGATCCCGAATTCGGCTGGTACGCCGTACTTTTCATCTTTATCACCGTCTGGACGACGGATACGGCAGCCTATATCTTCGGCAAAACGATTGGTGGGCCGCTACTTGCACCGGACATTTCGCCGAAGAAGACCTGGGCTGGTTTTCTGGGGGGCCTGATCTGCGCGACAGCGCTTGGCACAGCCATACTCATCGGGGTGGCTGGCACACAGGCGCTCGCGTCGGCCCTGGTGTTGAGCGCCATCGTCTCGCTGGTCGCGCAGGCCGGAGACCTGGGCGAATCGCAGATCAAGCGTCTGTTCGGGCGCAAGGATGCGAGCGGCATCATACCCGGACATGGGGGCGTGCTGGATCGGGTGGACGGCCTGGTGTTCGCGGCGCTGACCTGTGCGGCAGTGGCGCTGGTCCGCTCGCCGGACGCTCCAGGGTATGCGCTGGTGGTGTGGGGCTGAGCAAAATCGGTGAGGCAGAGTTGAAGATTACACAAAGCGACAGGCCGGATCATGCGCAGCCCACGCCAGGCGAAGCGGCACTGGCCCGGACGATCTCTGCGCAGCCGTGCAAGCGGGTGAGCGTGCTGGGCGCGACCGGCTCTATTGGCGAAAACACGCTGGATCTGATCGCGCGCAACCCGGGCTGCGCCGACATCGTTGCGCTGACCGCCAACACCAATGCCCTGCGACTGGCCGAACTGGCGATCGAACATCGCGCCGAGCTGGCCGTGATCGGAGATCCCGCACAGTACGCGGCGCTGAAGGAGGCGCTGGCCGGCACCGATATCGCTGTTGCCGCGGGCGAGGACGCGGTTGCAGACGCCGCGCGCGTCCCGGCTGATTGGATCATGGCGGCAATTGTCGGCGCGGCGGGCTTGCGCCCGGCTTTCGCAGCAGCCGAGCAGGGTTTGTGTGTGGCGCTGGCGAACAAGGAATGCCTGGTCTCGGCGGGCGACGCGTTCTTGCGCGCGGTCGAGGCTGGCGGGAGCACGCTGTTGCCGGTCGACTCAGAACATTCTGCCGCCCAACAGGCGATGCAAGGCCATCCGCACGGCGCGATCGAGCGTATCCTGCTCACCGCTTCGGGCGGTCCGTTCCGTGAGTGGAGCCTCGAGCAGTTGCGAGCAGCGCGGCCCGACCAGGCTCTGAAGCATCCCAACTGGGAGATGGGCCGGAAGATCACCATCGACAGCGCCACGTTGATGAATAAGGGCCTGGAGCTAATCGAGGCTTATTACCTGTTCCCGATCGAAAAGGATCAACTCGGCGTCGTGGTGCACCCGCAATCGATCATTCACTGCTTGGTGGAATATTGCGACGGCTCGGTGCTTGCGCAGATGGGCGCGCCAGACATGCGCACGCCGATCGCCTTCGCGCTGGCCTGGCCGGAGCGGATGTGCGCGCCTGCGCAGCGGCTCGACCTCGCGCGGATCGGCGAGCTGACGTTCGAGGCGCCGGATGAGGCGCGCTTCCCGGCCCTGCGCATCGCGCGTGAGGCGCTGGAGGCGGGGGGGAGTGCGCCGACGGTGCTCAACGCCGCGAACGAAATCGCCGTGGCCGCGTTCTTGACCGAGCGCATCGGCTTCATGGCCATTCCCGAGTTGATCGCTCGCACGCTTGAGCGCGCGGGCGGAGAGATCGGGACGGCAGCGCCGGAGACGCTCGAGGACGTTCTGGCGACGGATCAGCAGGCCCGCGAAATAGCGCAGGTCTTGCTCAGCGAGTTCATGCGCGCCCAGGCCGGATGATCCGTCCAGCGCGCTCACCATTCATCATGGAGACTTAACAGCCAATGGGCATCATCGAGAGTTTATTCGCGTTCGCGACCACCGTGCTTGCTTGGGCGATTCCGTTCCTGGTTGTGCTCGGCATCGTGGTCTTCATCCACGAGATGGGCCATTTCCTCGTCGCGCGCATGAACGGCGTGGCGGTGGAAGCCTTTTCAATTGGCTTTGGGCCAGAGATCGGCGGCTTTCAAGACAAGCACGGCACGCGCTGGCGGGTCGCGTGGATCCCGCTTGGCGGCTACGTGAAATTCGCCGGCGATGAAAATGCTGCAAGCATGCCAAGCCAGGAAGCGGCGGCCAATGTGTCGCCACAGGAACGCGCACGCATGTTCCAGTTCAAACCCGTTGGCGTGCGCGCGATGGTGGTCGCAGCCGGGCCGCTCGCCAACTTCGTGCTGGCGCTGGTGATCTTTGCAGGGCTGTTTATGGCCTATGGCAAGACGGTCATCGAGCCGCGCGTTGAGGAAGTCGTCGCCGAAAGTCCGGCTGAACGCGCTGGCTTTCAGCCCGGCGATCTGATCCTCAGCATCGACGGCACGCAAGTCGAGGGCTTCCAGGACATGGTGCGAATCGTGGGCTTGAGCGCGGAGCAGCCGCTGGATGTGTTGGTCGAGCGTGGCGGCGAGCGTGTCAGCCTCACGGTGACCCCTGAACTGGTCGAGACCGAGAGCCGGTTTGGTTCGGCCAAGATCGCTCGAATCGGAATCCGCGGCGGCGCGGATCGCAGCGAGGTCATCACCAAGACCTATGGGCCGCTGGAGGCCGTCGGCCAGAGCTTCCAGGAAACCTGGTTCTGGATGAAACAACCGATTATCTTCATCGGCGAGCTTGTCGGCGGGCGCGCATCGGCGGATCAGCTTGGCGGACCGGTGCGAATCGCGCAAATGTCGAAGGAAGTCGCGTCGATCGGCATTCCGGAGTTGCTGCGCTGGACCGCAATCATCTCCATCAGCATCGGGCTGATCAATTTGTTCCCAATTCCCGTCCTCGACGGCGGACATCTGGTGTTCTATGGCATAGAAGCCATACGTGGTCGCCCATTGAACGAGAAGGCGCAGGAAATCGGGTTTCGCATTGGTATGGCGCTCGTTCTCATGTTAATGGTCTTCGTGACGTGGAACGATGTGATGCAACTGATTGAATGAACCGGGAAAAGCAACGTGCATCTGAAATGAAAAAAGTTGCGTCCTGGCAGAACAACAACCATTCGTTTCGCGTCTCCTGCCCGCGCCGGCAGTGCGTGGCCTGCGCGCCACGTACCGGGCGCAGAATGCTGACCACCGGCCCCGTGCCACTATGCAGTCATAAACGGACGCCTTAGTGTAGCGCGGGATTTGAACTGAGCTGACGGGACCGTGCGCGCACCGGCTGCGAACGGGCCAGGGGCAAAAAAAGATTTCGAGGGGCACTCAGGTCGATGGTGAAATTTATCCTTAAGTGCGCGGCGGCGGCGTTTTCCGTAGTGCTTAGTTTTGCGGCGGTGACAGCGGCGGATGTCACGGTTGGCACTGCGTCGGTATCTGCTCAGACGATCTCGGATATCCGCGTCAGCGGGAACAAGCGCGTCGAGCCTGAGACCGTCAAATCATATCTGACATTCTCCGTCGGCAGTCAGTACAGCGCTCGCGCAGCCGACGAGAGCTTCAAGGCGCTCTTTGCCACCGGCCTGTTCGCCGATGTGAATATCGCCTACGCCAGTCGCGTCGTGACCGTGAAGGTGGTCGAAAACCCGGTCGTCAACCGGGTGGCCTTCGAGGGCAACGACGAACTGGATGACAGCACATTGTCGCAAGAAGTTCAGTTGCGCCCGCGCTCGGTTTATACGCGTGCTGCGGCCCAGAGCGACGTCCAGCGGCTTTTGAACATCTACCGCGCGTCCGGCTACTACAATGCGCAGGTCGACGCGAAAATCATCAAGCTGCCTCACAACCGCGTGGACCTTGTCTTCGAGATCAACGAGGGCGAGAGCACGAAGGTTCGCGGCATCTCTTTCGTCGGCAATATGGCCTTTTCGGACGGACAGCTCCGTGAGGTGATCACCACGAGCGAGTCGAGCTGGCTAAGCTTCCTGAAGCCGACCGATGTCTACGATCAGGACAGACTGAACCTCGACCGGGCGCTACTTCGCAGGTTCTATATCGAGAACGGTTATGCCGAGGTGCGCATCATCTCCGCCGTGGCGGACCTCGCGCCCGATGGCGAGGGCTTTTTCATCACGTTCAGTCTGGAAGAGGGTCCGAAATACACTTTCGGCGATGTGGTGCTGCAATCTGAACTTCCGGGGCTGGATCCGGAGATGCTGCAGGATGAGATCCTCGTCGAGCCGGGTGACACCTTCAACGGCCTGAAAGTTGATCGCACGGCTGAGCGGCTGACGCTGGAAGCGGCTAAGTTGGGCTTTCCCTTTGCTCGCGTGCGCAAGCAGGTCGATCGCGACCCGATTTCCCTGACCATCGACGTGAGTTTCGTGGTTGAGCGCGGCCCACGCATCTATGTCGAGCGCATCAACATATTTGGTAACGTCCGCACCCGCGAATACGTGTTGCGCCAGGAGTTGTTGCTGGCCGAGGGCGATCCTTACAATCGTCAGCTCGTCGAGCAGTCCAAGCGGCGCATTCAGGGTAAAGGCTACATCAAGACCGTTGAGATCTCGCAGGAGCAAGGGTCGGCCCGCGACCGCGTAATCCTCAACGTGAATGTGGTCGAGCAGGCGTCAGGTGAGTTCGGGATCGCCGGCGGCTACTCCTCGCTGGAAGGCGTGATCGGCGAGGTGAGCTACACCGAGCGCAACTTCATGGGCCGCGGCCAATTCGTCCGCCTGAAACTCTCAGGCAGCTTCGAGCGCGCGCAGATCGACCTCAGTTTTACAGAGCCGCGCTTTTTGGGGCGCAACATGTCAGCAGGCTTCGATGTGTTCCACAAGGAACTCGATTACTCAGATCAGGCAGGCTACCGGAGTCGCCGGACCGGCGGCGCGGTTCGCCTCGGCTTCATGGTAGCTGAGGACACCGTGCTGACGACGAACTACTCCTTCACTCAGGAAGAGGTGTTCGATATCGAAGATGACGCTTCTGACGCTGTGAAGGAGCTAGAGGGAACATCTATAGTTTCCGCGGTCGGTTACAGCCTCGTTTACGATACACGTAACTTGCGGCAGAGTCCGACCAGCGGTATTTACATGGCGCTCAACCAGGAGTTTGCCGGTGTTGGTGGCGACGTGAATTACCTGCGCACCACGGCCGAGGCGCGCGGCTATTATCCGGTCATGGACGGGGTCACGCTCGTGGGCCGGCTCATTGGCGGCCATATCGAGGGCGTTTCGGGGGACGAGGTGCGTCTCACCGATGCCTTTTACAAAGGCAACAATCTGATCCGCGGTTTCGAGAGTAGCGGTCTGGGGCCGCGCGACGCGAATGGTGATGCCCTGGGCGGTAAGACATTCTATGCAGCAAACGTTGAGTTGCGCTTCCCGTTCCCATTCATTCCGGATGAGCTCGGTCTATCGGGTGCAGTGTTCGCAGATGCTGGTTCCGTGTTCGGTACTGATGCTTCTGATGCGGATTGCGAGGACGAAGCAGACATGGGCACTTGTCAGGACAGCGAAGCGATCCGCTCTTCGGTTGGCGCAAGTGTGTTGTGGAATTCGCCGGTTGGGCCGCTGCGCGCGGACTTCTCCTACGTGATCACGAGCGAAGATTTCGACGAGGAAGAGGTGTTCGGCTTCGGCACGACCACACAATTCTAGAGAATACAGCGCCGCGGCAGGAAATACCTACCGCGGGGAAGACCCGCAGCATGACGCATCGAGGCTTCTTTCGTCGACATGGCCCGTTCTCGGTCTCCGAGGTCGCCGAACGGGCCGGGGCGAAACTCGCTTCGGGCGCGGACCCAGGGTGCATGGTGTCGGATGTGCGCACCCTAGCTGACGCGGGGCTTGGCGACGTGTCCTTCCTCGAGAACCCGCGGTACGCGGGCGAGCTGCAGAAAACTTCCGCGGCGGCATGTTTTGTGCGCGAAGCATTCGCGGACAGGCTGCCCGCCCGGACGATCGGGCTCTTCACCGATCGGCCCTATCATGCCTTGGCCCGCGCTTTGCTGCTTTTTTACCCGGACAGTGGGCGCCCGCTTGTTTATCGGGGCGAGGGGGGACCCGTTCATCCCGATGCAGAAGTCGAAGAAGGCGCGGTGGTTGAGCCGGGCGCGGTGATCGGCCCCGAGGCACAGATCGGCGCTGGAACACTCATTGCGGCGGGGGCTGTCATCGGCTATGGGGTCACGATCGGGCGAGATGGCTATGTCGGACCAAACGCCAGTGTTACTCATGCGCTGGTTGGGGATCGCGTGGTCATACATGCATGCGCCAGCATCGGCACTGACGGATTCGGTTTTGCCATGGGGCCCGATGGGCACCTCAAAATCCCGCAGATCGGTCGCGTGATCATTCAAGACGACGTGGAAATCGGCGCAGGTAGCACAATCGATCGCGGCGCGTTGTCGGATACTGTGATCGGCGAGGGCACGAAGATTGATAACCTCGTTCAGATCGGCCATAACGTCCGAATTGGTCGGCATTGCGTGCTCGCGGGCCAGGTTGGCATTTCGGGCAGCACGGTGCTGGAAGACTTTGTCGTCATGGGCGGGCAGACCGGCGTGACCGGGCATGTCCGCATCGGCGCGGGTGCGCAGATCGCCGCCACGAGCGGCGTGTCTCACTCGATCCCCGCTGGAGAGCGCTGGGGCGGCATACCGGCCAAGCCAATGGCGCAATGGTCTCGCGAGATCGCGGTCGTCAAGGCGCTTGGTGAGACACTGAACGGCAAGGTCTTGGCGCGGCTCAAGCAGTTTCTGAACTGATATGGAGGCCAATGGCGTCTGGGAGCGGTGACGGAATGGACGAGGCATCAGAGACACGTCATCTTGACACAGCGGATGTTTCGAGGCTGCTGAAACTGCTGCCCCACCGCTATCCGTTTCTATTGGTCGACCGCATCATCGGCATGGACGGCGATAACGCGGCCATAGGCATCAAAAACGTGACAATCAACGAGCCATTCTTCCAGGGGCACTTTCCTGATTTCCCGGTGATGCCAGGTGTGCTGTTGATTGAGGGGATGGCGCAGACGGCAGGCGCGCTGTGTGTCGCGAGCCTCGGCGATGATTTCGAGCCGCAACTCGTCTACTTCATGTCTATCGACCGGGCGAAGTTTCGCCGGCCGGTGACCCCGGGCGACGTTGTGCATTATCACGTCGAGAAGATGCGCAACCGCGGACGGGTCTGGCGTTTCCGGGCTGACGCCAGGGTTGATGGTCAAAGCGTGGCGGAGGCCGAGATCAGCGCCATGATTGTGGAAACCGAAAAGGCGCCGACTTGAAAACCGCGCGGTGCAGCACATCCATCAAGAGTTCGCACCGGTTGTGCGCCAGTAGCCAGAGGCGAGCGCGAAACGACTGACACGCGAGAAAACAACATTTCAGCTCCTGCTCTGCGATCAGGTGTTCACTGAATAGGTTTTAGCGGATCTTTTGAATTGGATATTTAAGCGACAGCCTGGCCGCAAGCGAGTCTCAAATGTCCAATTCAAAAGCTCCGCTAGGCTCAAGAAGTTGCTCGTGGTCCTTCTGATCCAGACATTTGCTCAGGCATGCGCTGCGACGGGAGGCAAATGCGTGAATCGGACCACTAGCGCATCGCGGCGCGGCAACGAAAAAAGCGCGCCGGCGTTTTCCTCAGCGTGACCAGCCGAAAACCCAACATAGGGAGCCTGGCTCCAGAATGACCATATCGTCCGCGACTCCTTCCGCCTCCGACGGTGCTCCCGTCATTCACCCCTCCGCCGTGGTTGATCCCGCCGCCGTGCTCGAAGAGGGCGTCAACATCGGCCCGTTCTGCGTCGTCGGCCCAAATGTGAGGTTGGGCCGCAACGTGCAGCTCTATTCACACGTCGTTGTCGAAGGCCACACGGTGATCGGGGAGGAGACCAAGGTCTCGGCCTTCGCTGCGCTGGGAACGCCCCCGCAAGACCTCAAGTACCGCGGCGAGGAGACCCACCTGGAAATCGGATGCAATAACATCATCCGCGAACACGTGACGATGAACCCCGGAACCCCGACCGGGCGAAGTCTGACCCGCGTGGGCGACCACAACATGTTCATGGTCGGCGCGCATATCGCGCATGACTGCGTGGTGGGCAATCGCGTCATCTTTGCCAATAACGCGACACTGGCTGGCCACTGCAAGGTTGAAGACCACGCGATTCTCGGCGGCCTTTGCGCTGTTCATCAGTTTGCGCGGATTGGCGCTTATGCGTTCATCGGCGGAATGTCGGGGGTGGAAAATGACGTCATCCCGTATGGCATGGCGCTTGGTAACCGGGCCAGACTGGCGGGGCTGAACGTCGTCGGACTCAAGCGCAATGGGTTCTCGCGCGAGCAGATCCACCAGATGCGACAGGCCTTCCGCTTGCTGTTTGCCGAGGAACACACGCTGCCTGAACGGCTTGGCGCGGTGGAAGAAGCCTATGGAGAGGAGCCGGCGGTGCAGCGCATCCTCAGCTTTGTCCGCACCGAGTCGAACCGGCCGCTATGCCTGCCGCGCCATGGCGTCAATGGCGCAACCCAATAGCGGATTGGAGCAGTGATGGGCGTGGACGCGGACGCCAGACCGTTGGGCATCGTCGCCGGGGCTGGGACACTGCCGCTCCACATAGCTCAGCGCGCGCGAGAGCAAGGTCGCACCCCTTATATCCTCGGATTTCATGGTCTGGCCGAGCCGGAGATTTCGGAATACGCGCATGACTGGATGCGTTGGGGCCAGATCAGCCGGATGCTGCGATTGCTGCGCCAGCATGGTTGCGACGAGATCGTGATTGTCGGCGGGGTGCGTCGGCCTCGTCTCGCGTCGATCAGCCCCGATTTCGGCCTCATCCGTCACGCGCCGACCATCTACAGGCTGACGCGCGGCGGTGATGACGCGGTTCTCAAACGCGTCGTCCAGTTCTTTGAGAAACAAGGCTTTATCGTCCGCGGCGCGCATGAAATCGCGTCGGACCTCACGGCCCCATCTGGCAGCTTGACCCGCGCGCAGCCTCGCGATGGCGAGCGCAAGGACATCTCCAAGGCGCTTGCGGTGCTCCACGCGCTCGGGCCTCATGACGTCGGCCAGGCGGTTGTTGTGGCGCGCGGCTACGTTCTCGGCATTGAAGCGGCTGAAGGCACCGACGAGATGCTCCGCCGCTGCGCCGGTCTTCGCCAGTGGGGGCTTTCGCACCGCCACGGCGTGCTGGTCAAGGCGCCCAAGCCGGGCCAGGAACTGCGCGTCGATATGCCCACGATTGGCCCGAGAACCGCCGAACTGGCGGCTGAAGCCGGGCTGGCTGGGATCGCGGTCGCGCAAGGGGAGGTGCTGCTCGCCGATCCCCAGATGCTCGTCGAAACGGCGGACAAGCTGGGACTTTTTGTGCTAGGCGTGGAAGCTGCATCGGATGCGCCAGAGGCCGCGCCGGGCAGGGCGCAGTCGACCTCGGTGTGGAACATGCGCGATGCTGCAAACGCGGCGGACTGACGCCGATACGTCCCGATCAAAAGGAGCCAGGGCGTGAAGCCGCGCTCACGACATATCTTCATGGTTGCCGGGGAGCATTCCGGCGATGCGCTGGGCGGCAAGCTCATGGCGGCGCTGAACGCGCGCAGCGACGCGCCGCTGGTCTATTCCGGAGTGGGCGGCGAGGAGATGGCGGAGCAGGGTCTCAAGAGCCTCTTCCCGCTGTCCGAAGTTGCGGTGATGGGCCCGCTTGCCATTCTGGCGCGCCTTCCCGGACTGGTGCGCCGCGTTTACCAGACGGTGGATGCAGCCGTTGCAGCCGGACCTGATCTGGTCGTCATCATCGACAGTCCTGAGTTCACCCACCCGATTGCCAAGCGTATACGGCGCAAATGTCCTGACATCCCCATAATTAACTACGTATCGCCGTCCGTCTGGGCCTGGCGACCCGGGCGCGCACGGAAGATGCGGGCTTACGTCGATCACGTGCTCGCGCTCATGCCATTTGAACCTGAGGCACACGAACGTCTCGGCGGGCCGCCATGCAGTTATGTCGGCCATCCGCTCGTCGAACAAGACGCCTGGATACGTTCGCTGGACCCCGATGTGCTGGCGCAGCGTCTCGGGATTGATCGCAGCAAGCCGGTACTTGTCGTGTTGCCGGGCAGCCGGGGAACCGAGGTGCGCCGCCTGATGGCGCCGTTCGGCGAGACGGTCGCGCGGCTTGGTGCGCAGGGGCTTGAGCCGCAGGTTATCATCCCGGCTGTGTCCACGCTGCGCGAGCAGATCGAAACAGCTTTGGCAGATTGGCCGGTCCCGGCGAACGTGATCGAAGGCACGCAGGACAAGTTTCGCGCGTTCCGTCTGGCCGATGCCGGATTGGCCGCGTCTGGGACGGTCACGCTGGAGCTTGGACTGGCGGGCACGCCGATGGTCGTTGGCTACAAGGTCGATGCTGTCGCGGCGTCACTTCGCTTCCTGATGAACGTGCCCTCGATTGTGCTTGCGAATCTGGTGCTGCAGGAGAATGCGTTTCCCGAGTTCGTCCAGGAGGACTGCAACCCGGAAACCCTGAGCGCCGCGCTTGCCCCGCTGCTTGCGCAAACGCCTGAGCGTGCGCGACAGCAAGACGCCGTTGCACGGGTGCGTTCAATCATGCGCGCCTCTGGCGACAAGCCCAGCACGCGCGCGGCCGAGGTCAGCTTGCGCATCCTCAGCGGTGGGCGCGCCGAAGCCGCACGCGCCGAGCCGCTCGCGGAGTGATACTCAGCGATCCTGGATCGCGACGTAATCGCGGCGCGCCGGACCGATATAGAGCTGGCGAGGCCGCCCGATCTTCTGGTCCGGATCGGCGATCATCTCCTTCCACTGCGCGATCCAGCCAACCGTGCGCGCAATGGCGAACAGCACGGTGAACATCGACGTCGGGAAGCCCAGCGCTTTCAGCGTGATGCCAGAATAAAAATCGATGTTCGGATACAGCTTGCGGTCAACGAAATACGGATCTTCCAGCGCGATCTTCTCAAGCTCCTGCGCGACCTGCAGCAATGGATCGTTCTGCACGCCGACCAGCTCCAGCACCTCGCGCGCGGTCTGCTGCATCACCTTTGCACGCGGATCGTAGTTTTTGTAGACCCGGTGGCCGAACCCCATGAGGCGGAACGGATCATCCTTGTCCTTGGCGCGGTCGATGAATTCGGGGATGCGATCGACCGTTCCGATCTCCTGCAGCATGTTGAGCGCAGCTTCGTTCGCACCGCCGTGGGCAGGCCCCCACAGGCAGGCGATGCCCGAGGCAATGCAGGCAAACGGGTTGGCGCCCGACGAACCGGCAAGGCGCACCGTGGAGGTGGACGCATTCTGCTCGTGGTCCGCATGGAGAATGAAGATCCGGTCCATTGCACGCGCAAGCACAGGGTTCAGCTTGTATTCCTCGCAGGGCACCGCAAAGCACATGTAGAGGAAGTTGTGCGCATAGTTCAGCTCGTTGCGCGGATATACGAATGGCTGGCCGACCGAATATTTGTACGCCATTGCGGCGATTGTCGGCATCTTGGCGATCATCCGCAACGCGGCGATGTCGCGCTGGACCGGGTCGCTGATGTCAGTTGAGTCATGGTAGAACGCGGCGAGCGCGCCGACCACGCCCACCATGATGGCCATCGGGTGCGCATCACGCCGGAAGCCGGTGAAGAACCGGCTCATCTGCTCGTGGATCATGGTGTGGTAGGTGACGCGGTTCTCGAAATCCTCGTATTGCTCGCGCGTCGGCAAATCGCCATAGAGCAGCAGATGGCAGGTCTCCAGAAAGTCGCCCTGTTCGGCCAGCTCGTCGATCGGGTAACCGCGATAGAGCAACTCGCCTTTGTCGCCGTCGATATAAGTGATGGCGGACTTGCAGCTTGCAGTCGAGGTGAAGCCCGGGTCGAACGTGAACATTCCGGAGTTGCGGTAGAATTTCGTGATATCCACGACATTCGGCCCGACTGTGCCAGACATCACCGGGAGTTCCAGCGTGGTGTCGTCAGCGGAAAACCTGGCGGGCGCCTGGTGCTGCGCATTGCCGTTGGCTCCGGTAGGGCTGTTATCGGAATGGCTCATAGTCGCGCTCCTGAGATGAAAAAAGCCCGTTCCCGCTGGACCGGGCAACGGCATGTGGCCGTGCCGCGAGTAATCCTCTGAGAGCGTGGCACGCCTTCACCAGCTATGGAACCATTTGCTAGCGCGTTTTTTGCAGTGCGGCAATATCGCCGCCGGTCGCACCTGATCACGTACGATTGTCTCAGGGAATGCGAGCAGCGCTCAGTCTGCGGCCTGATCAGCCAACCGCGCTAGAGATTCGTCCCGGCCCAGCACCTCCAGAACCTCGAAAATGCCAGGCGAAACCGTTCGTCCAGTCAGCGCGGCGCGCAGGGGCTGAGCGATTTTGCCAAGTTTCACATCGGCCGCCTCCGAATAAGCGCGAACGGCCTCCTCAAGTGGCGCGGCTGACCAGTCATCCAGCCCGGCGAACCGGTCCTTGAGTGCGGCGAGGTGCTGGCGCGCTTCCGGGGTCAGCTGCTTCCCCGCCTTTTCGTCCATCTCCAGCGGTCGCTCGGCGAAGAGATAGCGCGCGGTGTCCATCAGCTCGACCAGCGTCTTGGCGCGCGGTTTCAGCCCCGGCATCGCCTGGTGAAGCCGTGTCCATCCATCCTCGTCGATCTGGTCGGCGAGGTCGGAGACACCCTCCAGCTCTGGCAGGGTCTCGCGGATGCGCCGCACCAACTCCTCATCTGGCGTCTGGCGGACATAGTGCGCGTTGACACTCTCCAGCTTGGTGAAGTCGAAGCGCGCAGGCGAGCGCCCAATCGCGGCGAGATCGAATGCCGCGACCATCTCTTCGGTCGAGAATATCTCCTGGTCGCCATGCGCCCAGCCCAGCCGCACAAGGTAGTTGCGCAAGCCCGCTGGCAAATAGCCCATCGCGCGGTACGCTTCCACGCCGAGTGCGCCGTGGCGCTTGGACAGCTTCGCGCCGTCCGGCCCGTGGATCAGCGGCACATGCGCGAAGACCGGCGGCTCCCAGCCAAGTGCGCGAAAAATCTGCGCCTGACGCGCGGCATTGGTAAGGTGATCGTCGCCGCGGATCACGTGAGTGATGCCCATGTCGTGATCATCGACCACCACCGACAGCATGTAAGTCGGCGAGCCGTCACCGCGCAGCAGCACGAGGTCATCCAGCTCCTTGTTGGCGAAGCGGACCTGGCCTTGCACCTGATCGTCGATGACTGTCTCGCCGTCTTGCGGCGCCTTGAAGCGGATCGCGGGCGGCACGCCCGCGGGGGCCTCGGCCGGGTCGCGGTCGCGCCAGCGCCCGTCATAGCGCGGCGCACGGCCCTCGGCGCGGGCTTGCTCGCGCATCTGCGCCAACTCTTCTTGTGTGGCATAGCAGCGATAGGCCTTTCCGTCTGCCAGCAGCCGCTCCACGACTTCGGCATGACGCGGCGCGCGCGCGGACTGTGATATCGTTTCGCCCTCCCAGTCGAGTTCCAACCAGGTTAAGCCGTCGATGATCGCGTCGATCGCTTCTTGCGTGGAACGCGCCTTGTCGGTGTCCTCGATGCGCAGCAGCATCGTGCCGCCCTTGGCCTTGGCGTATAGCCAGTTGAACAGCGCGGTGCGCGCGCCGCCGATATGCAGGAAACCGGTCGGGGAGGGCGCGAAGCGCGTGACGACGGTGTTGTTCATGTACTCTCACCTTGATTAAATACCGGCAGTCCGTGGGTCACGTACCACAGCCCCGCAAAAAGGTTAAGTTGACCGGCAATTTCGTTCCGGGGCAGACGGGCTCTCGGGGAAACATGGTTTTGGGCAAGCATGGCCTGAGGCGCGGGCAGTGAGGCGGATGTGTCCGGGGACTGGATAGCATCATCTGGTGAGTGGGCCGTGCCGCGACCCGGCCTGGCGGACCGGCTTATCGAGATTGAGCGCGGGCGTTTCGCGCTGTGGCTGCCGGTCTTGTTCGGCGCAGGCATCGGCATTTATTTTACGCTGCCGAGCGAGCCGCCGCTGGTTCTGGCAGCGGCCGTGGTTCTCATTGCGCTGGCATGGCGCGTGATGGCGCGCGGCGCGGCGCTCGGCCTGCTCGTGAGCGGGGCTATATGCTGTATAGCGCTGGGGTTCTTCGCGGCAAAGGTCCGAACCGAGATTGTCGCCGCGCCGGCGCTTAACGACAGGATGGACTTCGCCGCCATCACGGGCTGGGCCGCGAAATGGGAAAACCGCGCCGGTCAGCGGAACCGGCTGACGATCCGCGTGCATGAGATCGAGGGGCTGGCGCGTCAGGCCACGCCGCGGCTGGTGCGGATCAGCACACATGCGGAGAACGCGCCGCAGATCGGCGCAATGATCCAGGTGGATGCAGGCCTGTTAGCGCCGCCCGAACCGACCCATCCCGGCGGATTCGATTTTGCCCGAATGGCGTATTTCATGGGTCTCGGTGCGGTCGGCTACGCGAGGTCCGAAATCACCGTGATCGAGGGACCGGACCCGCCGCTTATGCTGCAATTCTGGGCGGCGGTGGACCGCGTGCGCGCAACGATCGGGGCGGAAGTGAATGCGGTGCTGTCCAGTCCGGCAGCAGGCATCGCTACGGCACTGATTAGCGGCGAGCGCGGCGGCATTGCCGAGGCCGAGAAAGAAGCGATGCGCGGGGCGGGCCTTGCCCATGTGCTGGCAATTTCGGGGCTGCATATGGCGATCATGGCCGGCTCGCTTTATTTCGCCGTGCGGCTGGCGCTGGTCGCGCTGCCCGGGGTGGCCGTGCGTTTTCCGGTGAAGAAGTGGGCAGCGCTCGTCGCGCTGGTTGGCGCGCTTGGCTATCTGCTGATCTCCGGCGCATCGGTGGCGACGCAGCGCGCTTTCCTGATGACGGCGGTGTTTCTGTTGGCCGTGATGTTGGACCGGCCCGCGCTCACGCTGCGCAACGTGCTGATAGCCGCACTTTTGATCCTCGCGCTGCGCCCGGAGAGCCTGCTAGATGTCAGCTTTCAGATGTCATTTGCCGCGGCCACCGCGCTGATCGCGATTTACGAGCGGCTGCGCGGCTTTAGCCCGCTGCGTGGGTTTGGCGCGGAGATCAGTGGGGCACTCGGCATCGCAGCGCGCGCGGGCGCAGGTTTGATGCGCTATGCCGGCGGCATTGGGCTGACGACAATGATCGCCGGGATGGCCGTCGCGCCAATTGCTGCGTTCCACTTCCAGACATACACAAGCTACAGCCTGATCGGGAACATCGCCGCGATGCCGGTGGTCGGGCTGTGGGTTATGCCGGCGGCGCTCGTTTCGCTTCTCGCGCTGCCATTCGGGCTGGCGGAATTGCCGTTGCGGGTGATGGGCGCGGGCATCGAGGTTGTGCTCACGGTCGCCCGTGCCGTATCAGCGATGCCAGGTGCGGTGCAGCCGATCCAGGCATTTCCGATCGCTGCGCTCAATCTGATTGTGCTGGGGGCGCTCTGGTTCGCTATCTGGCGCGGGCGCTGGCGTTATGCCGGGCTTGCGGTGCTGGGCGCCGGGGTCGCGCTCACGAGCCTCGCGAACAAGCCGGATGTATTGATCGACCGGGACGGCAAGGTGATCGCGGTGCGTGCCGAAAGCGGGCGGCTTGCGGCGATACCGGGGCGGGCGGGGAACTACTCCCTGGAGAAGTGGCTGGCGGCGGACGGGGACCGGCGCGCGCCGAAGGAGGCGCGTGATGCGCGCGTCTTTCATTGCGATGAGCGCGGTTGTGTGGCCGGGGTGCGTGGCGCGCGGCTGTCAGTTGCGCGCCATCCTTCAGCGCTTGCGCAGGATTGCAAGCTCGCCGACATCGTTGTTACCCCTCTGGAATTGCGCAGCACATGTCCCGCGCCCGATGTTGTTATCACCCATGAGCAACTGAGGGCGCACGGCGCGCACGCGATATATATCGAAGGTGACGGTTCGGAGCGCCGTTTCCGCGTCGTCACCGCGGCTGAGCGGCGGGGTGAGCGCCCGTGGGCAAGAGCCTGGTAGCCAGGCCTCAGTACTGGCGGATAAGCGTTACCAGCTTGCCTTGGATCTCAACGCGATCCGGGCCGAAAATGCGAGTTTCATAAGCCGGGTTGGCCGCCTCCAGCGCGACCGAATTGCCCCGCTTGCGCAAGCGCTTCAGCGTGGCTTCTTCGCGGTCGATCAGCGCAACGACAATTTCGCCATTCTCCGCATTATTCGTCTGCTGGATCAGCACGATGTCGCCATCGAGAATACCGGCGTCGATCATCGAATCACCGCGAACCTCCAGCGCGAAGTGATCACCGCTTGCAAGCATCTCAGGCGCGACTTGAATGCTGTGGCTCTGGTTCTGTATGGCCGAGACCGGGACGCCAGCCGCAATCCGCCCCATGACCGGGATGCTGACCGGGGCCTCGCCCGCGTCGACGGGGGTGGGCTTGCGCAGTTGCCCGCCCTCGATCACGCCGAGGCCGCGGGACCGGGCCTTGCGCGCTGCCTGGCCATGGCTGGGCATTGTCTCTGCTGGCTCATTGGGCAGCCGCAAGATTTCGAGCGCCCGCGCACGGTGCGGCAGCCGGCGGATGAAGCCGCGCTCCTCCAGCGCGGAGATGAGCCGGTGAATGCCGGACTTTGAGCGCAGTGCCAGCGCCTCCTTCATTTCGTCGAAGGAGGGCGGCACGCCGCTTTCGTTGATGCGCGCATTGATGAATAAGAGGAGCTGCTTTTGTTTTTCAGTCAGCATCCGGTGGACCCCGCATAAATGTACAAATCACGAACATCTATACCTGTTCGCGTTGTGTTCTGCAAGCGCGCGCATAAGGCTGTTCAGAAGTCCAGCGGAAGTAGTTCGACCTTATCGCCAGGTTGCGCGGCCGGTGCGTGTGGGTCGCGCACGATAAGGCAATCCGCGCTGGCGAGCGCGGCTATCAGCGCGCTGTCTTGTGACGGAAGGGCACAGACCTTGAGCGCGCCGGCGGCGATGCGGGTGCGCGCGCGCATGTAGTGCTTTCGTGGCCCGTTGGCTTCCAGCGGGTGGTCGAGCATCGCCGAGCGCGTGCGTTCAGAGCCGGACTGCGCGCCGAGCAACGCGTCGATCAAGGGGAAGGCGAACACTCGGACGCAAATCATCGCCGAGACCGGGTTGCCGGGCAGGCCGATCACGCGGGTTGCGCCGCGCTTGCCGAACATCAGCGGCTTCCCGGGGCGCATGGCGATGCGCCAGAAGCCGATTTCGTAGCCCGCATCCATGAGCGCGGGGCGGACGAGATCATGCTCGCCGACGGATGCGCCGCCAATCGTCAGCAGCAGGTCGGCGTCGCCCGCGCGGGCTATGTGCGCATCGAGGCTTTCGCGCGTGTCGGCGGCGATGCCAAGAGGCTCGGGAATGGCGCCCGCAGCCTCGACCATCGCGCTCAGTCCGGCCGGCACGGAGGAGATGATCTGATCAGCGCGCGGATCGCCGCCGGGGGGCACAAGCTCATCGCCGGTTGCCAGGATGGCGACGCGCGGCTTGCACCGGACGCTCAAGGCGGCGTGATTGGCCGAAGCGGCGAGCAGCAGATCGCGCGCGTTAAGCCGCTTGCCAGCAGGTAGGAGCCGCTCGCCCTTGCGGAAATCCTGCCCGCGAGGTCGCACGGCCGCACCCCTCTCCGGGCGCTCGTTGACCGTGACCGTCTCACCGTCATGCGTGGCGTTTTCTTGCATGACGACCGTGTCAGCGCCCTCGGGCACCGGACCGCCAGTGAAGATGCGCGCGGCCTCGCCGGGGCCGATCGAACCCTCGAAGGCATGTCCGGCGGCAGCCGCGCCGATGAGGCGTAGCGTTGCTGGCGGGTTCGCGGTGTCGTCCGAGCGCAGGGCAAACCCGTCCAGAGCGGACGCGTCGAATGGCGGCTGGGTCAGGCGGGCATGAATATCCTCGGCGAGCACGCGGCGAGCAGCATGGGCGATGTCCACGGTCTCGGCACCGACTGGCTCGACGCAATCCAGGATTTGCGCCAGCGCGTCTTCAACCGGCAGCAGGCTCACGGCGCATCACCATCGCCCGCGCGGTAGGTGCCCGAGCGCCCGCCGGTCTTTTCCACCAGCCGAATGCCGGAAAAGCTCATACCTTTGTCCGCGGCCTTGAGCATGTCATAGACGGTCAGGCAGGCCACCGACACGGCCGTCAGCGCCTCCATTTCCACACCGGTCTTGCCGTCCACCTTGACGAAGGAGGTGACGTGCAGCCCCGGCGGCGTGCGCGCGAGCGTGAAATCGATACTCACCTTGGACAGCGCCAGCGCGTGGCAAAGCGGGATCAGTTCCGGCGTGCGCTTGGCGGCCATGATGCCGGCGATGCGGGCAGTGGCCAGCACGTCGCCCTTTTTTGCCTCGCCGCGCTCCAACAGGTCCAGCGTTTCCGCGCGCATGGAAACGAAGCCTTCGGCGCGCGCGGTGCGGGTCGTGACGTCCTTCTCGGCGACATCGACCATGTTGGCCTCGCCGCGGGCGTTCAGATGGCTGAGTTTTTGCTCGCTCATGGTGGCTCGTCAGCTTGCCGCGGCCTGCGCTGGCGCGCCGGTCAAGAGTTGGCGCGTCGCCGCCGTCACGTCGCCTGCGCGCATCAGCGTTTCGCCGACGAGAAACGCGCGGATGCCGGATTGCGAAAGCCGCGCAAGGTCGTCATGGGTAGCGATGCCGCTTTCGCTAATGCCGATGCGCTCAGCGGGCAGGCGTTCAGCCAGCCGCTCGCTCACCGTCAGGCTTGTCTCGAAGGTGGTCAGGTCGCGGTTATTGATCCCGATCATCTTAGCCGGCAGGGCGAGCGCGCGCTCCAGCTCGGCCTCGTCATGGACTTCGATAAGCACGTCCATTCCGTGCGCGTGCGCGGCGTCCGCAAGCTCGCGGGCGAGCGCGTCATCGATCGCCGCGAGGATCAGCAGGATACAGTCCGCGCCCCAGCTTCGCGCCTCGACGACCTGATACGGGTCTATCATGAAATCCTTGCGCAGCACCGGCAGGGCGCAGGCTTCGCGCGCGGCCATCAAATGCGCGGGCGCGCCCCGAAACCACGGGCCATCGGTCAGCACCGAAAGGCAAGCCGCGCCGCCGGCTTCGTACGCGCGCGCAAGCGCCGGTGGGTCAAAATCCGCGCGGATCAGGCCCTTTGACGGGCTGGCTTTCTTAATCTCCGCGATCAAGCCGAACCCCGGCGCACGCGCAAGCGCCTCGGCAAATGGCCGCACCGGCGGAGCATCGGCTATCGCGCGCTCCAAATCACAAAGAGGTGTGCGAGCCTTGGCGGCCGCGACCTCTTCGCGCTTGGTGGCGATGATCCGCGCGAGCATGTCAGACATTTGCTGTGGCTCCGCAGATGGTGGCGAGGCTCTCCAGAGCGCGCGCGGCCGCGCCGCTGTCAATGGCCTCCGCGGCCAGATCCACGCCCGCGCGCAAGTCGCCTGCCTTGCCTGCGACCACCAGAGCGGCGGCCGCGTTTAGCAAGACAATGTCGCGCAGCGGACCGCTCTTGCCGGCGAGTGTCTCGCGGATCGCAGCGGCGTTCTGCGTCGCATCGCCGCCGATCAGATCATCCAGCTGCGCGCGCGCCAACCCGGCGTCTTCTGGCTTGATAGTGAATTCGTGCACCGCGCCGTCTTTCAACTCGGCCACGACGCTCTCGCCAGTGGTGCTTAATTCGTCCAGCCCGTCATGGCCATGCACGACCCAGGCGTGCTCGACCCCGAGCCGTCCCAGTACCTCGGCCAGCGGGCGCGTCATCTCCGGCGCGTACACGCCGACCAGCATCCGGCGAACGCTGGCCGGGTTGCACAGCGGTCCGAGCACGTTGAAGATCGTGCGCACGCCCAGCGCCTTGCGTGCTGGCGCGACATGGCGCATCGCGGCGTGATGAGCAGGCGCGAACATGAAGCCGACGCGCGCATCGCTCAGCGCCTGCTCCAGCGCGTCCGTCGCTATCTCCATGCTGATGCCCAGATGCTCCAGTACATCCGCCGCTCCGGAGCGCGAGGAGACCGCGCGGTTGCCGTGCTTGGCGACCGGCACGCCCGCGCCCGCGACGACGAAGGCCGTGCAAGTCGAGATGTTATGCGTGCCTTTCGCGTCGCCGCCGGTACCCACGATGTCCATCGCGCCGTCGGGGGCGCTCACACGTTTCATCTTTTCGCGCATCGCCATGGCCGCGCCGGTGATCTCGTCCACGGTCTCGCCTCGCGCGCGCAAGCCCATAAGGAAGCCTGCGATCTGAGCGTCCGGCACACCGCCGGCCATCATCAGCGAGAAGGCTTCGCCGGCCTGTTCGGCGCTGAGCGGCATGCCTTCGCAGACTTGCTGGAGAAACGGTTTGAACTCGTCGGGCGTATTCTGCATTTCGCGTGATCCCTGTGCGCCGGTCTTCAGCGGGGGGTCAGGCTGCCGGCTGTGCAGCATGATTTGTGTCCTGCGGCAGGATAAGACCGCTTTTCACTGGATGCCAATTGATCCCAGCTAGTCCGAGAAAGTTTGCGAGGATGGCATGGCCATATTCCGACGCGATGCTTTCTGGGTGGAACTGCACGCCATAGAGCGGATGCTCGACATGCTCCAGCGCCATGATGGTGCCGCTATCGGTGTGCGCGGTTGGCCGCAAAACCTCCGGCAACGTGCCGGCATCAACGACGAGCGAATGGTAGCGCGTCGCCTCGAATTGCGGCGGCAGGCCCGCGAACAGTCCCGCGCCGGTATTCGTGACAGTCGAGCGCTTGCCGTGCATCAGCTTGTCCGCTCGCACCACCTTGCCGCCGAAGGCCTGGCCGAGCGCCTGCATGCCCAGACATACACCCAGAAGCGGCACGCGCCCGGTCGCGGCCTCGATAAGCTCGAGGCAGATGCCTGCGCGGTCCGGATCGCATGGGCCGGGTGACAGCACGATCGCGCCGGGATGTTCGGCCAACACCTCAGCGACGCTGACCTGGTCGTTGCGGTACACCCGGCAATCGACCCCCAGATCGGCGAAATAATGGACGAGGTTATAGGTGAAGCTGTCGTAGTTATCTATGAGCGTGATCATGCCGCCCACTATAGCCGTCTGGCCGGTCCGCGCAACTGAAGCGAACGCCTCAAGCCGGTGCTTCGGCGCGCTCGGGCAGCAGTTTGGGCGTCATGAACAGGCGCAAATAGCCCTCACCGACACCGAGCGCGCGCCAGTCCTCCAACTCGATGTCAATGACGGCCAGCCCGCAGGTCGGGAACTTTCTGCAGATCGCCTCGACAGCATCTGATTCGCCGTGGCTGAACAGGTCGAGCGCGAGCGCATGCAACCCCGGATTGTGCCCGAGGATCATGACATGGCGGATCTCCCCCGGGAGGTTGCGCAGCAGATCGAGCATGGTGGCGCTGCTGGCGTGATAAAGTCGGTCATCGAAGCGCGAAGCGGGCGTGTCGTGATCGCTGAAGGTCAGCTCGAAGGTGTCGCGGGTGCGCCGCGACGGCGAGCAGATCACCAGGCCCGGTTGCAAGTTTTCTTGTCGCATGAACGCGCCGAGTTGCGGCGCCGAGCGCTGGCCGCGTTTGGACAAGCCACGATCGAAATCGTCCAGTGCTGGGTCGTCCCAGTTCGATTTTGCGTGACGATAAAGAGAAACGCTGCGCATCTCGCTCCCCTGCGATCCTTCTGGTCAGGATTCATATTTTTGAGGTTTGCCGGCTCGGCCGCGCGCAAGCGCCTGCCTATGCCGGACCCTAGCCGCTGAGGATCAGAAATGCCAGATTTTGGTGTTGAGCCGACGGAGATTTGAAGATCGTGTGATTATCCCCGTGTAAATGCGTGTTCTACTGCCCGCGCTGCGCCTGGCTTGCGAAGCGCACGGCCTCGTCCGCCGCGCGGAACAGCGCCTTCGCCTTGTTGATGCATTCAGTGTGCTCCGACTTCGGAACGGAGTCCGCCACGATGCCCGCACCGGCCTGCACATACATCTTGCCGTCCTTGACGATCGAGGTGCGCAGCACGATGCAGGTGTCCATGTCGCCATCGGCAGTGAAGTAGCCGACGCACCCGGCATAGATTCCGCGCTTGTCCGGCTCAAGTTCGTCGATGATCTCCATCGCGCGGACCTTGGGCGCGCCCGATACCGTGCCCGCCGGGAAGCCCGCCATCAGCGCGTCGATCCGGTCATGATCGTTCGCGAGCGCGCCTGTCACGTTGGAGACGATGTGCATGACCTGGCTGTAGTACTCCAGGAAGAAACTGTCGGTGACGCGCACGGTTCCTGGCACGGCGACCCGGCCGACATCATTGCGGCCCAGATCGAGCAGCATCAGGTGCTCGGCGCGCTCCTTTTCATCGTTGAGCAGGTCTTCGGCAAGGCGCTGGTCCGCCGCGAGCGTCTCGCCGCGCGGTCGGGTGCCGGCGATCGGACGGATGGTGACGTCGCCGTGGCGCAGGCGCACAAGAATTTCTGGGCTTGAGCCCACGACAGCGAAGTCATTGAAGTTCAGGTAGTAGAGATAGGGCGAGGGGTTGACGCGGCGCAGCGCGCGATAAAGTGCCAGGGGCGGCAAGGTGAATGGCGTCTCGAAGCGCTGGCTGAGCACCACCTGAAAGATGTCGCCGGCGGCAATGTAGTCCTTTGCGCGCCGGACCATCTCCTGATACTGCGCCGGCGTGACGTTAGATGTCTCCGGGGGCATTGCGGCGATGTCATCGCCGGGGCTGGGAGCGTGGGGCAGGGGACGGTCCAGGGTGTCGATGGACTGGCTCAGGCGCTCACAGGCTCGGGCATAGGCGGTCTTCGCGCCGAGGCGCTTGTCCGGGCGCACCGGCGTAACAATAGTGATTTCGTCTTTGACGTTGTCGAAGATCGCGATGAGCGTCGGGCGCAGAAGCATCGCATCGGGCGTGCCAACCGGGTCCGAGCGATCATCGGGCAGGTTTTCGACCAGACGCACCGTGTCATAGCCCATATAGCCGAAAACGCCGGCGGCCATCGGTGGCAGGGTTTCGGGCAACTCGATCCGCGAAGCTTCAAGGAAGCCGCGCAGCGCCTTGAGCGTGCCGCCGGGGCAGGCCTTGAAGGCGTCGGGGTCTTGTTGTGCTCGCGCGTTCAACTCGGCCTTGTTGCCGTCGGCGCGCCAGATCGCATCGGGCGCCATGCCGATGATGGAGTAGCGCCCGCGCGCCGCGCCGCCCTCGACGGACTCAAGCAAGAACGTGTTGGGATCGTCTCCGCACAGCTTGAGCATGGCTGATACAGGCGTTTCGAGGTCGGCGACCAGCCGCGTCCAGACGACCTGCGGCTTGCGGGCGTTATAGGCGACCTCAAAGGTGTCGAAATCCGGCTCGAAATTCATGGCTCGAAATTCATGGCTCGCAATTCATGGCGCAAGGATCACGCCGCGAAGTTCATGGCGCGGGACCCTAAAGCGTCTGTTGGGCTAGCAATCGCGGCGCTTGTAGCGGTTTATAGCCCGAGCGTCTGGTTCAGCACGTCGCGATTGACCGAGGTATCAAAGCGGTTGCGCAATCCGCTGACATACTGTTCAGCGAGATCGTTTTCCAAGCTGTTCTTGAGAACGCTGCGCCATTGGTCAGACTCATCACCAGTCGGCGCGGCTGGCGTATTGATCTCGACGACTTTCAATACCGATTGCGCCGGCCGGTTTGGCGCAGATGCCGTGGCGACACCATCGATTGGGAGGGTGAAGGCGCGACCCAGCGCGGCGGAGCTTAGATCGCTGACGCGCGCGTCGCGTCTGACCGGTTCGCTGGTCGACAGCGCTGCCGCGGCTTCTTGCGCCAACGCCTCCATCGGTTTGCCAGCGCGGGCCTGTTGCGCCAGGTCGTCAGCCTTGGCCACGATCGCCTCGCGAAGTTGATCGGCGCGCCACGCGGCCTCAACCGCGTCCGTGACCTCGGCGAAGGGGCGCTCGGCCGCCGGGTTGATGGCCAGAACCTCATACCACAGCACACCACCGCCAGGCTTCTCGATCAGATCTTCGTCGATGCCGACATCACTGGCGAATACCGCTTGGCGAAATTGCGGCAAATCGGCGGGATGGGCGGCGTCGCTACCGTCTGGCGCGTTGCCACGCCGGTCGAAACTCAAGGTCTCGTATGGCAACTCAAACTTTTCGGCAATCTCCGATAGCGGCGCACCGGCCGCGCGTTCATCCTCGACCTCGCCGCGCAGGTCGATGATCAACTCCGCCGCGGTGCGTTCGGTCAGTTCACGACGGATTTCGTCTTTGACCTCTTCGAAGCTGCGGCTCTGGCCCTCGACCACCTCGCCAACCCGGAGAATCACGGTGGTGAATCGGCCTTCAACCGGCTCGGAATATGCGCCTTCTTCCAGCGAAAACGCGACCTCGGCGAGCGCATCATCCGGGATGTCGTCTTTCGTCACCGTGCCGAGCTGCGTATCGGCCTCGCTCATGCCCTGCTGCTGCGCCAGCTCCATAAATGCCGTGCCGGCTTCCAGCGCCTCATAACCTTTCCGCGCGGCAGCCATATCCGCGAATATGATCTGCTGGACATCGCGGCGCTCAGGCTGAACGTATTGATCACGCCGCGCCTCGTAGTCCGCACGCACCTGCTCGTCGCTCACGCCCACGCGATCGGCCAGCGCCTGTGGCGTCACATCCAGCACGGCAACCTGGCGGGTTTCGGGCGCCATGAATGCATCGGTATTCGCCTCATAGTAGCCGCGCAAGTCGCTTTCGCTGGGCTCTGCGCGGTCGGCTATCGCGTCCGGACCCACGCTGAAATGTTCAATCACCCGCGTCTCGTTTTGATAGCGGTTCATCGCGCCAACGAGCGTGTCGGGCACCGCCGGCGCGATGCTGAAAGTCCCGACAACCTGACTGCGCACCAGCGCGCTGCGCTCCTGGGCCAACAGCGTGGCTTCAGAAATGTTGCTGAAACGCAGGATCTGCTCGAACTGCGCGCGGCTAAAGTCGCCTGAGGCATCCTGGAAGGCCGGGTTCTGGACGATGCTTTGCGATACGGTCGCATCTGACACGCTGAGGCCTAGCTGGCGCGCATGCGCATCGAGCAGCGCTGCGTTGACGATCTGATCCAGAACAAGCTCGGGCAGCCCGGCGGCACGCGCCTCTTGTGCGGTGATGCGCTCACCACGCTGCCGGCTCAGCGCGTTGATCTGGTTCTGATACGCTTGGCGGAACTGCTCCAGCGGAATCTCCTGCTGGGCCACCCGGGCAAGCACCTGGGACTGTCCGCCGGTGAATTGATCGGCGAGACCCCAAACCGCAAAGCTGATGATGAGCAAGCCAATGAGGATCTTGGCGAGCCATCCGCTTGCATTTTTCCTGAGGTTATCAAGCATCGCGTGTGGATTTTCTGGTCTATAGAACCGCTCGCGTGAGGCGCGGCGTTGTTGCTCGAGGGGACAATAGGAGCGGACAACCCGGCTCGCAAGGTAAACCCGCCCTTTTGATTCCGGTAAATGCAAAATCGGCCGGACTGCAAATTGTCATGATCGATCCGACCCTTGCGAAACCGAAATTTACCGTGTTGCGTTATAAGATG
>CAZNGB010000010.1:0-29479 GCA_964572465.1 uncultured Hyphomicrobiaceae bacterium
GTGAACGGCATCCCGGCGCTGAAGCGCGACGGGTGATGGTTCTCGAACCCGATCTCCGATGTCGCCAACCCGAGCGCCGCGGCGATCCGGTCCTCCGGCGCGGGCGCGCCCGCATCGCTTGGCATCCGCGGCGCGTCGAACTCGGCATAATCCGCCGCCCCGGGGATCATCCGCACGCCCACCCGGATTGGCCCGATATTCTCCTCCAGCACGATAATTGCGTCATGCTCGGTGTCCACCGCGCCGAATTTGAGCTGGGACAGCAGGATCGCGGCGCCCACCGTCGGGTGCCCGGCAAACGGCAGCTCGCCCTTGGGCGTGAAGATGCGCACGCGCGCGGAATGTGCCGGATGTTCGGCGGCCATCACGAAGACCGTCTCAGACAGGTTGAACTCCCGCGCGATCGCCTGCATCCGGTCGGTGTCGAGCGCATCGGCATCGCACACCACCGCGAGCGGATTGCCCGCGAGTTGCTGCTGCGTAAAGACATCAAGAATGTAGTACTGCATTGTGGCCCGCCCGGGTGTTGCGATTGTTCGCGTGATTGGCGCGAGAGATTAGCTGAAATGGTGCCGCCTGACACCCGCCGATCGAACCCGATGCCCAGATTCCGGCTCAGCCCGTGAGGCCTTCGCGCAGATCGGTCCCAGCCAGCGCGTCGATCAGCGCGGCAAAAGGGTAAACCAGCGCGCTCCACGGCCCGATGCCGCTGCCGGTCTCGATGATCTCAGGGAACACGATAAACCGGTAATAAAGCCAGGCGAACGCCACCGGCGCGAACACGCTTAACACTCGCGCGAAGGCGTGTTGCGCCAGGCGCGGCGCGAGCCGGTCGGCAAGGCGATAGGCAACGCCGTCCCATGCGCGCGGCGCGTCGATCAGCCGGAGCGCCTGCAACAGCAGTGCGCCGATCGCCGTGTTGCGCCCGTCCGGGCCGGTGAAGGTCTCGCGCAGTTGCCGGTGAATGCGCCCATACAGATAAAACCGCGCCAGCCCGACCGGCCCCTGCCGCGTCGTCAGCCACACCGCCGCGATTTCGCGCCAAGCCCAAAGCCCGGCGATGACCAGCCACGCTCCATAGGCGTAAATCGCCAGCACCAGCGTTGTCGTGACCAGCAGCCGCGTCTCGTCCGCCGCGATCGCGCCGCCCGCCCATCGGGCCAGCGCCAGCAGCGCGATGAACACGACGATGTGCAGCAGGAAATCGCGCAGCCACGCATGGATCGCCGCATCGACCTCCGCCGTCGCGATCCGCTCCAGCAGCATCTCGCCTTGGTCCGCCGCCGATTGCAGCCGGTTGCGCAGCGACTGGCGCAGCGTATCGAAAACCATTTGTCGGCTCCCGGCTTCGCGTTAAAGTCGTGACTATATCAAACCGGGAGCCGTGAGACATGCCGATCCTCGCGCATCTCGATGCGGCGCTGGACGATCCAGAAAGCTGGGCGGGGTTGTTCGCCACCGCGACTAACGATGAGTTGGCGGCGATCGCGGAGGTTGTCGCGCCTTATGCGCCGGTCGGCGCGGCTGAAGAACGTGGGCGGCTGGCAGCGGGCGCGGCGGCGCTGGCGATGAAGGCGCATGGACAGCCCGGCCCGCTGGCGCTTGCGCGGTGGGGCGCGCGCCGGCTAGGCGCACGACCGGAGATGCCGGAGGCGCAGGGCGAGGTCGATGCCTGGCTGCTGAGCCTGATGATGGCCGCCGCGGGTCTTGACGTGGCAAAGCAGCAGCCCGAACGCGAGAGGTTGCTGGCATCGCTGCCACAGGTGCTTGCAGAAGGAAGCGAGCTTGAGAAGGCGGGGTTGCGGCTTGCGCTGGAGGCCGCCTGTCTGCGCCGGGCAAAGCGCGCGCGATTATACCGTCTCGGGCGATGGCTTGGCCTCGGCCCCCGCGCCGCGCCCGCATCGCTGCCCGACCCCGCAGTGATACGCGCCATTGAGCCGATCGCCGAAGGACCTCGCTGGCGCGATCTGATGGATGCCGCGGGCAAGGTCCCGCTCGACATTTGGGAGCAGCGGCTGAAGGAAGCGCGCGCCGAACTCGGCCGGTTCAACATCGTCGTCGCAGGACGCACCGGCGTTGGCAAGACGACGCTGATCGGCGCGGTGTTTGGCAAGGAGGTTGGCGACACGCTGGCGGGCCGGCCGCGCACGCGCGGGCGCACCTGGTATCCCGAGCAGCCGGGCGAAAAGGACATCCTGCGGGTCTGCGACACCGAGGGGCTGGAGATCGAGCGGTTCCGGGAGACGCTGGATAATCTCCGCCGCGAGATCGCCGAGGCGAACAAATCCGATGATCCTTTCGACCATATCCACGCCGCCTGGCTGTGCATCGACGAGCCGTCTCTGACCGTCCAGCCCGGCGAGGAAAAGGCCGTCGCGCTGTTCCGCGAGTTTGGCATCCCGGTCATCTGCGTGCTGACCAAGGCGGGCATGGCGCCCGGCTTTCACGAGCGGGTGCGCGATATTCTGCCCGGCTGCGCGGCAGTGGTGCGGGTGCGCGCGCTGGCGATCGAGATCGAGGGGCAGATCTTTGAGCCGATGGGGCTGGAAGACCTGATGGCCGAGACCGAGCGGGTCATCCCCGATGAGGCCGAACGCGCCTTCGCGCTCGCCTCGCGCAATCTGGAGGCGATGTCAGCGAAAGCGATGCAAACCGTCCGGGGTGCAGCGGCGGCTGCCGGAGCCACTGGCGCGACGCCGGTGCCGCTCGCCGATGCCGCCGGCGTGTTCGGCGTGCAGGCCGGGATGATCGTGCGCGTCTCACTGCAGATGGGCGTACCGCTGGAGCGCGGCGACCTGCGCAAGTTGGCGGGCACGCTACTCGGCGCGCTCGGCCTGACCGCCAGCGGGAGGTTCCTCGCGGGGCGCGCGATCAAGCTGATCCCGGGGATCGGGACGCTCGCCGGCTCAGCCATCACCGGCGCTACGGCGGCCGCCTTGACCTACGGACTTGGCCACGCATATGTCGCATACCTGTGCCGGTTCCACGCCAACCACCAGCGCATGCCGCATGCCGACGAAATCATCTCTGGCTTCACGGAATTTTGGCGCAATTGGCGCGGCAAGCATGAAACGCCGCCTCCCGCCGCATTGCACCCTCAGCCCTGAGCGTCTATACCCTGCAACACGCACGCAACCGGCAACGCCACGAAGTGGAGCGAACGTATGAGCGTCGACGCGAATTCTGACGAGAAGAGCACATTCTGGGAGACTGTGCGCGTCATCGTCATCGCCCTGCTTTTGGCATTCGTCGTGCGAATTTTTCTGTATCAGCCGTTCAATATCCCCTCCGGTTCGATGAAGCCAACGCTGTTGATTGGCGATTATCTTTTTGTGTCCAAGTTCAGCTATGGATATAGTCAGTATTCGTTCCCGTTCGGTCTGGCATCATTTAACGGGCGCATCTTTTCAGGCGCGCCCGAGCGCGGTGATGTGGCGGTGTTCAAGCTGCCGCGCGACAACAACAGTGATTACATCAAGCGAATCGTCGGCCTGCCAGGCGACAGCGTCCAGATGATCGATGGCGTGCTCCACATCAATGGCGCGGCGGTCGAACGCGAGCGGCTGTCCGATTTCCCGCTTGAGCTTGGCCGGGGGCGGACCCGAGACGTGCGCCGCTATCGCGAAACGTTGCCCAACGGCGTCAGCTATGAAACGCTGGACGTCCATGACAATCGCCCGGGCGACAACACGGATGTTTTCGTGGTTCCGGCCGGGCATTATTTCATGATGGGTGACAACCGCGACAACTCATCGGATAGCCGGTTCTTCGGGGCGCGCGGGGTCGGTTTCGTTCCAGTGGAGAACCTGATCGGGCGCGCGGAGATCACCTTCTTCTCGGTCAGCCCGGACGGTAGCCTGTTCGCATTCTGGGAGTGGCCTTTCGTGATCCGCTGGTCGCGGCTATTCCAGCCGATCGAATAGGACAGGTGGGCGAACTGAGCGTGCAAGAGACGCTGTCCCAACGGCTGGGCTACGATTTCGCTGATCCGGCGCTGCTGCGCCTTGCGCTGACCCATCCGAGCGTCCAAAGCCCCGGCCAGGGCGACTACCAGCGGCTTGAATTTCTCGGCGACCGCGTGCTTGGCCTCGTTGTCGCAGAGAGCCTCTACACGACTTGCCCGCAAGACAGTGAAGGCGCGCTCGCTCGGCGATATAATGAGCTTGTGCACCGCGAAACCTGCGCGCAGGTCGCCAGAGAGCTGGGCCTCGGCTCCGACCTGCGCATGAGCGACGCAGAAGCTGCGAGCGGGGGCGCGCAGAAGGCCGCTATCCTGGCGGATGTCTGCGAATCGGTGATCGGCGCGGTTTTTCTGGACGGCGGGTATGAGGCGGCGCGCGCGCTGATCTACCGGCTGTGGGGCAAGCGGCTGAGCGCGCCAGGCCCGGTGCCGATCGACCCGAAGACCGCGCTGCAGGAATGGGCGCAAGGCATGAAACGACCTTTGCCCGAATATAATGAGGTCGCCCGCGCCGGGCCCGATCATGCGCCGGAGTTCACCATTGAGGCCCGCGTCGAGGGCTACCCGCCGGCGCGTGGCACGGGGGCCAGCAAGCGCGCCGCACAGGAGGCGGCCGCGACGAAGATCCTGGTGCGCGAGGGCGTCTGGCCGGAGAGCGAGCGTGAGTGAGGCGCAGAACGTGAATATGCCGCCCAGCGAGAGGGGCGAGACCGCTTGTGGCTTCGCCGCCATCATCGGCGCGCCGAACGCGGGCAAGTCCACGCTGACCAACCAGCTTGTCGGCTCCAAAGTCGCAATCGTCACGCATAAGGTTCAGACCACGCGCGCACGCCTGCGCGGTATCCTGATTGAGGGCAACGCCCAGATCATCCTCGTTGATACGCCCGGCATCTTCCGGCCCAAGCGCCGGCTCGACCACGCTATGGTGGACACCGCCTGGAGCGAGGCGCTGGATGCCGATGTCGTCGTGTTGCTGGTTGATGCGCAAAAAGGCGTGGATGAGCAGGTCGATGCCATCCTGGATCGTCTGGCGGGGATCAGAGGCCCGATCGTGCTGGCGCTCAACAAGATCGACCGCGTGCGCAAGGACCGGCTGCTGGAACACACGGCGCAGCTCAGTGCGCGCATGAATTTCGACGAAGTCTTCATGATCTCTGCGCTGACAGGCGACGGGGTGTCGGCTCTGCGCGATCATCTTGCACGGGCGATGCCGTCCGGGCCTTGGCTCTACCCTGAGGATCAGCTTGCCGATGCGCCGCTGCGCGTGCTTGCCGCGGAGGTCACGCGCGAGAAGGCCTTTCTGCGGCTGCACGACGAACTGCCCTACGAGTCGACCGTGGAAACGGCTGATTTCCGGCATCTCAAGGATGGCTCGATCCGTATCGAACAAGTCATCTATGTCGCGCGCGCCAGCCAGAAGAAGATCGTGCTCGGCGCCGGGGGGCGCACCATCAAGCAGATTTCGATGGAGGCGCGGCACGACTTGAGTGCTCAGCTTGGGACGCCGGTTCATCTGTTCTTGCAGGTGAAGGTGCGCGAACACTGGGCGGAAGACCCTTCGCTTTACGCAGCGATGGGGCTCGAATTCCCGAAGCGATAACCCATGCAATGGAGCGATGAAGGCATCGTGCTGTCGGTCCGCCCGCACGGCGAGACGGCGGCGATCGCGGAGCTTCTCACGCGCGATCATGGCCGTCATCTGGGGCTGGTGCATGGCGGGCGCTCGCGCCGGCTGCGGCCAGTGCTGCAGCCGGGGAACGCGGTGCGCGCAGTGTGGCGGGCGCGGCTGCCCGAGCATCTGGGCGTGATGACGGTCGAGGCCGAGACGGCCTACGCGGCGGCGGCCATGAGCGACCGGCTGGCGCTGCTGGGCCTCAGTTCGGCGTGCTATCTCGCGCGCCTTTTGCCCGAGCGCGACCCGCACCCGGAGATCCATCAAAGACTGCGGGAGCTGATGGCGGCGCTGCCCGAGAGCGATCTGTGGCCGCTTCTGCTAGTGAGGTGGGAGCTGGCGCTGATCGGAGAGTTGGGCTTCGGACTAGACCTGAGCGCTTGCGCAGCGAGCGGGACGCGCACCAATCTGCGCTATGTTTCGCCTAAATCCGGGCGCGCAGTGAGCGCCGACGCAGGCGCGCCGTACCATGAAAAGCTGTTGCCGCTTCCGGCGTTTCTCGCGGGCGATGCCGCCCCGCCGACGCGCGCGGACATCTGCGCGGGGCTGCGCCTAACCAGCTATTTCCTGGAAAAATGGGTGCTTGCGCCGAGCGAAATGAGCCTGCCGGACGCGCGCGTGCGCCTGCTGCATCGGCTCGAAAAGGGCGCCTTGCTGGCAGACGGTTGAGAGGTTTGAGTGTGATCTTGTCTCGGCTGTAAGTTTTTTGCCTACGTCGTTTGTGTTATGTTCCTTTGTGACAACCGCCGGGGGATAGGCGACCATGAGGAAGAGGGGATCAGAATGATCAAGACTGTGAGTTCCATTTGTGCTGCGCTGCTGGTCGCGGCCGGTTTTGTAGGCACGGCTATTGCAGCGCCGTCAGATGCGCCGGTGTCCAACTTGCCGGCCGGCGTTGAGGCGAAGGCCGACGGGGTGCGCGTTGCCGATGCAGGTGATTTCGCCGCAGGCGTCGCCGTTGGTGTGATCGGCTCGCTGATCGCCCAGGGCGTTGCGGAGGAGAAAGCGCGCCAGTACCGCGATGAGGAGTGGCGCTGGCGCAAGTGCGACCGCGAGTTCCGCTCGTTCGAGTGGGACACGGGCATGTACACGACCTATGGCGGGCAGCGCCGCCTGTGCCCGTATCTGCGCTAAGCGCGCGACAAGCTGAGATGGATTGCTGAAATGGATTGCGGCCGGGTGAGTGCCCGGCCGTTTTTTTATGGCCGACGGCTTTTGGCTAGGCGCGGGCAGCAGACCGAGGCGGTCGCCCCGCTGCGCCCTACACCTTGCCCTTCCAGGGAACGAGCTTGCGCTCCAGCCAGCGCATGAACAGGTCGAAGAGATAAGCGATCACGCCGATCACGATGATCCCCATGACCACGATATCAGTTACGAGGAATTCCGACGCTGTCATGATCATTGCGCCCAGGCCGACTTGCGTTGCGACCAGTTCAGCGGCGACCAGCGTGGTCCAGCCGAAGCCGATGCCGATGCGCAAGCCCGTAAGGATTTCGGGCATCGCGCCTTTGAGGATGACGTGCTGGAGGATTTGCCGTCGAGATGCCCCAAGCGAATAGGCGGCATGAATCTGCTCGATCGCGACCGAGCGTACACCTGCCCGGGTGTTGAGCACGATCGGCGCAAACATCGCCAGGAACAGCAGCACCAGCTTCTGGGTCTCATCGATCCCGAACCAGATCACCGTCAGCGGCAGATAGCCCAGCGGCGGCAGCGGGCGATAAAACTCGATTGGCGGGTCGAAAATGCCGCGAAAGATGCGATTGGTCGCCATGGCGATGCCGACGGGAATGCCAATCGCCAGCGCGAAGAAGAATGCGCCGAAGATGCGCGTCAAGCTCGCCCAGGAGTGTTCCCACAGCGTATAGCCCTGATACCCCTCAAAGCTTACCGAGATGAACTTGTTCCACACAGCAAGTGGCGAGGGCAAGAAAAGCGGCGGGATCAGCGGAGTTTCTCCGGCTGTCACGAGAAACCACAGCACAAACAGCGAGATCGCGGCAAGGATAGCGATGCTGGTCGAGTTGCCCATTCCGGGCGCGCCGAAGGAATCGCCCGGCTTGGCGGGGCCCGGGGAGAATGCGTCCGACACCCAGCGAAGCGCCGCCCACGGTCGGGGGCCGCGGTTCAGAGGGGTCGAGGTTGCTTCAGGATTGGCCATGCTGCGCCTCGTCGGCGTGGATGATCGAAAGGATTTTCTCACGCATTTCGATGAAGTCCGGGTCCGACTTCACCTTGCGCGCGTCGCGGCACTCGAAGAACCGGTGGCAGAAGTCGAGGTTATATTCATGGGTGATCCGGCCGGGGCGCGGCGACATCACGATCAGGCGGGTCGCCATGAATAGCGCCTCCTCCACGGAATGCGTGATAAAGAAAACCGCCTTGTGCGTCTCGCGCCAGACATCGAGGATCAGCTCCTGCATGCTTTCGCGCGTGAGCGCATCCAGCGCGCCCAGCGGCTCGTCCATCAGCAGCACCTTCGGGTCGCTGGTCAGCGCCCGCGCCAGCCCGACGCGCTGCTGCATGCCGCCTGACAGCTCATAAATCTGGTGGGTTTCAAAGCCCTTCAGGCCGACCAGTTCGAGGTTCTTCAGCGCGATCTCGCGGCGCTCGGCCTTGGGTACGCCTTGCAGCTTGAGGCCAAAAGTCACGTTCTGGCGCACATTCAGCCATGGCAATAGCGCGTGCTTTTGAAACACCACGCCGCGATCCGCGCCCGGACCCGTGACCTTTGCGCCGGCCAGCGTGACCGTGCCGGAGCTTGGCTTGATGAAACCTGCAAGGAGGTTGAGGAATGTCGTCTTCCCACACCCCGAGGCACCGAGCGCAACAACGAAATCGCCAGGGTCGATGCTCAGCGAGACGTTCTCAAGCGCATGGACGCCGTGGCCATCCTTGGTGGGGTACACAACAGAGACGCTCTCGGCGCGGAGACCTTCGCCTGCCATGGCCGGTTGCGCGCTCGACGTTGTCTGCAGCTGTGGAGCGGCATCGGCTTTGACCGCGCTTTCTGACATAATGTTATTCTCCTCTCAGGAGGCCGCGGGCGCGAAAGCGCGGACGGGCAGCGCCAGGCGCGCCGCTCGTCCGTTCAGGCATGGGGCTTAACAGCCGTCCAGCGCCATCTTCACGAAGCGATCAGTGACCACTTCGCTGTAGTCTGGGAGCAGTTCGTCGATCTGCTTCTGCTCCTGCAAGAACTCTGACGTCGCGCGCAGGGCCTTGGCCGCGCCAGTGTCCTCGCCGCCGCCCAGCCATGCGTCCGATACTTGTTCCTCGATTGTCGGGAACTCATAGAGCGCTAGAACGCCAGGCACCTGAGCCGCGTCGCCGCCGACAAGGCTCACGATCTTCTTGGCATTGTCAGATTCTGGTCCGAAGGCTTCGGGATTGGAGCGATACGCTTCGTCAGCCTCGGCCATCATGGTGACGAACTGGCACATGAACTCGGGGTTCTCCTCAGCGAATTCGTTACGCACGACCATGCCATCGAAGGTCGCCCGGCCGAGTTCAGCCAACTCGCCGGAGGTAATCAGCACCGTGCCAGTTTCCGTGATGCGGCCCAGCGCCGGGTTCCAGACGAAGGCAGCGTCGATGTCGCCGCGCTCCCACGCCGCAGCGATGGTGTTCGGCTGCATGTTCAGAAGCTCGACCTCATCCGGGCTGATGCCCCAGGTTTCCAGGGCGAACAGCGTGTGGAAGTGCGTGGTCGAAACAAACGGCACGCCAATGCGCTTGCCCTTCAGGTCTTCCGGCTTTTCGATGCCTGAGCCGTCACGCACGACCATGGCTTCCGCGTCGGCGATGTTCTCCACGATCCAGAACAGCGAGATCGGCAGCCCGCGGCTGAGGCCGGCGGCGATCGGGCTGGAGCCTGCCATGGCGATGTCGATATCACCCGAGGACATGGCGTTGATCACCTTCGAGCCTGAGTCGAAACGGCGGAAGTTGATTTCGGCCCCAGTCGCTTCCTGGAACTTGCCATCGACGATGGAGACCTTCCATGGATTGTAGGGCAGTTGGTAGCCGACATTGACCTCTTGCGCGGCGGCCGGGCCGGCGGCGATGCCAAACGCCAGCAGGGCAGCCGTTATGAGCCTTTTCATCTCTTTATCTCCTTGTTCTGGCTTCGGATCATACCTGAGCGGTCAAGGCTCGGGTACCCCGTCACTCCGGCACCGCGGTGGCTCCAAAGCGAGCATTTGCACCGCGGAACCAAGGGTTAAAACGTTATCATGCCGGTTTATCAGGGCGCAATGATCGAAACTTCTGGTTGCATTTTAGGAAACGTTACGTGAACGGGCCCGCGTGCGACGCCTTTTGTTTCGCTTGATCGAGGCGGCACTGTCCTGTCACGACCATATCCGGGCAATATGCGTGCCAGTCGTAGATGCCCCGGGGTTTGCCCGCCCTTCCAAGTCCGACACGCCGCTATCTGCATCGTGGTTGGCTAGTAATTGGGCTGTGATCGCGCCTCCCAGCCTCTGGTCAGCCGGGGCGTGTGCGCATAGCGGTAATGTAGTGTCAAGTGGTAGGCGATCTGATTGAAGATATGATGGGCGAGCGCGGCTTTCGCGTCGGCTGGCTCAGCTTGCGCGTTGTAAAAGCTCGCCAATCGGGTGATGTCGGCATGGTCCAGCGTGGCTGTCGCCTCGAATTCGGTCGGTGAGCGGCCAGGCGCGGTTTTGATCAGGCGGCGCGCGGTCGTCCGCGCGGAGCAGCCGTCGAGCAGGGCCAGTGCCGTCGCAATCCGCGGTTGCCCGCCCACCGATGGCTCTGGGCCAGCTAGTCCGGCAGGCTCAACGGGAGCGAGAGTCATTGCGCGGCTCAGGCGTATCTGGCCGGGTCCATAGCTGAAATCTGGCGGGGTCAGCCCGAGCAAATGGCTCGCGCGCAGGGCAAGCCGTTCGATTGTGTTTTCAAATGGTGAGAGGCTCATCCGCTCCAGCGCGAACAGGGCGCTGATGAGGTTGTCGATGTCGTCGCGCGCCATGTCTGGATGGCACACGGCGTGCGCGGCCCCGAACCGGCGCGCGATCATCTGAGCCGCGGCGGCGGGGGATTTCGCCGCGATTGCGCGTATGTCTGCGCGCGCGTCCTCATGGCGGATTGCTTGCCAGACCACCAGGGCTAGCAGCGTCCCCGCGACGGCGAGCGAAAGACTCGGCCAAATCCGCCTGTCCCGGCCGCCGCCGCTGGGCATGTCACGTGACAGCCGCGGTCAGCGGGATCACCATGTTCGTCGCGTATACCGCGACATTGATGAACACCGACGCCGTCAGATTGACGATGAAATCCCGGAATGTCACGGCGTTTGCTGCTGCCGAATTCCCGGCAGTCGTAAGGAGCGGCTCGGACCTGCGCAAGACGCTTCGCCGGATCAAGGCGCCGAGCACAGCGCCGAACCGGGCTGTGAAATAAAACGACAAGATATAGACGCCGTAAAACACGAGGAACAGCGGCCGCTGGTCATTCCATCTCGGGTCGACAAGGTTCTCCCACATCAGCATCAGCGGCCAGCTCAAAAGGAACGCCGCAAGCGCCGCCGCCACCGCGATCGAAACGAATTCGTGCCGGCCGAACGCAATCCCGGCCACGATGCCGAACAGCAGCACCGCCCCAAGCCGGATCAGCGCCGAGGCCGCGTAATCCCAGAGACCGGCTGCCGAGAGTTCGGTGAACACGACCTGCTGGAGTTCGTCACTACTGCGCAGTTGCAGGCCCTCACTGGCGACTGCATTGTTCATCGCCGTGGTGATGGCAGCACTCATGGGATCGGTGTGATGCTGGGTGATCTTCGAGGTCAGATCATATTTGCCCCACGCAGTTTGCACGAAGCCGTCGAGGTCTGACTTGCGAATAGCGGGCTGCGGCGTTTGCGCCAATCGCCCGGCGACAGCCTCAATAAAATCCGCGTGCGCCGCGCGTATGCGCGCGCGCTCAGCCTCGCTCAGCGGCGGAAGATCGAGCTGCTCGGGCGTACTACCCGTGTAAACCGGCTCAGGCAGAACCGCGAGAAGCTGTTCCACATTCTGGCGCAATGGCTGCTCGATGCCTTGGTCGATCTGGTAGCTGTATTGCCGGGAGATCTCCTTGACAGCGGCATCAACCGTCTGCGCTCGCGTCAGAATTTGCTCCAGCTCCGCGTCTGGGAGCGGGGTGAGCGCGAAGCTGCCTGCCAGTTGCTGGCTGCGCTGCTGGAGGGCCGCCGCGTTGACCAGGACGCTGTTATAGATGGCGTCGATTTCTTGTTGCGAGAAGCGCGGGCCGGTGTCCGGTGCCGCCTGTCCGACAACGGCGTTTTGATTGCAGTCGATTTGTACGGTTTGCAGGTCTTCGCTTGAAATCCGATTTCGCCGGAGGAGTTCGCAAAGCTTCGCACCCGAAACGCTGGGCGGATCGACGAGGAACGGGCCATTATCGCCAGATACCAGCTTCGAGAAGCTGAAATAATATTGCGATGGCAGTAGCGATGTCATCTTGATCAGCAGCATGACGCTAAACGCGCCAAGGAAAACCAGTGCCAAATTCACACGGATTGTGAGGATATTGCGCAACATCTGCAGGCCGCCGGATGATGTTGTGATGAGGCCGCGACCTTAGAAAGCGCCGGTGACGCCGTCAACTGGAACTTCTCACCGTGCGCTGCGCTGGAACTGATACGCCGTGGCGCTTCGCACACACGGCAGCACTCTGTGATGCCGCGAATTCTTCCGAACCGTTTTAATGGAAATTGTCTAATTGAGCCGAGGATGAAGCGTTTCCGCGGATATCGGGCAGTACGATGCATCCGGAGAGTGATGTGCTAGCGGTTTACGCCGTCTCGCTCTTGAGCGTGGCGCTGGTTGCGCTCGTTCATCTGCGTGTGCATCGGTTGCGCTTCATCGCGCAGGCGAGCGCGCCGTGGATCGCTGCATCGGCAGGCGTTGCGGTCAGCTATGTGTTCGTCAACTTGTTGCCGAAGCTCGCCAGCGGACACGGCGTTCTGGCTGCGACCCAGCCAAGCGGCTGGATGCGCTACATCGTGGGGCATTCCTATGTGCTGGCGCTCGTCGGCTTCATCACGTTTTACGCGGCGCTGCTGGCCCGCCGACGCTTCACAGCTGCTCTGGCCGAAACCGAGATCGGCTTTCGGGAGGCACCCGCTGCCATAAAGCTGATAGCGATAGCTCTGCCGGTCTACAACTTTCTGATCGGTGATCTCATCGGCGTTTATGCCATGCAGCGCGGCGCGCAGGCCCTGCTGTTTGGGTTGGTCATGGCTATCCATTTCATCGGCCTTGACCATCTGTTCCGCACCGAGTTCACCCGCATTTACGACGAGACGCTGCGGGGGCTGTGTATTCTTGCGCTGTTCGCGGGCTTGTTCACTGCGCTCGCCATGCCGGTGCAGCCGGAGGTGCTTGCGCTCGGCTCGTCGTTTTTGGCCGGCGGTATTATCCTAGTGACGACTGTCAGCGAGTTGCCACATGTGCGCACGCGGCGAGAGTTTCGCGCGTTCACGGCCGGGGCTGTCATTGTGACGGCGCTGCTTCTGGTTGTAGAGGTCTCGGGTTACTGAAGCTTCCTGATCCAGTTCTTCGCTTTCGATTTGTTGTTTGCTAACGAGCCTCAAGCGCGATCATGGCGAGCGAGCCGCGTGCGGGTTATCTTGAGAGGCATAATCCCGGCACCATTCATCACATGACAGGGCACTCATGACCGCCCGGAACGCTGTTGCCATCGATCTCGCGCTCCAGGGCGGCGGCTCCCATGGCGCGTTCACCTGGGGGGTGCTTGATCGGCTTCTCGAAGAAGACTGGATCAGCATCCATGCCGTTAGCGGCACCAGCGCGGGGGCCATGAACGCTTGTGCGCTTGTCGAAGGGCTGGCGCGCGGTGGGCCGGAGGCGGCGAAGCTGAAGTTGCGCGCTTATTGGACGGCTGTGGCGCGGGCTGGCTTCTTCAGCCCGATCCAGCGCTCACCGCTTGACCGGATGTTGGGGCGATGGTCGCTCGAATTCTCCCCGAGCTTTCATCTCTACAGGAACGTCTTCAGCAACCTGTCGCCCTACATGCTCAACCCATTCTCAGTGAACCCCTTGCGCGACGTCGTCCGCGACATCTTCGATTTTGAGGTGATCAACGCCTGCACCACGGCCAAGTTGTTCATCGCGGCGACGAATGTGCGGACTGGCCGGCGCAAGGTGTTCCGCCAACCCGAGATCAGCGCGGAAACCGTGCTGGCGTCGGCTTGCCTGCCTTACATGTCCCACGCGGTGGAAGTTGACGGCGAAGCGTACTGGGATGGCGGTTTCATGGGCAATCCGCCGCTGTTCCCGTTGGTTGACGAGACGGACGCGCGCGATCTGATGATCATCTGGATCAACCCGTTCGAGCGGCCGGAGTTGCCGATCACATCATTCGAGATCGAGGACCGGCTCAACGAGATTGTCTTCAACGGTAGCCTCATAGAGGAACTGCGCGCGCTGGGCTTCCTGGCCGAGATCATCCGCGAGGAGAATCTGGAGCGCGACGCCTATCGTGAGACCAATCTGCACTGCATCGACGCCGAGGAGGAGATGCGCGCGCTCGGCGCCTCCAGCAAGCTCAATGCTGAATGGGCCTTCTTCGATCATCTGCACAAGCTCGGCCGGCGCACCGCCGAAAGCTGGCTGACGACGCATGGCAACGATCTCGGCGTGCGCACCACGTTCCGCCCCTATTTCGTGTTCGAGGAAAGCCTGCGGCCGGCGCATCTGCGCGGGGGAACACGCGCACCGAGAGAGGTTGATCAGGTGAAATGATCGACGTCATCCTGGTCTTTCTCGCCCTCATCCTGCTGATGTACCTCGCCTACCGCGGGATCACGCTGTTGATCCTCGCGCCGGCGATTGCCGTGCTCGCGGCCATTGCGACGGGCGGCTTGCCAGCGCTGGGCGCTTACACGCAGATCTTCATGTCGAACATGGGCGACTTCATCATCGCCTTCTTCCCGCTGTTTCTACTCGGCGCAATCTTCGGCAAGTTGATGGATGACAGCGGCTCGGCCGCAGCGATCGCGAACACCGTCATCCGCTGGCTTGGCCCGGAGCAGGGCATCCTCGCCGTGGTGCTATGCTGCGCCGTGTTGACTTATGGCGGCGTGTCGCTGTTCGTCGTCGCTTTCGCGATCTATCCGATCGCGGCCTCGCTTTTCCGCGATGCTGACATTCCCAAGCGGCTGATTCCGGCGACCCTCGCGCTCGGCTCGTTCAGTTTCACCATGTCCGCCTTGCCCGGCACCCCGGCCATTCAGAACGCGATTCCGATGCCGTTCTTCGGCACCACCGCTTTCGCTGCGCCCGGTCTCGGGATCATTGCGGCGCTGATCATGTTGGCATTTGGCATGTGGTGGCTGAACCGTCGGCGTGCCGGCGCGCTGGCTATGGGCGAAGGCTACGGCGAACACGACGATGCGGTGCCCACTGCCGACCTGATGACACGTGAAGGCGCAGTGCGCGATGGCTACGACATCCGAGAGCTGCCGATGGGCACGCCGGGCGAAGCCGCGCCGCCAGCCTTCGCGGTTGCGATCGCGCCGGTGGTTGCGGTCGTGCTGGTGAACTTCCTGTTCTTGCAAGTCATCGTGCCGGCAATGGACACGTCCTATCTCGCTCAGCCCAAATTTGGCGCAACCGATATTGATGCTGTTCGCGGCGTCTGGGCGATCATCGTGGCGCTGCTTGCGGCGATCCTGCTCATTATCGCGCTGGGCTGGCCGCGCCTGACCAGTTTGCAGGCCAGCCTTGATGAAGGCGCGAACGCGTCGGTCCTGCCGATCGCGGCGACGGCGAGCCTGGTGGGCTTCGGCGCGGTCATCGCGGCCCTGCCTGCGTTTGCGGTTATCAGCAACGCGCTCCTGGCGCTCGGCGATCTGAACCCGCTGGTGTCGCTGGCCGTCGCGGTGAATCTGCTCAGCGCGATCACAGGCTCGGCGTCCGGTGGTATGAGCATTGCGCTGGAGACGCTGGGGCCGACTTACGTGCAGCTTGCGCAGGCACAGAACATCTCGCTTGAGGCGATGCACCGCGTCACCTCGATCGCGTCGGGCACGCTGGACGTACTACCGCACAACGGCGCGGTCATCACCGTGTTGAGCATCTGCAAGCTCGACCACAAGGAAGCCTATGGCGATATCTTGATGGTCGCGATCGTTGGGCCGATGCTCGCGCTGGTCGCCGTTGTCATGCTGGCGACGCTGTTCGGCGGATTTTAGCGATCGCCCGCGGCTACCTTCCGCGGAACTTCAGTTCGACCGCGTTTTGCTCAGAGCGCCCGCGTCATCCCACCTGCGTTAGCATGTTCACGCTGAACAGGTTGTCGTCATCCACCCAGGCTTGCGCGTGAGTCCATCCAGCGGCCTCGGCCATCGCGGTGATTTCAGCGAGAGCGTATTTGTGCGAGTTCTCGGTATGGATACGCTCGCCGCGCGCAAATGAGAAAGGCTGTCCGAGCACGGTGACGTCCTGATCCTCACGGCTGGTGATGTAGATCTCCACCCGCCCCGCGTCGGGATTGTAAACCGCTTCGTGTGCGAACTTCTCCGGGTCGAAGGAGCCATCCAGCTCGCGGTTGATGCGCGTCAGCAGGTTCAGATTGAACGCCGCCGTCACGCCTGCGCTGTCGTTGTAGGCCGGCGTGAGGATCGCTTCGTCTTTTTTCAGATCGACGCCGATCAAAAGCGCGCTGTCCGCGCCGAGCAAATCGCGGGCGGTATGGAGGAAGGCTACGGCTTCCGCCTTGCCGAGATTCCCGATGGTCGATCCCGGAAAAAATCCGAGCTTTCGCGTGGCTGCAAGTTTTGGCGGCAGGGTGATATCTTCATTGAAGTCGCCCGTGACCGTGACGACCTCCAGGCCAGGGAAGCGCCCGCGCAGGCGCACGGCGGCTTCCGCGAGTGCGGCCGCCGAGATATCGATGGCCACATAAGCCGCCAGGTCGTTAAGTGCGGCGATCAGGATCTCGGTCTTGCGGCTGGAGCCGGACCCGAACTCGACGATCGCCACGTCTTCGCCCGCCATGCTGGCGATATCTCGCGCGTGACGCTCCAGCAGGCCGATCTCCGTGCGGGTGGGGTAATATTCGTCCAGCTCAGTAATCTGCTCGAAAAGCTCTGAGCCGCGGGCGTCATAGAGAAAACGGCAGGGGATCGATCGCGGTTGACGGCTGAGACCATTCAACACTTCGGTGGCGAAATCGTCCTGTATGGCGGCCTTGGCCTGAGCAGTCGTTCGCATGATTGTTCCCCCCTCGGTTGGCCTTATGCATCGCTAGCCAGGCGCAGGCCCATGAACTGCCAGCGCTGATGCGGATAGAAAAAGTTCCGGTAGCTGCGTCGAACATGGCCGTCCGGCGTGGCGAGCGAGCCGCCGCGCAGCACATACTGCCCGCACATGAACTTGCCGTTGTATTCGCCGACCGCGCCGGCCGCCGTGCTGAAGCCGGGATAGGCGCTGTAGGCGCTGGATGTCCATTCCCACACATCGCCGAACATCTGCTGCGGCATGCCGTCTGGCGCGCGCGTCGGCGCTGGGCGGAGCAAGCCGGCTCCAATCAGGTTGCCCTCTTCGCGCATACCGTGGCTGGCGATTTCCCATTCAAACTCGGTCGGCAGACGCTTGCCGGCCCAAAGCGCGAAAGCCTGCGCCTCGTAATAGCTGATGTGGCACACCGGGCGCGCGGGATCGACCGGCACGAGACCGCCAAGACCCATCTGGTGCCAGACGCCGTCGCGCTGTTCCCAATAACAGGGTGCGCGCCAGCGTTCGGCGTTTACCGTGGCCCAGCCGTCGGAGAGCCATAGCGTGGCGGTTTCGTAGCCGCCATCGGCCATGAATTCCAGCCATTCGCCGTTGGTCACGGTGCGGTGGGCGAGCTTGAACGGATGGATGAGCTGATCGTGGCGAGGGCCTTCGTTGTCGTAGGCGAAGCCGTCGCCGTGATGCCCCACCTCGAAGATGCCGCCGTCAAAGCCGAGCCATTCCAGCGGCGGCGTTTCGCCTTGCGCTGTATCGGTTTCGGCCCGGTAGGCCGGGCGCAGTGGCTGCTCGGCGAACAGGCTCAGGATGTCGGTGAGCAGCAACTCCTGATGTTGTTGTTCGTGGTTGATGCCGAGTTCTATCAGGTCGAGCGCTTCGTCCGTTAGCTCATCGATATCGAACATGCGCATTATCGCACCGTCGACGTGGGCGCGGAACGCGCGCACTTCCTCGCAGGGTGGGCGCGTCAGCATCCCGCGGCGCGGGCGCGGATGCCGCTCGCCAAGCGTCTCGTAGTATGAGTTGAAACAATAAGCGAAGCGTGGGTCGTATTCACGGTAGCCACTGGCATGCGGCTTCAGGACAAGCTCCTCGAAGAACCATGTGGTGTGCGCCAGGTGCCATTTGGTCGGGCTGGCGTCCTCCATCGACTGAGGTGTCTGGTCCTCATCGGTGAGCGGTTCGGCGAGGCGTGCCGAGAGCGCGCGTGTTTCGGCAACACGGTTCCCGAGATGCGCGCGGCGGGCGTCGCGATCCTGTTGCTCGCGAGGAATTTGTTCTGCAATGGCCATGGAGACCTCCTGGGACGTCGTGATCAGATACGGCTGCATGCCGCGCACCTGTGGTAAGGCGCGCAAAAGCGTCCATGTTGTTGGGAGGGTTTTCGCAAGGAGAAATATGTCGTTGACGCGGCTTCCCGTCTGACGCCTTCGAGCGGCGGCTCGACGAAACTAATAACTTACCTCGGAAGTCGTTTTCTACCCCGGGTGCGAAAAATTATTGCGATAAGCTGACAGACATGCCGGGGATTGTCGCATTCCGCGACGCTGCGCCACACCTTGAGGGCGATGGCGCGCACTGCTACCCGCTAACCGCCTTGACGTTTTGCCAGCTGCTGCGCCTGCTCGACCCATTTCTCGCGCTGGATGCGTCCGCGGAAATTCAGTTGTTCGTCGACTTCGGCGATATCTTTCTCGCTCCAGGCGGCGATCTGCTCAAAACGCTCGATGCCCATCGCGTTCAGCTTTTTCTCCAAGACGCCGCCGATCCCCTTGATGTCCTGCAGGTTGTCCGGCCCCGCGCTGGTTGTGGAGGCAGGCGCTGGCTTATCCTCGCGCTTCGGCGCGGGCTTCGTGGCTGGCTTCTGGGCCTTGGCAGCGGTGGACGTGCTGTTGCGGGCCGATTTCGATGCCGCGCCGCCGCGCAACAGCGCGTTCGCCGAGCGGTTTTGACGGCTCTCAAGCGTGACCCCCTTTTGGTCATCGCCGGCCGCCGGGAAGACCCGAGTGCGCAGGAAATAGCCGATCGCGACGCCGATGATGAACGCAACGAGTATGAGCGCAATGATTTGAAGCTCGAATGCCGTCATTTCGCTTTATCCCAGGCGCGGCTCTCATAACGGAGCCGCTGGATCTTGTCAGGATTCGACCGAATACCATCCCACTGCGATGCCGACGAACACAGCCAGCAGCAGGAAGGGCCACAGTTGCGCGATCAGGTATCCCATTTCATGTTGCCCTCATTGAGAATGCCGCCAGCGCGCGGCTTTGCATGTCACTGATGCACGTTTTACGCATATTCCGTGTGTTGGCAAACCGTTAAGCCATTTCGCGAAGGGCGCGTGACGCTCCGGCCACAGCGGCGCGCTGTGCGCTGCGGGTGGTTATTGCGGGTCCCGAAGCGGGATGCGCCGGCTCCGGCTGGATCGCAACCCATTCCGTCGCGTGGCTAAAGCCGAGTTGGCCATGCGGTTGTTGCGCTAGCCTTTCGCTCAGGCAGGCCTGCTGGCTCATATCTGGAAAGCCGGACCGACGCAGTGAAACGAAAGCCGGAGGGCCACGCATCCTTCAGCGCAGAAATCGCGCGCTGCGCGCCGAGGTTCTTGGCCACTCCCTCTAGCGTCACCTGCGTTGGGCCAAGCGTGACCGACCCCGAGCGCAGATTACTCAGCGCCTTGACCGCCAATACGGCTGCGTCCCACCAGCCATCCGGTTCGCCTTTGGCGATGAAGGTCTGGTCCACCACTTCGGCAGCGGGGAACAGCCGCTCCGCGAGGCTCGTCATCCAGAGTTTGGCGCTGTCGCTGGGCGCGTAGCCCGCGAGGACAACTCTTTCGCCCTCGATCTGCACTGTCCAGGTGAACGGTTCGGCCTTGGGTGGATGGATTTGCATTCGTGTCACAGAGATGCTCGGCGGCGTCTGCCTCTCGAAGGCTCGCGTCAGCGCCTCATAAGCGCCGGGCTTTGCCGCATGGCCCTCGAATGACAAATCCGTATCGGCGAGCACCGAGCGCCCTGATCGCACATGTTTGAGTTGACTGAGTGCAAAACCGACCCCGGTCAGCCAACGGTCCGTCTCGGCCATGTTCGGGTCGATGGTCAGGTCCGTGGAGAGTTTCAGGCTCGGAAAATTCGCCTTCGCCAGCCCGATTATGGTTTTGCGCGCGTCATCGTTCGGAGCGCTCCCACTCAGTTCGAGCGTATCCTCGCCGCGCGAGATGGAGATGGTATAGGGCTCGTCGCGCACCGCGACCTGAAGCTGGCTCTGGACCGCGCCAACGCCCCACACCTCGCGCAGGGCGGCTTCAACGCGTGCCTCATCCTCGTTGGAAAACACCGCGCCCTTGAGAACGACATCGCGGCCCGACACGGTCAAATCCAGCCACGGATAGCCGGCTTCGACAAGCTTTTCGCTAGCCCTCGACTGGATTTCGGCTTCGATGGCGGCGCGCGCACTCATGACCGCAACACTCGCAATGACGGCGAGGAAAATAAACCCTATGATCCAGGCTCGGCGTCTCACGCCGGGAGATCGCACATTCATGATCGCACCAATCCGCCATAACTGTTCGGCGGTGAAAGATGATCCGGTTTTGACGATCTGCGCAGAGAGTTATTGAGGTCGGCAGCATCGCCGCTGCAATGATTGATGAACGCTTATACCAAAACGAAGCGGTGTTTGACCAGCGCTCAACAAAGTTCCGGTCTCAGTGAGTGTTAGCAATCCACAGCTGTAACAGCCGAATTCTGCAACTCGCCCGAAATCTCAGGATGAGTCGCCCATCCGATCGAAAACCATCGCGACCTCGTGCTCCGTCTCGCTCAGCTTGGCTTGCAGTCGGTCGAAATCCGTCTCGCCCCCCGCGCGGGCCACAACGGTCTTGAGCCCTTCCGGCGCTGTTGCTGGATCGAAGGCTGCCTCCACGCACAGCCGTATCGCTTGGGTCAGATCGTGATAGAGCGCGGCGGCGCAGGTCAGGGTGTCGGCGTCCGGCCCCGCGAGGAAGCCGTGGCTAGCCAGCGCGCGAAGCACGGCCAGTGTATTCCGCTGCAATATGTCCGGGGCGTCATGGGCGTGAACAAGCTGTTTATACTGCGCGATGAACTCGATATCGAGCAGCCCGCCGCGTTCCATCTTGATGTCCCATACACCGGCGCTCCCCTTGTCGCGGGCGATGCGCGCGCGCATCTCGCCCATATCGCTCAGCACCTTGTCCGGATCGCGCTTCTGGGTCAGAACTCGCTGCACAATCTCCTCGATGCGTTCGCGCAAGTCCTTGCCATTGCTGATGACGCGCGCGCGTGTCAGCGCCATGTGCTCCCAGGTCCAGGCGTTGTTGCTCTGATACTCGACAAAACTGTCGAAGCTTACGGCTACCGGCCCTGCATTGCCGGAAGGGCGCAAACGCATATCGACTTCGTAGAGCGTGCCTTGCGCGGTCGGGGCTGAAAGCGCGGCAATCAGGCGTTGAGTCAGCCGGGCGTAGTACTGCTGCGGCGATAGGGGCTTCGGCCCGTCCGATTGCTTCGCATCCGGCGCGTGGTCATAGACGACGATCAGGTCGAGATCGGATGAGGCGGTCATCTCGCCGCTACCGAGCTTGCCCATCGCCAGCACGGCGCACTGACCACCTGGGATCTGCCCGTGCGCGGCGGTCATCTCCGTTTCGACCTGGCCTTTCAGCGCATCAGTCAGAATGGCCGCAAGATCGCTGTAAGCCCTCGCGGCGCGGTCGCTGTCCACCGAGCCGGAAAGCAGGCCGAGGCCAATGAGGAACTGCTGCTCCTGGCCGAGCACACGGGCGCGGTCAAGCGCGTCTTGATAGTCCACTGCGTCGCCCAGCTCCTCAGCCACCATCCGCCGAAGCTCCTGGGGCTCGGGCAACTCGCCCATGTATCCAGGGTCCAGCACCGCGTCGATGACGCGGCGGCGCTGGCTGAGCACGCGCGCGAGCCTCGGCGCGGAGCCCATGATATCGGCAATCAGCTTCAGCAGCGGCGGGTTATTGCGCAGCAGCGCGAAGAGTTGAACACCAGCCGGCAACTCGGCCAGGAACTTGTCGAATGACGCAAGCGCAAAGTCCGGTTGAGCTGTCTCTGAAAGGGCTTCCAGCAGCGCGGGGAGAAACTCGGTCAGCCGCGCGCGGGCCGCTGCCGAACGCGTGGCGCGGTGGCGGCCATAGTGCCAGCCGCGCACGATCGACGTCACAGCAGGGGGGTTCTGGAAACCCATGCGCTCCAGTGTGCGCAGCGTGTCCGGGTCGTCGCTATCGCCGGTGAACACCAGGTTGCCCGACGCGCGTCCGGATGTGAGCTCCGGCACGTCCTCGAACAGCGCCGCGTAGTGCCCTTCGACCGCGCTCAGATGCTTGCTCAGGTCATCCGAGAAATCCGCGATTGTCTCATAGCCCGCGAAGTTGGCGACGCGCCCAAGCTGATCCTCATCGCGCGGCAGTGCGTGGGTTTGCTCATCGTCGATCATCTGCAGCCGGTGCTCGACGCGGCGCAGGAAGCGATAGGCCGTCGCCAGTTCGTCCGATGCTGTCGGAGAAATCCAGTTGCGCTCACACAAGAGTTGGAGACCCTCCAACGTGCCGCGGCAGCGCAGTTCCGGCTGCCGCCCGCCCGCTATAAGCTGCTGTGTCTGGACGAAAAACTCGATCTCGCGGATGCCGCCGCGCCCAAGCTTCAGGTTGTGGCCATGCAGCGCGATCTTGCCGTGGCCCCGCACTGCGTGAATCTGGCGCTTCATCGCGTGGACATCGGCGATGGTGGCGAAGTCGAGATATTTGCGCCAGACGAACGGCGCGAGTTCGCGCAGAAACCGCTCCCCCGCCGGAATGTCGCCCGCCACGGGCCGCGCCTTTATGAAGGCCGCGCGCTCCCAGTTCTGGCCGTGGCTCTCGTAGTATTGCAAGCCCGCATCGACCGACAGCGCAACCTGCGTAGAGGACGGGTCGGGCCGCAGCCGCAGATCCGTACGGAACACATAGCCCTCCACGTCGCGCTCGCTTAGCAGCTGAACCAGATCGCGTGTCAGCCTGACGAAAAACGGTGCCGGCTCCTCGCCAGGCGCAAGCGGCGCGCGATCCGGCTCGTAGAACACGATCAGGTCGATGTCGCTGGAATAGTTCAGTTCGCCCGCGCCGTATTTGCCCATCGCGAGCACGATCAAGCCGCTGTCGCGCTCCGGCGCTTCCGGGTCGGCTGGCTGGAACTTGCCGCGTGCCGAGGCGCGCCGCAGACAAAAACGCACGGCGTGCTGTAGCAGCGTATCTGCTGCTTGCGACCACATGGCTATCATACGGTCCAGATCGAACACGCCGCCGAGATCGGCGAGCGCGACGCAGAGCGCATAGCGGTTCTTGGCCTGGCGCAGCGCGTGCATCGCCGCCTTTTGCTCGTCGGTGGCCATGGCCGCGGCGAGCACATCGGTGATCTGCGCCAGCCGCGCGTCGGGTGATTGCGACACGCTCAGCCACAGCGCCTCCGGGTCGCGCAGGCACAAGCTGGATAGATAAGGCGAGTCCGCGCCGATGCCGCGGAGCAGGTCGACTGTCTGCCCGCCGCTTTCGAGCAGGGCCGCGAGATCGCTCAGGCCGGCTTCGGATGCGCGCGCGGCGACATCGTGGATGAAGCGCGCGGCGGCCTCCTCGTCGGCGGGGATGGGCGTCGCGGTAATCTGGTCGGCAAGCGGAGTATCGCTCATGCGCGCGCCTTTCCAGTGCCGTGTTGCCCAGCTGGCAGCGTGATGACAACCCGCAGACCCGGCTGGTTATCCTCAAGCGCGATGCTGCCGCCATGCAGCCGCGCCACCGCCGCAACCAGGCTCAGGCCAAGCCCGCTGCCGGGTCGAGATCGGCTGGTTTCTAGCCGAGTGAAACGTTTTAGCGCGTGCTCGCGCTGATCCTCGGGGATGCCGGGGCCGTTGTCGGCGACGATCAGGCGGACCTGCGTCTCGCCCCGTTCGACGCGTATTGTGATCGTGCCGTCACCGCGCGCAGGCCGCGCATATTTCAGCGCATTGTCGATCAGGTTGGCTGTGGCTTGGGCCAGCAACTGCCGGTTGGCCTTGACCTGCGCCGGCGCCGGCGCATCCAGCAACACTGCGATGCCTTCGCCCTCGGCGACTGGCTCGTAAAGCTCTGCCGCATCCGTCGCCAGAGTGGCGAGATCGAAGGTCTCGAACTCTTCGACGTGCGCGCCTGCTTCCAGCCGCGCGATGCTCAACAGCGCGTTGAAGGTGCGGATCAGCTCGTCGGCTTCCTCGATAGTCTGGATCAGAGTTTCGCGATAGGTCCCCGCATCCGGCGCATCGCGCAGCGTGGTGTCGATCCGGTTGCGCATCCGCGTGAGTGGCGTCTTGAGGTCATGCGCGATGTTGTCTGACACCTCGCGCAGCCCGGCGACCAGTTGCTCGATCCGGTCCAGCATGGTGTTGAGGCTGCCAGCCAGCCGGTCAAGCTCATCTCCCGTTCCGGCGATCGGCACGCGCTGTGACAGGTCGCCATGCATGATGCGCTGGCTGGTGTCAGTGATTGCTCCAATCCGGCGCATCAGCACCCGGCTGACCAGCAGGCCGCCCAGAATACCAATGAGCGCGATGAACCCGACGCCCCAGAGGAAAGCCGAAGTGAAAATGGCTTCCAGCTTGCGCCGGTCCTCCACGTCGCGGCCGACAACCAGCCGGTAATCGCCAGAAAGCTCAAAGACTTGTCCGACAGCCAGCCGGGTTTCTTCTCCTTCGGGGGCCGGTGCGCGGTAGCGGAATTGCACCCGCCCGCGCTCGTCGAGAAGCGCCTGCGATGGTGCAGCCAGATTGCCGGAGACCCGCTCGCCATCCGCGTTTGCGATAAGGTAAAGGCCACCGCCCGCCGCTGCGCTGCGCTGGGTCACCACCTGATTAAGCCGTGGTAGTCCGCCCAGGCGATACTGCTCCGCCAGCCCGCGGATTTCGGCCTGAATGGTGTCATCGAGCTGGCGGGCGTAAAAGACGCTGGTTTGCCAGTAGACATAGCCCATTGCCAGTGCTGCGGCCGCGGCAAACAGTGCGGCATAGAACAGCGACAAACGGAAGGCCGTGCTGCGAAGGATGTTAGAGCCCGGTTTCGCTGACCATGTAGCCCGCGCCCCGAACCGTGTGGAGGAGCGGGCGGTCAAAGCCCTTGTCGATCTTGGCGCGGAGTCGCGAAATGTGGACATCAATGACATTCGTTTGCGGATCGAAGTGATAGTCCCAGACATTCTCCAGCAACATTGTCCGCGTGACAACTTGCCCGGCGTGTTTCATCAGATATTCCAGCAGCCGGTATTCGCGGGGTTGCAGGACGATCGCTTCTCCGCCGCGGGTGACCTTATGCGCCAGCCGGTCGAGCACAAGGTCGGCCACCACATAGCGCGTCTCGGCCTCTTCCGGCGCCGGACGCCGCGCAAGCGCCTCCACCCGCGCCAGCAGCTCGGACATCGCATATGGCTTGGTCAGGTAGTCGTCGCCGCCCGCGCGCAGACCGGTCACGCGGTCGTCTACGCCGCCCAGCGCGCTGAGCACGAGCACCGGCGTCTTCACGCCTTCGCGGCGCAGTGTCTCGATGATACTGATGCCATCGCGCCCGGGCAGCATCCGGTCGATGATCATCACGTCGAAGTCGTCCTCGCGCGCGGCCGCAAGCCCGTCATCGCCATTGGCGTACAGGTCGCAGACATGGCCCGCCTCCTTGAGCGCACGGATCAGATAGCCCGCGGCGGTCTCGTCATCTTCGATGATCAGGATGCGCATGGCTGAGCCAAAACTGAAGGATGAACCTTGTACCTGAAATGCGTGGCCCGGCCATCATAGGACGGCCGGGCCGGTCATGCTAGTTATCGTGGTCGCTTAGCGTTGCTCAAGCGGTAGAGCCACAAAGCGACGCTGATCGCCGCGACGGATACGCAGCACAACAACCTCGCTTTCACCCATCCGCTCGCTCATACCCTGGCGCACATCGCGGGGGCTGAAGACCGGCTGATCTCCGACCTTCTCGATGACATCGCCGGCGCGCAGGCCCTTTTCTGAGGCCACCGAGCCTGCTTCCACATCCTCGATGCGCACGCCCTCTTCGTCACGCGCGCTGTCCGCGGGCGCCAGCGTAATGCCAAGGTCTTCCATCCGCATATCAGACGGTGCGCTTGGCGACAGGGCGGCCATACGGTCAGATGTCGGGAACTGGCCGAGCTCTACGGTGACGGACTGCTCGCTGCCATCGCGCATCACTGTCAGACCGGTTGGCGTGCCGGGCTGCACCTCGGCGATCTTGCGTGCCAGATCGCGAGAGTCCTCGATGCGTTGTCCCTGCACCTCGATAATCGCGTCACCGACCTGCAATTCAGAACCGTTCGCCGGGCCGTCGTCGAGGATGTTGGTGATGAGCGCGCCATGCGGGTCACTCGGATTCATTCCCAAGCCTTCGGCCAGGTCGCGGTCCACGTCCTGGATGGTCACGCCGAGCCAGCCACGGTTGACGGTGCCGTCTTCCTGCAGGTCTTCGACGATCTGCTTCACAAGACCGGCCGGTATCGAGAAGGCGATGCCGACATTGCCCCCGGACGGCGAGAAGATCGCCGTGTTCACGCCGACAACCTCGCCATTGAGGTTGACCGACGGGCCGCCAGAGTTGCCCTTGTTGATCGCGGCGTCGACCTGAAGGAAGTCATACGGGCTTGAGCCGATGTCGCGGCCGCGAGCGGACACGATGCCCGCAGAGACCGATCCGCCCAGGCCGAACGGGTTGCCGACCGCCAGCACCCAGTCGCCGACGCGAATGGGAGTTTCTGCGAAATCAAGATGCGGGAAGTCGCCATTGCCCTCGATCTTTAGCAGGGCGATGTCGGTGCGCGGATCTGTCCCGACCAGACGCGCGTCATAAGTCTCTTGTTGCTCGCCAATCGTGACCTCGATACGGTCGGCGTTTTCAACAACATGGTTGTTGGTCACGACGTAACCGTCAGGCGAAATGACGAACCCGGAGCCGGCTGAGCGCGACGGCCGCGGGCGATCCGGCATACGCTCGCCGAAGCGCTCGAAGAACTCGCGCAGCGGGTGATCATCTGGCAAGCCAAAAAAATCCTCTCGCCCACCACGACCGCGATTGGGGGTGAAACGCGTGGTGGTCGTTCCGCTGACTTCGATGCTGACCACCGCCGGGCGCACCTGCTCGGCCAAATCCGCGAAACTGAACGGCGCCCCATTTTGCATTTCCTGCGCCTTGGCCGGCGTCATCAGGCGGGGCGTGTCGGAGCCACTGTGCCATACCGCGGTGCCGGCGAGTGCGCCGACGAGCGCTACGGTGGCCACGCCAAGTCCCGCGCGAAGTCCCGCGCGTCGCCAGACGACGGTTCTCACGCGCTCAGATTTGTTGAACTCTTCCGCCATTGGACTTACTCTTCTCCTATCAGGTTTCGTATTTCGATAGCTTGGATATATGCGCCCGCCCATTACTGGTCACTTTCCTGCAGGTTAAACTTTGTTCATGCGGCGCTTGTTGGAGCGCTTTTCCGGCAGGGCGGATCAATGGGTAGTGGGATAAAGCGTCGCGTTGGCGGGGCTGAGAGGATACGGGGGACACATCGGCGATGCTTGGGCGGGCCTTGAGTCTGGTTCATGGTGCCACGGTTCGCGGCGCCAAGGCTGCGGCCCGGTACGGGGCTGGCGCGCTGGTTTTCGCGGCGCCGATGGTTTTTGGCCTGAACGCCTCTGCGGCGGTATTCGGCGAGGATAACCGCCAGGACGTGCCTGCCGCCTATGCTGATCTGGCCAGCATGATCGGCATGATCTACGAACCAGATACGCAAACGCTGTGTTCGGCGTTCTGCGTCGCACCGAATGTCGTCGCAACCGCGTCGCACTGTCTGTTTCAGCCGCGCAAAGGCAAGCTGCCGAACCTGTTCGACATGACATTCAGGCTTGAGCACAAGGATCTGTCCCTCTCCTCAGGCATCTCCGGGCGCGGGACCGGCACGCCGAAGCACGGGGTCGCGGTCGGCACCACGCGCTTTGGCAAGGAGCCGCCGCTGTCCGCGCCGAAGGACTGGGCGCTGGCGAAGCTGGAGCGTCCAATCTGCAAGTTTGGCACGTTAAAGGTTGCTCCTCGCCCGACGGATGATCTGCTGAGAGTGTCCGGGGAGCGACGGATTTTCCAACTCAGCTATCACTGGGATTACACGCACTGGAGGCTGGCCTACAGCGGCCGCTGCGATATTCGCCGCAGCTTCAAGGGCATACAGTGGCGCTATATCCGCCAGCATTTCTCTGGCGCTGAGGACTTGCTGTTGCATGACTGCGATACCGGCGGCGCGTCTTCGGGCTCGCCAATCTTGATGGACACGGCGCAAGGCCCAGTCGTCGTGGGGCTGAATGTCGGAACTTACACGCGCACGCGACTGTTGCTCAGCCAGGGTGACGTCGTGCGCCGCCAGAAGCCGGATATCATCGCTAATACCGCCGTCAATGCCCAGGCCTTCGCCCCGGTTATCGGCCCGCTGTCGAGCCGGGCAATGATTTCTTCCGAACAGGAAGTGGTCGATCTCCAGAAGGAGTTACAGGCGCGCAACCTCTACACCGGATCGATTGACGGAATTTTCGGTCGCGGGACTCGCAGCGCGATCCGCGCTTATGAGAGCCTGCGCGGGGAAACGATGACCGGCCTGCCCACCCGGCTGCTGCTGACAACAGTGATCACCGAAGGCGCGGGGGCCGCGATCGAACACCAGAACGTGCGCGAATGGGCCGTGAGGCCGTTTGACTGAGCACCTATCCGTCCTCGGACAGCTTCGTGTCGATCACCGATGAGGCTTCCAGCGTGCGGTGGACCGGGCAGCGGTCCGCGATCTGTTTCAAGCTCTCGCGCTGCTCAGGGGTAAGCTCGCCGTCGAAGAACAGCTCGCGCTCAAAACGGTCTATGCGCCCGCCCTTTTCATGCTGCTCCTGCGTGCAGGTCTCGCAATCCTCCGCGTGCACCTTTTCATGGCGCACATTCACGCGCACGTTGTCCAGCGCGAACTGCTTGCGGTCGGCGTACATGCGGATGGTCATCGACGTGCATGTGCCCAGCGCCATGCTCAGCAGGTCATAGGGCGACGGGCCGGTGTCGAGGCCGCCATAGCTCGTCGGCTCGTCCGCCAGCAGGCGGTGGCGCTCGGACACGATCTCCTGTTGGAACTTGCCGCGCCCTGTCTCGCCAACGCTGACCACGCCCTTCTTGCCCGGGTAGTCCAGCCGGCGGCGGTCATCTGCACCGCGCAGGTAGCGCGACGCCCAGCCGCTTAGCACCTCCGCAACATAAGCCGCATCCTCGCGGCGCGAGAGCAGATGATCGGCGTTGTCCAGTGAGATAAAGCTCTTGGGGTGCTTGGCCGCGCTGAAGATTGCGGCGGCGTTTTCGATGCCCACGGTGTTATCAACGGGCGAGTGGAACACCAGCAGCGCCTTTTTCATGGCCGCGATGCGATCGGTCAGGGTGTGGCCCTTCACATCGTCAAGGAACTGCTTCTTGATGGTAAATTTGCGCCCGGCAAGCTCGACCTCGGCCAAGCC
>CAZNGB010000011.1:0-29190 GCA_964572465.1 uncultured Hyphomicrobiaceae bacterium
CTTCGGCGATCTTGTGCATGATCGATTTCGCCTCGTTCGGATGCTCCTCGAACCAGGCGGCGAGCGTGTCCCCGACAATGTTCTCCACGACCGCGCGCACCTCGGACGAGACCAGCTTTTCCTTGGTCTGGCTGGAGAATTTCGGGTCCGGCACCTTCACCGACAGCACGCAGGTCAGCCCCTCGCGCGCGTCATCGCCGGTGATCGTCACCTTCTCCTTCTTGGCGATGCCGGAGGTGTGCGCATATGCGTTCACGGTGCGGGTCAGCGCCCCGCGAAAGCCGGCCAAATGCGTGCCACCGTCGCGCTGCGGGATGTTGTTGGTAAAGCACAACACGTTCTCGTGGTAGCTATCGTTCCACCACAGCGCGGCTTCGACGATGATGCGCGGCTCGTTCGGGTCGGTTGCTGCCGTGATCGGCGCGCCGGAGATCAGCCGTTCGCCTTTGACGAGCAGCGGCTCGCTCAGCAGCGCATGGCGCGAGCGGTCCAGATAGGCGACAAATTCCTTCACGCCGCCCTCATATTCCATGATTTCTTCGCGGGTTTCCACGCCGCGTTCATCGCGCAGGACGATACGCACGCCGGAGTTCAAGAAGGCCAGCTCGCGCAGCCGATGCTCCAGCGTGGCGTAGTTGAACTCGACGCCGGTGAACACGTCTTCCGACGGCTTGAAGGTGATGCGCGTGCCGGTCCGCTCCTCGGCGTCGCCAACCGGCTCCAGCGGCGCGAGCGCCACGCCGTCTTCAAAGCGAACGAAGTGCTCCTTGCCTTCACGCCAGACGGTCAAGTCCAGTTGCGAGGACAGCGCGTTCACGACCGAGACGCCTACGCCGTGCAGGCCGCCAGAGACCTTGTAGGAGCTCTGATCGAATTTCCCGCCGGCATGAAGCTGGGTCATGATGACCTCGGCACCGGATATCCCCTCTTCCTCATGGATGTCGACCGGGATGCCGCGTCCATTATCCTCCACGGTGACAGAGTTGTCCGGGTTGAGCGTCACGCTCACCTGATCGCAGTAGCCGGCCAACGCCTCGTCCACGGCGTTGTCAACGACCTCATAGACCATGTGATGCAGGCCCGAGCCGTCGTCCGTGTCGCCGATATACATGCCGGGACGTTTGCGCACGGCATCCAGCCCGCGCAGGATCTTGATGTCGCGGGAATCGTAATGGGGTTCGATGCCGGTTTCAGTGGCCACGGTTCGTTTTCTTCCCTTTTTGCATGTCTGGTCGTGCGCTGTGGCGGGCCTGCCAATCGCTTGAAAGTCTAGCACATCCCCGGCTGCTCCGGTGTGATGACGCCTTGATCGACCACAAAAAAGTTCGCCTTGTCGTCGAGCGGCGCGAACACGCCGCGGTCGGTGCCGGTCATCCATGCCTGCGCTGACAGCGCCTCGATCTCCGTGAACATGGCCGCCCGGCGCTCGGCGTCCAGATGCGCGGCAATCTCATCGAGCAAAATCACCGGCGCAGCGCCGGACACAGCGGCTACCAGCTCGGCGTGCGCCAGCACCAGACCAACCAGCAGCGCCTTTTGCTCGCCCGTCGAGCAGATGCGCGCTGGCAGCCCCTTCGGCGTGTGGGTCACGATCAGGTCGCTGCGATGCGGCCCCAGCGTCGTGCGCCTGGCTGCGCGGTCGCGCTCGCGCGTGGCCGCCAGTTCGCGTGCATAGGCGTCTTCCACATCGACCGCCGCCTGCGTTTCCAGCGCGTTTTCCAACCGCCCGTCAAGCTCCAGTCGCGCCGCCGGGAAGGCAGCATTCGCCCCGCCCGGCCATTTGCGCGCGATCACCGCCGTAAGCTGGGCAAGGGCATCGCGCCGCGCCGCCGCGATGGCCACGCCCGTCTCCGCCAGTTGCATTTCCAGCCCATCAAGCAGGCTGGCCTCGCCGCCGATGTCCAGAAGCCGGTTGCGTTGGCGCATGGCGCGCTCGAATTGCGCTGTCAGCCGGCGGTGATGCGGATCGAGGCTGATGATGATCCGCTCCAGAAAGCGACGACGCTCCGACGCCGCGCCGGTGAAAAGGCTATAGAGCGATGGCGTCAGCCAGACCATGCGCAGATACTCCGCAAGCGCACCGGGTTGGGCAGGTGCACCGTCAATGCGCACCGCGCGGCTCGCCCGGCTCTCGTCGGCGGTGGGACGCACGCCAGTTCCGATTATGGTCTCAGCATCGCCGATGTGCAGCCGCCCGCTCACCGTCCATCCCGCGCCGGGCGCGCCATATCGGCAGAGTTCGGAGAAAGGCGCGCCGCGCAGGCCCCGGCCATGCGATAGCAGCGATACCGCTTCAAGGATATTCGTCTTGCCCGCGCCATTCTGGCCGGTCAACACAACAGGGCTTGGGCCGAGGGCCAGGAACGCCTCCGCATAGTTGCGGAACGCCGTCACGCTTAACCGCGACAGCCACGCGCGCGGTGCGGGCGGGGCCTCGCGGCCATGCGTTTTAACGTCCAAGGCGCCGGAGATGCGACCTTGCAGTGTCAACTCAGCAATCTCCTGCTGATGTGCGCCAGACCCTGAGTCGCAGCTTGCCAATGCGCGTGCTCAGGGAGGCGCCTGATCAGACCCTCATTGGCATCAGGACATACAGCGCAGCGGCGTCGCCTGCATCCGTGACCAGGGTAGGCGCGCTCGCGTCAGCCAATCTGAAAGCGGCATTGTCGCTATCAATCTGTGCGCAGATATCCAATAAATAGCGAGCGTTGAAGCCAATTTCCAGTGGGTCGCCATTGTAGTCGACTGGGATTTCTTCCTCAGCCGAGCCAGCATCCGGATTGTTCACCGACAGCGTGACCTTATTGCCCGAAATATTCAGCTTCACCGCGCGCCCCTTCTCGCTGGAAAGAGTGGAAACACGGTCCGTGGCTGCCGCGAAGGCGTTGCGATCGACGCTCATGACCTTGTCGTTGTTCAGCGGGATGACCCGGCCGTAGTCGGGAAAAGTGCCGTCGATCAGCTTGGAGGTCAGCACGACGCTCTCCGGTCCGGCCGCCTCTTCGCCTTCGCCAGCATCGAACACAAACCGGATCTTCGCGCCTGACAGCTCGACCTGGACCGGCGCGCTGCGGTCGCCGAGCAGCTTGAACACCTCGGCCACCGTCTTGCGCGGGATGATGACGCCGGGCATCCCCTTGGCGCCTTCGGGCAACGGATACTCCGTCTTGGCGAGGCGGTGGCCATCCGTGGCAACCGCGCAAAGTTTCTCACCGTCGTCCGCCGTGACGGTATGAAAATAGATGCCATTCAGATAATAGCGCGTTTCTTCTGTCGAGATGGCGAAGCGTGTGCGCTCGATCATCTTGCGCAGGGCGGTTGCCGGCAGCGAGAAGCTGTGGGTCATCTCGTCGGAAGCGATGTCGGGAAAGTCCGTGCCCGGCAGGCAGGAAAGCTGAAATCGCGCCGGTCCTGCTGCCAGATTTACAGTCCCGCCGCTTTCATCCATTCCGAGCGTGACCTGCGTACCATCGGGGAGTTTGCGCACGATGTCGTGGAGCATGTGCGCCGACACGGTGGTCTCGCCCGGCGCATCTGTGGCTGCGGCGATGGTCTCGCTCACCTCGATGTCCAGATCCGTGGCCTTGAGGCGGAGCACGCCTTCGCGCGCAGCGATGTAGACGTTGGACAGTATCGGGATCGTCACGCGCCGCTCGACGACGCTCGTCACATGCTGAAGGGCCTTGAGAAGCGCGGCCCGTTCGATCGCCAGTCGCATGGTCGGTTCCCCTGGAACTCACTTACGGGATCCGGCGCACGCCGCGCCGGGTTCACCCCGCCGGTGCACGCATGCTGTGCGCCCACGGGGCCGGCACCGGCGCGGGGCACGAACCTTCGCGCTTGCAAGCAGGTTTGACAAGAGGTTTTCGCCGGTTGTCCCAAGCTCGAATGGACGCCGGTAGCCGGGTGATAGACGCAGCCGCGCCGCCATCTGCAGGACGGCGGCGCGGGTGTCTCAATCGCGAAGCAGGCGCTTAAGGATCTCGACATCCTCACGCAGCGCGTTGTCCGCCTCGATCAGCTCGTCCACCTTTCGGATCGCGTGGAGCACCGTGGTATGATCACGTCCGCCAAAGCGCCGGCCAATTTCCGGCAGTGACCGCGAGGTCAGGGATTTCGCCAGATACATGCCAATTTGGCGCGGCCGCACGATGGAGCGATTTCGCCGCGACGACAGCAGATCGGAGCGGTTCACGCCGTAGTGCTTGGTGACCACTCGCAGGATATCGTCGATCTTGATGCGCTTCGGCTCCTTACCACGGACGAGATCGGCGATGATGTGCTCCGCCGTCTCCAGCGTGACCGGCTGGGCGGTCAGCTTGTAGGCAGCATGGATGCGGGTGATCGCGCCCTCCAGCTCGCGGCCGCCTTCAGTCAACTCTGAAGCGAGAAAGTCGACGACGGCGTCGGGAATCAGGAAGCCAAGGTCTTCCGTGGCCTTGTCCTGCGCCCGGCGCTTGAGAATTTGGTGGCGCAATTCGTAGTCCATCGCCCCGAGTTCAGCCACCAGCCCGCCGGCGAGCCGGGAGCGCATCCGGGCATCGAAACCTTCGAGCTGCATCGGCACGCAGTCCGCCGCGACGACCACCTGCTTGCCGCCGTCAATGAGCGAGTTGAGCGTATGGCAAAACTCCTGCTGGAACGTGCGGCCCTGCAGGAACTCCATATCGTCGATAAGCAGCACATCGATATTACGCAGCCGGTCCTTGTAGGCCGGGCCGCCGCGCGACTGCAGCGCCTCCGCGAAGCTGTACATGAAGCGCTCGGCTGTCAGATAGAGCAGCTTGGCGCTTGGCTTGCGCTGCTTGACGCCCCAGGCGATCGCATGGAGCAGGTGCGTCTTGCCCAGCCCGACCTTGCCATGGAGGTAGAGCGGGTTGTAGCGCGAGGTCTGCTCCCCGGCACTCTCGACCACTTGCAACGCGGCCGCATGAGGCAGCCGGTTTGCGTTACCAACCAGGAACGACTCGAAGGTGAAGCGCGTGTCGAGCGGCGAGCCTTCGAAGCCTTCGCAGCCGGTGCGCGTGTCCACTGCGGGACGCGCCGAGGTGGGCGCCACTGCAGGAGCCTGCTGCCGCTGTGTCGCTCCTGCGGCAGGCTGCTGCTTGGTCCGCACGGTGTCGTGGGGCTGGCGCACGCGGAAATCGAGCCGCTCCACATGATCGAACTCCGTGCTGCAACATTTCAGAAGGTGGTCAGAATAGTGCGACCGCAGCCACTTGCTTAGAAACTTGGTCGGCACCGAGACCTGAAGGCACCCGTCTTCCAACGATTCGAGTTCGACCCGGCCGAACCAACTGGTGAACACGTCCTCGCCGAGTTCGGCCCGCAACCGCTTCTGGATGCGCTGCCATTTCTGTTCCATTAAGGCGTATTGGTGCCGGCTGTCGGTGGGCCCCGCGCCGGTTCCTGCTTCTGCAGCTAGTTCCACAATAAAACCCCCGCTGTTCACGCCGCTGTCCAGTCAAGACGCGGCACAATTATCCTGACGCCGTCTGAATGCCCTCAAGACGGTGTTTTTCTGCGTTGTAACGCTGACGGTCTTGAATGCCGTCTCGGCGTCTACGCAGCCTTAGCTGTGAGTCCAGCTTGCGCTGATCGATCGCGGCTCGCCACATCCTGCAATGCGGTCCCAGCGCTTCGCGTGGGGCCGTCGAGGATCAGGGCGTGGCTAGGAGGATCGGCCACGGGTGCGTCGGCATCCTGACTGAGTGACTGAAGCCGTTGGCCAGCCGTCGGGAATTCGGCTTCATGCGCCTGCGCGGCCTTGGTCCTCTGGGCCTCGCGAATGAAGAAGCGTGCGCACAGACGCTCTGCGAGCGACTCGCGGCTGTGCCGAGTGGCCACGTCGCGCCAGTTCGACGGCTTCGAGCGAGCCTCATTGTGCTCGGAAACACCGGATGGCTGGGAACGCGTGCAAGCTTGCGCGTTTGCTGAAGCGGACGTATCGCGAGGATTGCGTGCGAAAATGCTGGTCAGTATGCGCGACCGATTGGCCGTAATGGTCTGGCCTTGCGCGTTTGTCATGTCGTCCTCCTGTCACGATGCCTGCCCCGGTTTCTCGATGATGCATCGCGCGTTACCCCCGGATTAGAGGGCGGAGCGTCGATACCGCTCAAGACGCGGCAGGCCGCAAAAATTAAAGACTGTTCAAGACGCACCCCTACCGTTGCCGACAAACCAGGGCTGTCGGCCGGGAGTGGCGATACGCAATACTCGATATGGATACACTCGCAGGAGGGGTTTAGCCCCCGTTCGGAAGACCCACGTCTAAACAAAAACTGGTGAATTTGCAACCTCTGAGCGTTGTGATCACCCCGGCTGCGGGGCAGTTTGTGACGGCATTGTGACGGCCAAAAAACGAATCGCAAACATGTGCGAGATTGCAAATAAATTACTGATTTAAATGGGTAAATTACGTTCTTTTGAGGCGGCGTCCGGGCGCCGACCTGTCAAGTCGCTTGCCACGTCCGAACGATGTTTGGCCTGCATCCGGGAGTCGCGCGCAGCTCAATTTAAGGTTGTGGTCATGCCCAAATCATTAATATGACTGTTTTTTCGGTTCGCCTGAGTTCGCATGGCATCGGGCCGAGCGGCATCGAATGTGCTTTTTCTGCCACATGAAGTGGAAAGATTTGCCGACATGCAGCATTCGGATCAATGTAACACTTTTCAAATTGATGTGGCCTCTCGGTTCTGGACCACGAAATGTGGGTGGCGGCTGCCCTGGCGGCTTGTCGCGGCTGCGGCACTGCCCGCTGGACGTGCAGCCGCGGCGTCGACGATCTGCGATCACGCAGGCCCGCCAATTTGCTAAAGGGTTGTTAAGAGATGGCCCTGATGGCTAGTATCGCGCGGCGCAAGCGCCCGGACCGGAGCCAACGCGCTCCGGCGCCGGAAATTCTACCTTGAAACCGCTTCACAACCTTCGAAGCGAAACGGTGAGACCGGCATGAGAGTGATCCGACGGGCAGTAGCTGGCGTCTTGCTGGGATGCGCCCTGCTGCTCGCGGTTGCTGCGGGAGCGCCGCACCTCGTCGACGGGCAGACGGTTCGCGATCAACTGGTCGTCAAGTTGTCCGCGTGGGCCAAGGGACAGCTGTCGGTTGAAGGCGATGTGCGGCTGACGAGCCTGTTCGATCTTTCGATCGAAGCCAAAGATGTGCGGATCGAATCCCCCGCCCGCTTTCCACGTGTCTCACATATCGAGGTAGAGGTTCTGGCGGCGCGCCTTGACCTTTGGTCTTTGCTGAATGGCAGGATCGTTTTCAAAAAGGTCTGGGTGGATCGGCCCGTCATTCAGCTGCGCGAGCCTTTCTCGCAAATAGCCGGCAACCGGTTGTGGCGCGCGATCCTGCTGGATGACGGTGAGGCAGTCACTAAGCTCCTTGCGGCTGCGCAAGATGCGCCCTTCTCCTTCATCGATTTTTCTCATGCGCGCCTACGGCAGCAAAACGACAAACAAGGCGCCCTACCCTCGTTCACTGTCGTTTTCGAGCGGGACCAGGAGCCGCAGCGCGTTACGCTGGCCGGCCAGATTTTCTCCGCCCCTGATCCCGTGAGCTTCAGGCTCGAACGCGGCGCGTTCCGCCCTGCCGGCCCGACGCTGGAAGCCCCGGTACGCTTTGTCACGCAAAGTGAATCCGCTGGACGCCTGACTGTTAACGGCCGGATCGTGCGCGCCAATGGCGCTCGGTTTATGGGCGATCTCGAGATGGAGGATGCATCGGCGCATGCGGTTGCAGATTGGCTGGGGCTGCCCGCAGGTGATGCGTTTGCGAACATGCGGTATTCGACCTCCGCAGCGCTCGAGGCGACTGCCTCGAAACTCTCGTTGCAGGACTTGGAACTGGAAATTGGGCAGACCCGAGTGACCGGTCTACTCAATCTGGAACTCGCCGGGGAACGGCCCAAGCTCTCGGGGACGCTCGGTCTCAGTCGTGTCGATCTTCGCGGCCTGTCGGTGAGCGGTCACAGCGACGGCGTCCTGAGCGCAACGGATCCACAAAGCCTGCGCCGTGGCGGCCTCGCATCGCGCGCGCATCGCATTGGCGAATGGCTAGCCCGGTTTGACGCCGACCTCAGGCTCTCGGCCGAAAGCCTGCGCGTTGACGGGCTGAATACCGGGCAAACGGCGGCCTTCCTTTCTGTGGCCAATGGCATCGCAACGCTAGATGTCGCCGAACTCCTGGTCTTTCGCGGAATGATCAATGGCCAATTCTCGGTTCGATGGGTTGAAAATGCGTTCCGATTATCCGGCAAGGGCAAAGCGGCGGCCATCGACCTGGAGCGGCTTCTCTCAGCAGGACACATGCCGCGGCTGGCCACCGGACCCGCCGATATCTCGTTTGCAGTAGAGGGGGCCGGTCCAACGCTCGGTGCCGCGATGCGAGAGATGACTGTGAACGGTGAGTTGATTGCTCTTCAAGGCGGTGACCTGGCGCTCGACGTGGCCGCAATGGCCGCAATGGCGCGCGATGAGGCCATGAATGCGGACCAGCCTCGGACCAAGCGCCAGATGACAAGTTGGGCAGCCGACTACGACTTGTTGCGAGCGGCGTTTGTTCTGCGGGATCACGATTTGCGGATCGCGCCGATGGCCTTCGCACAAGATGGTTGGGTCATTCGCGGTCGCGGACGCGCTGACCTGGCGCAGCAGCGTTTTGATTGGCGGCTCGACGCCGCACAGCTTCCTGTCGAGACTGAGCCGCAGAACAACGCGCCGATGGAAAACCATCTCTTTGCCGCCGATAAACAGACGATCAGTCTGCACGTCACAGGCTCCTTGCAACGCCCGTGGGTCAGCTACAAAATGCCCGAGCTGCCGTTGAGCAGCATTGAGGGCAATACCTCGTGGTGGCCATAACCATCTGAAACTGTCGGCGCAGGTCAGTCAGGAGCAAGGCCGGACGCGCCCGGTCAGCGGCGGAGGCGAGCAGCATGTACGAGTTCAGGTGGCGTTGCGCCGCTGCGGCAATAGCACTGGCAACAACTATACTGGCGCCAACTCTCATGGCACTTGGCGCGGGTGCAGCGCTGGCGGAGCCTGCAAGGTCTGACGACGCTGGTGAAGCGGCTGCGAGCGCAGACGAAGGGCCCTCGCGCGACGCCAACATCTCGGACGACCAGCGCGCCACGCAGCCTCGCGCGGGTTCCACGCCGCAAACCGGGCCACGAGCCGCCAAAGAGACCGCGCCGGTCGCGCAGCCCTTGAGCGCGCCGGTCGCTGAGACCCTACGGCCCCCGCAAGATGTCACGCTCACAGTCGCCACCTGGGGCGGCGCATATAATATCGCGCAGCAGCGCGCGTTGTTCGAGCCCTTCACTCAAGCGACGGGCCACAAGCTCGATAATGTTTCGCATGACGGCGTAATGGACCGGCTCACGCGCGAGCATGTGGCGACAAAGGGATGGGACATGCTCGAACTCGACGCGCGCACGGCGAGCCGCGGGTGCGCAGACGGCTGGCTCGCGGCGATCGATCCGGCGGAACTGCCCGCCAGCGTTGAGGGCGATCCTGCGACAGCGGACTACCTGCCCGGCGCGCTGATGCCTTGCGGAGCGGGGAGCGCCGCATGGTCGGCGGTGGTTGTGCGCGACACCCGCGCAGAATTCGACGAGCCGCCCCAACGGATCACCGATCTGTTCGCCCTCGATCGCTTCCCGGGCAAACGCGCGCTTCCGCGCCAGGCCGAGTACGTGCTTGAGCTTGCGCTTATGGCCGACGGCGTGGCGCCATCCGAGGTGTATGAGGTGCTTGCCACCCAGAGTGGTCAGGATCGCGCCTTCGCCAGGCTGTCCGCGGTACGGCACGCCATCGTCTGGTGGGATAACCCGGTCAAGGCGTTTGATGATTTTACCGCGTCTGGCCCGAGCAGCATCAGCGATGTCGTGTTAGGCGTCGCGTTCAACGGGCGCGTCTTCACCAGCGCTGTGCGCGCACATCAATGGCTGAGCATTCTCTGGGACGGTCAGATCTACCAGTTCAACTATTGGGCGATCCCGGTGTCTGCGCCGAATGCGGACGTCGCCCGGGAGCTGTTGCGCGATCTTTCGCTGCCGGAGCGGCAGGCGCGGCTCACCCGCTGGTTTCCGTACGGTCCGGTGCGCAAATCGGCGCTGCCGCTGGTCAGCCAGCACGCCGAGATTGATCTCGACATGGCAGGCTTCGTGCCCACCATGGCGCGGAACATGGCGCGCGCTCTGCGCTTTGATGCGGGATTCTGGGACAAGCACGGCAATGACCTGAAGGCGCGTTTCGCCGATTGGCTCAAGCTCCCGGCCCCACAGGTGCCCGCCGATCAGTTCGTGCCGCCGACGCCAGCCCGCGCGCTGCGCACAACCAGCTTGACAGTTCAGTGACATAAAGCGTCTTGCAAAATCAGTCACTTGAAGTCTGCTGACCGTGTCATAGCAGTTTCCCCAGCTTGTTTGCATTTCCCTGTGACAATACTGTCACATTAGCCTGCACTGACTGACATGGACATGCCACTTGGGCTTGCATAGCGGCGCGCGTGCTGCGGTCTGCCCATTCGCGAGGCATTTCGGCTATTTCATTGATGTTTCATGCTCAAGCGGGTGCTCACCCGGCGATTCTCACGGCACATCGGCCAGCCGCCTCGGTTCCTGCGCAGCTAGAGACACAACATATGGATGTATCCCGAGACCTTAGCCGCGTAGGGAATGGCAGCACAGGGCACCCCAACATCTTGCGGAGGATACAAAACCAGCGCAGGCTCACTCTCAGCTTCAGCGCAAGCGCATGGAGCAAGCACCAAAAACAACAGGTGTCCGCGACGATCTCAGGGCGCGCTCTCGGTATGGGAGGCGGCATCCTCAGGCTGAAGTCGTCCCGTCGCGGTGTATTCGTTTAGCGGGGTTCAGGGTGCACTGCCGGTATCTCAGGCAGTGCCCCTCTTTTTTCCGCTCTTGCTGAATTCCAGCGAACGTGACCGGCGCGCGCCGCAAACCCCATAGCCTTTCCCGCCTCGTTTTCGCTAAGGTAGCAGAAATGCCAGCCAGCGACTGCAGGGAGCGCGAAAAATGAGCGAGCCGTTATGGCGTCCCAGCCCGGAGACGATCGCGGACAGCAATCTGACTGCATTCATGAATTTACTGCGCCGCGAATATGGCGCGTGTTTCCGCGACACTGACGATCTGCATGACTTTTCGGTGCGTGCGCCCGAAGTGTTCTGGCCAGCGCTGTGGGATTTTCTAGGCTTTATCGGCGAAAAGGGCGCGCCGCCCTACCTGGTCGACGGCGACAAGATGCCCGGTGCGCAATTCTTCCCGAACGCGCAGGTGAACTACGCTGAAAATCTGCTGCGCCGCAGCGATGATGAGACTGCGGTCATCTTCCGTGCCGAGGACAAGCTGGAACGGCGCATGAGCTGGGCTGAGTTGCATGCCCAGGTCTCCCAGCTTCAGCAGGTGCTGCGCGCGCATGGCGTCGTGGCGGGCGACCGTGTCGCGGCGATGATGCCGAACGCGCCGGAGACGCTGGTAGCGCTGCTGGCTGCCGCGTCGATCGGCGCGGTGTTCTCATCCTGCTCGCCGGATTTCGGGGTGAAGGGTGTTCTCGACCGCTTCGGCCAGATCGAACCGAAGGTGCTGATCGCCTGCGATGGCTATTTTTATAACGGCAAGCGCTTCGAGATCGCCGACAAACTGGCCGAGATTATACCGCAGATGCCGAGCCTCGAACTGGCGCTGATCGCCGATTACCTCGGTCACAGCGAACAGACCGCCGATGCGCTTGACAAGGCGCAGCCCTGGGCGCGCGCGATCAGCGCGCATGTACCGGGAGAGGTCCAATTCACGCCCATGCCCTTCAACCATCCCGTCTACATCATGTATTCGTCGGGGACGACCGGCGTGCCGAAATGCATCGTCCACGCCGCTGGCGGCGCGCTCCTCCAGCAGGTCAAGGAGCACGCCCTGCACTGCGACGTAAAGGCCGGAGACCGAGTGTTCTACTTCACCACTTGCGGCTGGATGATGTGGAACTGGCTGGTCGCAGGCCTCGCCCGCGAAGCGACGATAATGCTCTATGACGGCTCGCCGTTTGCGCCGGACGGCAATGTGCTGTTCGACTTCGCGCAAGCCGAGGGCATGACTTTTTTCGGCACCTCCGCGAAGTATATCGACGCGCTGAAGAAAAACGAGATGCGCCCGCGCAATACGCATGACCTCTCGAAGCTACGCGCGCTCGCGTCGACCGGCTCACCGCTGGTGCCGGAGAGCTTCGATTACGTCTATGACGCGATCAAGCCCGATGTGCATCTCGCCTCGATCTCGGGTGGCACGGACATTGTCTCCTGCTTCGTGCTGGGCAATCCGCATAAGCCGGTCTGGTCTGGCGAAATTCAGGGACCGGGCCTGGGCATGGCGGTCGATGTGTTCGACGAAGACGGCAAGCCTGTGCGCGACGAAAAGGGCGAGTTGGTGTGCACGCGCCCGTTCCCGTCGATGCCGGTGGGCTTCTGGAACGATCCGAGCGGCGAGAAATACTTCAACGCCTATTTCGCCCGCTTCGCAAACATCTGGCACCACGGCGACTTCGCGCAGTGGACCGGGCATGGCGGTATCGTCATCCTTGGGCGTTCCGACGCCACGCTGAACCCGGGCGGCGTGCGGATCGGCACGGCGGAAATTTACCGGCAAGTCGAGCAGCTTCCCGAAATCCGCGAATCGATCGTGATCGGCCAAAGCTGGGACAATGACGTGCGTGTGGTGCTGTTCGTCGTGCTGCAAGAGGGGCTGGAGCTGGACGACGGCCTGCGCGACCGGATCAAGCGCCAGATCCGCGAAGGCGCAACGCCGCGCCATGTCCCGGCGAAGATCGTGCAAGTGCCGGACATCCCCCGGACCAAGTCCGGCAAGATCACCGAAATCGCCGTGCGCGACATCATCCACGGCCGCCAGATCAAGAACAAGGAGGCGCTCGCCAACCCGGAAGTGCTGGAGCACTACGCAAGCCTGGAACTCAACCAATGAGCCGGATCGACCCTGTCACGCTGGCTCAGGAACTCGTGCGGTTCGACACCGTGAACCCGCCGGGAAACGAAGCGGCCTGCGCGGAGTATATCGGCGCGATCCTCGAAGAGGCTGGCTATCGCATCAGCTATCACTGGCTGGCGGAGGGCCGGCCCAGTCTTATCGCGCGGATCGGCGGCGCCCCGGACAAGCCGTCGCTCTGCCTGACCGGGCACACCGACACAGTCCCGCTCGGCGCGGCGGACTGGAGCTTCGATCCGTTCGGCGGCGAGATCGACGGAGGCAAGCTGCTGGGGCGCGGCTCAACTGACATGAAGGGCGGCGTGGCGGCGATTATCAGCGCGGCGGTTGCGCTGGCCGACAAGCTGGAGCGCACGCCCGGCGTCGAAATCGTCATCACGGCGGATGAGGAAACCGGCACCAATGGCGCGCGGATGCTGGCGCGGGAGCGGCTGCTCGGGCGCGCGGGCGCGATGGTCGTCGCGGAGCCCACGTCCAACGTGCTCTGGCTGGGCCACAAGGGCGTGCTGCGCTTCGAGGGGCTGGCGCGCGGCGTCACGGCACATGCGTCGATGCCCGAGGAGGGGCGCAACGCCATTTACATGGCTGTCCGCGCCATCCAGGCGCTTGAGGATCTCGACTTCCGCGTGCCGGCGCACCCGTTTCTCGGCGAACCGACGCTCAATGTCGGCTGGGTCAAGGGTGGCATGAACGTCAACTCGGTGCCGGATCGCGCTGCTTTTGGCGTCGATATTCGCGTCACGCCGGAGGTGGAATTGCCAGCGCTCAAGGAGCAGCTGCGCCAGACCGTCGGGCCGGAGATTGACATGACATTCGGGACGGAGGCCGGTGCCGTCTGGACCGAGCCGAATGAGGCGTGGATCGTTGAGTTGCGCGAGATGCTTGCCGCACCGGACGGCACCCTGGCGGAGATTGGTGCCGCACCCTATTTCACTGACGCAGCGTCGCTGCGAGAAGGCTACGGCCTGATTCCCACCATTGTCCTCGGCCCGGGCGAGCCGCGCCAGGCGCACCAGACCGACGAATTCTGCTATGTCGAGCGGATCGAGGAAGCAGCGGAGCTTTATGCCACCATTATCCGGCGCTGGTGCGGCGTATAGCTCACGTCCACAGGTCAAGCGTCGTCATTGCGAAGCCCGTAGGCGCTGAAGCAGTCCAGCGCCAACGCGGACAGCTGGATTGCTTTGCTGCGCTCGCGATGACCCGGCCCGCCGATATTGAGGATGCTTTAAGCGAGATTGTGAGAACCGTCGCAGAACGGCTCATCGTCCGTCCCCTTGCAGCCGCAAAGCATCACGGTCTCGCTTCGCTCTGCCGTGAAGCGCACCGGCTCCATCCCTGTGCCCTTATGGGAGCCGTCGCAGAATGGCTGGCGTTGTGAGCGCCCGCAGCTGCACCAGGCATAGGTGCGTCCTTCTTCGACATCGACAGGATAGGGCGCAAGCTGCGCGGGCACAGCATCCTCGGCCATCATGCGTCTCCTTCAAGATATTTGCTGGGGCAACCTCAATTTTTTGTGAAATCTAACTGATCCGGATCAGGCCGGCAACCGCGCGCGAAACCGACCGGCGAGCGCCAACAAGGTCGCCGCTATGCCGAATCCGGCGAACAGCGCGGCGATGAGCGCCACAGGCCAGCCCGCGTCGATCATCGGGCCGACAAGCGCCGGACCGGCCGCCGTGCCAGCGACCATCAACATCACGGAGAAGCTGCGGATCGTGCCGAGCCGCTCGACGCCATAAACCTCTGCCCACATCGCCGAGGACACGGTATGCGCCAGCCCCGTGGACGCGCCGATCAGCCCCATGAATAAAAAGGCGGTCAGCGGTGTGTCCAGCAAGCCGAGCAAGATGATGCCCAGCACCATCGGCAGGCCGGTGGCGGCGAGCATGTTGCGCGCGGTGAAGCGGTCCACAAGTTGGCCGCCCAACAGAATCGCGACGGCGTGGCCGGCGGCGAAGCCGGTGAACGACGCGGCGATCAACTCCGGGGACCAGCCCTTCGCCGCGCCGATGGGCTGAACGTAGAAGATCAGCGCCGTCGCCGTCAGCGGCATGTAGATCAGTAGTGGCAGGATCAGCCAGAAATAGGCGGTGCGTCCGACGATCCGCGCGCCATCCCATGCGGAGGGCCGCCGCGTGCCTTCTTCGCGCAGCGTCGGCTGGGTGAAAGCTCGGCGCTCAGCGATCAGCCACAGCAGCAGCGGCAGCGCGATCAGCAGCACCCCTGCGCCTACCGCGAGGTAGGTCGCGCGCCAGCCGATTGCGCCGATGAGCACCACCGCCAGCGCGGGCATCACAGCCTCCGACAATGGGAACCCCATCACCACGAGCGACAGCGCGCGCCCGCGCCGATTGACGAAATATCGCCCGACCGAGGTCATGCCGGTGTGCGACATTAGTCCTTGCCCGCTCAGGCGCAGCATTAGAAGAGCGATGAACAGGCTGAGCGGCCCCGCTGCCGAAGCCATCACGGCGCAGGACACCGCCAGCCCGATCATCACCGCGGCGGCGTAGCGGCGCAGATCGATCCGGTCAATCCAGTGGCCGAACCAGGGCAGCAGCGCCGCTGAGCCAAGCGTGGCACCCAGATAGAGCGAGCCGAGTTGCCCCGCGCTCAAACCGGTCGTGTCGCTGAGCGAGCCGATGAAAAGCGAGATGAAAAAGGTTTGCCCTGGCGCGGACAGGAACGTGCAGGCCGCGCCAAAGGCCAGCGGGCCGCGCTCGTCGCGCAAAAGGCTAGTGTACGTCTTCAACATTCGGGAGCCTTGAAGCTAGCGCGCTTGGAAGGAGGGCAGGCACGTCATGCCCGTGTTTGACACGGGCATCCATTATCGCCGCCCCTCTAATTCGCCGTCTGGATTGCCTTATTACTCGGGTCGGGCCCGAGCACAGGCAAGTCCGGCAATGACGATTGTCTTACCAATCCGGTCTATTCGCATTGCTGCTCAGTCGACGAACGGGTCGTGCACGAGGATGGTGTCCTCGCGCTTCGGCGAGGTGGAGAGCAGCGCGACCGGCGCCTCGATCAGTTCCTCCAGCCGGCGAACATACTTGATGCACTGCGCCGGCAGTTCGGCCCAGCTTCGCGCACCCTCGGTGGAGTCGGACCAGCCCGGCAACACCTCGTAGATCGGCTCGACGCGCGCCTGCGCACCCTGCGCGGCCGGCAGGTGGTCGATCTCCTTACCATCCAGCCGGTAGCCGACGCAGACTTTCAACTCCTCTAAGCCGTCGAGCACGTCGAGCTTGGTCAGCGCAATGCCGTCGATCCCGCCGACCTTGATAGTCTGGCGCACCAATGCGGCATCGAACCAGCCGCAGCGGCGCGGGCGGCCTGTCACCGTGCCGAATTCGTGGCCGCGCTCGCCAAGCAGTTGGCCGGTTTCGTTGTCCTGCTCGCTGGGGAATGGCCCCTGCCCGACGCGGGTTGTGTAGGCCTTGGTGATGCCCAGAACGTAGCCGATGGCGCGCGGGCCCATGCCGGAGCCTGTGGCGGCTTGCGCGGCGACCGTGTTCGAGGACGTCACGAACGGATACGTGCCATGGTCGATGTCGAGCAGTGCGCCTTGCGCGCCTTCGAACAGGATGCGCCGGCCCGCGCGCCGTTCCCGGTCCAGCAGCTGCCAGACGGTATCGACATAGGGCAGGATTTGCGGGCGGATTTCGCAAAGCGCGTCGAACAGCTCGTCGCGGTCCACCTCCGGTTGGCTCAGGCCACGGCGCAGCGCGTTATGATGAGTCAGGATGCGGTCGAGCTTGGCCTTCAGCGTTTTCGGGTTCTGCAGGTCCATCACCCGGATCGCGCGCCGGCCCACCTTGTCCTCGTAAGCCGGGCCGATGCCGCGCCCGGTCGTGCCGATCTTGCCCGCGCCCGCGGCTGCCTCGCGCAGCGCGTCGAGTTCGCGGTGCAGCGGCAGGATCAGCGTGGCGTTCTCGGCGATGCGCAGGCGCTCGGGCGTCAGGTCCACGCCTTGGCCGCGCAATGTCTCGATTTCGTCGGCCAGCGCCCACGGGTCAATCACCACGCCATTGCCGATGATCGACAGCTTGCCCGGGCGCACAACGCCGGAGGGCAGCAGCGACAGTTTATATGTCTGGCCGTCGATAACAAGCGTGTGCCCGGCGTTGTGCCCGCCTTGGAAGCGCACCACGATGTCGGCGCGCTCGGAAAGCCAGTCGACGATCTTGCCCTTGCCTTCGTCGCCCCACTGCGAGCCGACCACTGCCACATTGGCCATGATTTACTATCTCCGAAGCCGGTCCAGCGGCATCCGCCGGACGTGAACTTGACATACGCCGCGTGGCTTTACGCGCCCGGAGCGATAGCGTATGCCGATTAGCATGAACGGTCCATCACCCAGCCCGACCGAGCTACCATCTCTCGCGAGGCGTGCCTTCGTCGGGCTGTTCAACCGGCCTTATATCCTGCTTACGCTGACACCGCTGTTCTGGGGCGGAAATTTCGTACTCGGCCGCGGTGTACATGAGTTCTTTCCGCCTATCGCGCTTGCGTCCATTCGCTGGACGCTCGCGTTCTTAATCATTCTGCCGTTCGCGTTGCCGCACTTACGCCGCGACTGGCCTGAAATCCGCCGGCAATGGCCGTGGCTGGTGTTCCTCGGCGCGGTCGGACCCGGCTGCTTCAATACCCTGACCTATATCGGCCTGAACTTTACGCCCGCGCTCAACGCGCTGATCATCAACTCCTCTGGGCCGGTCATGATCGCACTCGCTTCGTTCCTGTTTTTTACTGACCGACTGACCGCGCGCCAGGGTGTCGGCATCGGCCTATCGCTGGTCGGCGTCATCATCGTGATCACGAAAGGCAACCTGCAGGCACTCGCGCAGCTTGAGATCAACAGCGGCGATCTGTGGGTGCTCGGCGCGATGGCGGTGTGGGGCGTTTACACGGCTTTCCTGCGCAAGCGTCCGGCGCAGATCCACTGGTTGAGCCTGGCGGCGTGCATGTTCCTCGTCGCATCGATGGTAAATTGGCCGCTTCACGCTTGGGAGCACGCCCATGTGCGTTCGCTCACCCTGTCAACGGACGCGCTGCTCGCGATCGGTTATGTAGCGATTTTTCCAAGCATTCTCGCTTATGTTTTCTACACACGCGGGGTCGAGCTGATCGGCAGCAACCGGGCGGGCGTGTTCCTGCATTTGATCCCGCTTTTCGGCTCTGGTCTGGCGATCCTGATCCTTGGCGAGCAGCCGCTGTGGTCGCACGCCATCGGGTTCGTGCTGATCCTGACCGGCGTAACGATCGCGGCCCGGCAGGCGCGTGCGAACGCGCCGCCGCCCGCCACTCAGCCCACGCGGGAGCCGCAATAAGGCCCGCCAGGTTCAGCCGAGGATGTACTGGCCACCGTTCGCCGTGATCGTCGAGCCGGTAATGAAGCCCGCGTCATCGCTGGCGAGGAAGGTCACGCAACGCGCGATTTCCTCCGGCTTGCCGAGCCGGCCGACCGGGATCTGGGCGATGATCTTGTTCAGCGCGTCCTCCGGCACATTCGCCACCATGTCCGTGTCGATGTAGCCTGGCGCAATGGTGTTTACCGTGATGCCCTTGCGCGCGGTTTCCTGCGCCAGCGCCTTGGTAAAGCCAATGATGCCGGCTTTGGCCGCTGAATAGTTGGTCTGGCCCATCTGCCCCTTCTGGCCATTGATCGAGGAGATGTTGACGATCCGGCCAAAGCCCCGATCACGCATTCCGCCGATCACTGGATGGGTCATATTGAACATCGAGTTGAGGTTCACGCGGATAACGTCGTTCCACATCTCCGCGCTCATCTTGTGAAACATCGCATCGCGGGTGATGCCGGCATTGTTTACGACGACATCCACCGGGCCGAGGTCAGTCTCGACCTGTTTCAACCCGCTCTCGCAGGCGCTGTGATCGCCCACGTCCCATTTGTAGACGGGGATGCCGGTTTCAGCCTGGAAGTCCTGCGCAGCCTGATCGTTGCCGCCGTAATTCGCTGCGACCGAATATCCGGCGTCTTTCAGAGCCACGGAAATTGCGTGCCCGATCCCTCGTGTGCCGCCGGTGACAACTGCTACCCGTGCCATACGTGTTTCCTCCGGTTGTTTTTCGCGCTTACCGCGTGCGTCCTGATCTCTGGGAGTGGGAAGGCGCCCACGCCTTCTGGGGCCGCGGGCGAGAATCGGCGATCAATCATGCGCAACGCATATCAACCGCGTTCCACGCACATGGCGATGCCCATGCCGCCACCGATGCACAAGGTGGCGAGGCCGCGCTTGGCGTCGCGCTTTTGCATCTCGTGGAGCAGCGTGACGAGGATGCGCGTGCCGGATGCGCCGATGGGGTGGCCGATGGCGATCGCGCCACCGTTGACGTTGACCTTTTCCGGATCCCAGCCGACGCCCTTGTTAACCGCGCAGGCCTGCGCCGCGAAGGCTTCATTGGACTCGATCAGGTCGAGGTCCTCCGCCGTCCAACCGGCTTTCTCCAGCGCGAGCTTCGAGGCGGGGATCGGCCCGGTCCCCATGATCGACGGATCGACGCCGGCATGTGCCCAGGAGACGATCCGCGCGAGCGGCTCCGCGCCGCGCTTTTCGGCTTCCGCTGCGCTCATCAGCACGACAGCCGCCGCGCCGTCATTGATGCCGCTGGCATTGCCTGCCGTCACCGAGCCATCCTTGTTGAAAGCCGGGCGCAGGCCGGACAGGCTTTCAGCCGTCACGCCTTCGCGGATGTACTCGTCCTGATCGACAACCGTGTCGCCCTTGCGGCCCTTGATGGTGACAGGGACGATCTCGTCCTTGAAGCGCCCAGCCTTCTTCGCGGCTTCCGCCTTGTTCTGCGACGCGGCGGCGAACGCGTCCTGCTCCTCGCGGGTGATCTGCCACTTCTCAGCGACGTTCTCGGCCGTGTTGCCCATGTGATAGCCGTTGAACACATCCCACAGGCCATCGCGGATCATGGTGTCGACCATGTCCAGATCGCCCATCTTCTGGCCCTGGCGGATATAGGCGGCGTGGCGCGCCTGGCTCATGCTTTCCTGGCCGCCGGCGATGACGATCTTGCTATCGCCCTGCTTGATCTGCTGAGCCCCGAGCGCCACCGTGCGCAGGCCCGAACCGCAGACCTGATTGATGCCCCATGCGGGCGTTTCGATGGGCAAGCCCGCGCCGATCGACGCCTGGCGCGGCGGGTTCATGCCCTGCCCCGCGGTCAGTATCTGGCCCAGAATGACCTCCGACACTTCGCCCGGCTCGACTTTCGCGCGGCCCAGTACGTCCCGGATCACCGTCTCGCCGAGATAATGGGCGGGTACGCTGCTCAAGCCGCCATTGAAAGCGCCTACCGGGGTGCGCGCGCCGCCCGCGATGACGATGGTCTCTTCACTGCTCATGCCGTCCTCCTGTTGACCGGGCTGAAGCCGGATGCTGCCGTCTGGACCGTGATGTTCGGCTGATGCGCCCCATTGTGCGCATGCAAAGCCCCCGCGTGAACCACCCCGCGCGTCCGACGCATCACTTTTTTTGAGTATCGGTCATTTTCCCTGATTCACCAACCGTCTCTTGCCCCCGACAAAGCTTGTCCCGGGGCTTCCGCAATGCAATATTGCGAGGAGCAATGCACAACCGGGATGATCGTCACATCGTGACCTCCCGCGTGATCCACGAGACAGCCAACATGCCTGACGACACATCCCGCCTCACCGCCAATGTGGATCGGGAGCCGGCGGTCATAAAGAAATATGCCAACCGCCGTCTCTACAACACGGACACCAGCACCTACGTCACCCTGGAAAATCTGGCCGAGATGGTGCGCTCAGAACGTGACTTTGTCGTCTACGACGCCAAGACTGGCGAAGACCTGACCCATCAAGTGCTCACGCAAATCATTGTCGAGCAGGAGAGCAAGGGCCAGAACCTGCTTCCGATCAGCTTTCTGCGCCAGTTGATCCGGTTCTACGGCAATTCGATGGAAAAGTTGGTACCTAGCTATCTCGAATTCAGCATGAACACGCTGACGCGCGAGCAGGAAAAATATACCCAGCAGATTGCCGAGACCTTCGGCAGCGCCCCGTTTGGCAGCGCGGCGTTCGAAGCGATGCAGAAGCAGGCGCTCCAAAACATGGAGATGTTCGAGCAGGCGCTCAATATGTTCAAGCCATTCGGCGCGGCGGAAGGCGAACAGAGCAACTATGAGGCGGTTCAGTCCGCCCACGAGCCGCCAAGCGAGAGCGCCCCCGCCTCTGCCGAAGAGGTCGCCCAGCTGCGCGCCCAGCTCGAGGATGTGCATGCGCGGCTCGACAAGCTCACAAGCCAAGGCGACAGCAGCGAAACCTGATCGCCCCCTGCCCCGCCATCTTGGCGTCACATATATTCGCTGATACTTGTGCGCTGCCGCAGATGTGCACGCACTGCACACTTGGCAATGGTTTGTTAACGGCGTCGCGTTTATCTTGTCGAAAGATTTGCGGGAATTCACGGAGACGATGGTGCCTGCTCAAAGCCATCAGAGCCGATCGAGGCGGTCTGCCAGAAGCTTGATCGCCCTGGCTGCGGCGCTTGGGATCGCGGGGCCCCTTGGCGGATGCGCCGTTAACACCGGGCTGATGGGCAACTTCGCCGATCAGAATGCCGACCGTCAAGCCGCGCAGCAGGTGAAAACGGCCGAGAATGATACAGCGGCTGAGCCGGCCCTGTCCGAGCGACTATCTTCGCTTTGGACGCGCGCAACCAGCTCTGATACGGACGAGGACCTGGACGGTGTTGCGCCGGCTGAGACCTTCGAACCGGGACAGGCTCTCAAACTCGTCAACGACTACCGCGCCGAACAGGGACTCCAGCCGCTGGCTTTGCATCCGCAGTTAGAGCAGGCCGCTCTTGCCCACGCGCAAGACCTCGCGGACTATGACAGGATCTCGCATTTCGGCTCGGACGGCTCCGACCCTTGGGAGCGCGTACAGCGCACTGGCTTTGATCCGCAAGTGGCGGCGGAGAATGTCGGCACCGGTCAGCTTACGTTCGGCGAGCTTTTCCGCGAATGGAAATTGAGCCCGGACCATAACAGCAATCTGCTTCTACGCGACGCCACGCATATGGGCATAGCGGTGGTGCAGAATCCAGATACCCAGTTCAAGACGTTCTGGAGCCTGGTGCTTGGAGCGCCCAGCTAAGACCGCTGAGCGACGCTAAGGTGCACGCGCTGCCAGGCGTGGGTTTTCGGTTCCTTTGATGAGGCGTCCGCGCAGATAGCTGGACAATGAATCCATCGCGATCACGAGCAGGATCGTCAACACAATCAGATACGCAACATTCTCCCAGTCGCGTTGAGTGTTCATTGTCTCGACCAGCAACAGCCCGATACCGCCAGCGCCAAGCGCGCCGATCACGGTAGCCGAGCGCGTGTTCGATTCCAGGAAATAGATGGTCTGCGACATGAACACCGGCAGTATCTGCGGGATCACGCCGAAACGGTAGCGCTGGAGCGCGTTCGCCCCGGTCGCGCGCACACCCTCGATCGGCTTTTTCTCGACGTTTTCCAGCGCCTCGGAGAACAGCTTGCCCAGCGTGCCGGTATCGGTAAAGGCGATCGCCAGCGCGCCGGTGAGCGGGCCGAGGCCGAACGCGCGAATGAAGATGAGCGACCAGATCAGCATGTCGATGCCTCGCAGGAAGTCGAACAGCCGGCGCACGAAGAACCGCAACACACGCGAGGGCGTGAAATTTGCCGCCGCCAGCATCGAGAGCATCAGCGCGGCGATGGCTGCCGTCAGCGTGCCGAGCACGGCCATCAGCAGCGTTTCATACAGCGCTATGAAGACGCGGCGGTGCTGCCAGTCCGGATTGGAGAGAAATGTCTCGGCGATGTAGCTCCAGTTTGCCATGTCCGGATCCAACCGATCGCCGCTCACCGCCAGCCCGGCCAGCTCGCCCCAGGAATAGGTATTGAGCTCGGACTCGAACGGGAACCAGAAGTTTTCCCAGCCGAAGAAATATCGGTGCACCTCGATCTTGGAGCGCGTCACCTGCACGCGCCGCTCCAGAGTGGGTCGGAGATCGACCTTGATCGGCTTGATGTTGGCCCACTCGGGCAGCGCGCCGGGCGGGGTCTCAGCGCGCACGCCGTCTTCGGTAATGGTCGCGATGATCTCGCCATAGCCCGGCGCAAAAAACGTGACCTGCGCGCCCACGATGATAGCGCGATAGCCTTCGCCCAGGTCGATTTCGGCGCGGTCGCCATCGAGGCGCACCCACTCCGGCGGGGCGTCATAGGTCGAGGTGCGCTCGCCCTCGATCGCGATCTCGATCTCGCCGGTGCGCGTGCTGCGGGTGACATGAACCTTGTGCATCACCGCGTCGGTGCCGAGCAGGACCGCGTTGCGCGCGCGCGTGTCGGCCAGCAGGCGAGAGATGTCGAACGTGATCCAGGCATAAACGAAGTAGACAAATACAGCGGCAAGGGCTGCGAAGATCAGCCATTTACGCTTGTTGACCTGTGCAGCCGTGCGGCGGCGAAATTGTTCGTCGGCGCTGAGGGCGTCGGTTGCGGACATGGCGGGTCTCCTATTCCGAGCCCATCGGGCGCGACAGGCGCAGCCGCAGGTAGGACGACAGCTGATCAATCGCGACGATCGTCAGGAACAGCAGCGCAAAGATCGCCGCCGTCTCGTCGCCCGCGCCCTGACCCCAGCCGATGGTGCGGCGCAGTTCCACACCGATGCCGCCTGCGCCGACATAGCCGAGGATCGCCGACGCGCGTACATTGATCTCCAGGCGTAGCAGCAGATAGCTCAGGTAGTTGGGCAGCACTTGCGGCAGCGCGCCGAAGCGCATCCGCTCGATCCAGTTGGCGCCCACCGAGCGCAAGCCCTCGATCGGCTTCTGGTCGATATTCTCGTTCACCTCGGAAAACAGCTTGCCGAGCGCGCCAGCGGTGTGGAACGCCACCGCGATCATTGCTGGCACCGGCCCGCCGCCCAGCACGTAGATCAGGAACAGCGCGATGATCAGTTCGGGGAACGCGCGCATGATGTCCATCATCCGGCGCGTGATCGGGATCAGCGGCGGCCAGATGTCGAGCATCCGCGTCCCGGCGAAGGCAAGCACCACGGCCAGCGCGCCGCCGATCAGTGTGGACACCAGCGCAATATTGATGGTCTCGATTAGCGCGGGAAGGAACTCCCAGAGCAGCCCGAGAAACGCCCATCCCGCGTCGATCGCCTCCAGCACGATTGCGCCTGGATAGTCGAAAAACTGCTCCAGCCCTCCCAAAAAGCTGCCGGAGTTCAGGCTTTCGGCCTGAGAGTAGCCCGCGATCAGGATCGCCGCGATGATAACGACCAGCAAGCCGCTATACATGCGCCGCTGGCGCTCCATTGCGACGATCTGGGTCTCGAGCGCGGCCACCGACATGGGCTTATCCTGAATGGAAAGCGGCTCCGGCATGGGGCATCAGCCGCCGCCGGAGCCGCTTGTCGTTCGGGCGGGTCTACTCGGACTTACGCTTGCGCGCTTCGATCACCGAGGCGTAGGCGCTGTGGTCGATCGGGGCGATGCCCTTCACTTCGCCGGCCATCACGCCGTAAGCGCATTCGGGGTCCATGGATTCCAGCGACGCCATCAAGCCGGTCATCTTCAGCTTGACCTCGGTCGGCAGGGCCTTGCGCAGAACGATCGGGCCTTCCGGGATAACGTTGGATTTCCAGACCTGAACCAGCTCGGTCATGTCGACCAGGCCGGCGTCAACCGCCTTGCGGAACGCGCCGGAGTTGTGGCCGTCTTCCCAGTTGCCGAGGCCGTCGGACCAGGTGACGCTGACATCGACGTCGCCGTTGTAGACGCCGACGATCGACTGCTCATGGCCGCCGGTGAAGCCGACTTCGCCGAAATATGCTTCCAGATCGCCGACCTGCTGCTCAAGTTCGATGGAGGGGATCAGGTAGCCTGAGGTCGAGTTCGGATCACCGAACTTGAATTCGCGGCCCTTGGCGTCTTCCAGCGAGGTGATACCGGAATCAGCGCGCGCGAAGGCGAACGAATGGTAGCCAAAGCTGCCATCGGTGTTGATCTTCACCAGAACCGGCTCCACGGCTTCCGGATCGGTCAGGTAAACCTTGGCGTAGCCCGAGGCGCCCAGCCACGCCATGTCGAGGTTGCCGCCCAGAAGGCCCTCGATCACGCCGTTATAGTCGGCCGGGGCGAACAGCTTGGTCGGCACGCCGAGCAGCTCTTCGGTCTTCTCGCGCAGGCACTCGTTGGAGCGCAGGCGGTCCTGAGCGTTTTCACCGCCCAGCAGGCCGATGCGGAACTCCTCGATCTTCGCCTCTTCGGCCTGCGCCGCGCCCGCAAGCGCCACCGCAGCCACTGCGCCCGCAAGCGCCAGTTTCGTCAGTTTCATCTTCATCTCCCGTGACAATCACCAACTTCACGCACACAACCGCACCCCTACCAGGCGTCGGTTATTCCGCTGCCGCCGAGGCCTTGTCGTCCGCCTGCCCCGTGCCGGCTATCTCCAGGCTCGTCGAGGTCGCCGCCTCGTTGAGATCCTCATCCGCGCCGTAAATCTCGCGCACCGCGGTGCGGCTCAAGGTCTCCGCCGTGCCGTCAAAAACGATCTCGCCCTCGCGCATGCCTATGATCCGGTCGCAATAAGTGCGGGCGGTATCCAGCGTGTGGAGGTTGCAGATGACGGTTTTGCCGTCGCGCTCGTGGATTTCGCGCAGCGCCTTCATAACGATCTCGGCGTTCAGCGGGTCGAGCGAGGCGATCGGCTCGTCCGCGAGCACCAGTTTCGGCTCCTGCATGAGCGCGCGGGCGATGGCGACGCGCTGCTGCTGCCCGCCGGAGAGCGCCTCGGCGCGCTTCATGGCCTGATCGGCGATGCCCAGCCGGTCGAGCGCGGCAAGCCCGTCGGCGATATCCTGCTGACCAAAAATGTTGAACATGCTGCGCACAGTGCCGTGGCCGTTCAGCCGGCCGAGCATCACGTTGGTGATGACATCAAGGCGCGGCACCAGATTGAACTGCTGGAAGATCATCGCGCAGTCGCGCTGCCAGCGGCGCAAGGCACGCCCGCGCAGGGCCAGCACGTCGCGGCCCTCGATCACGACCTCGCCAGCGGTGGCCTTGGTGAGATGATTGATGATTCGCAGGAATGTGGATTTCCCCGCGCCGGATCGCCCAATGACACCGACCATCATGGGCCGTTCAATGGAGAAGGAGACATCCTTCACCGCAACAACTTGTCCGAACTCTTTGCGAACGTTGCGAAATTCGATCAAGACGCACCCTCGTTCCGTGGCTCTGGGCGTTATCAATCACGCTCATGTTAGAGGTTTATGACAATTGATTAAGACGGCTGAGCAAATCTGAATTGTTATCTCCAATAAATTCGAGCTGGGTTATTGCATTTTCGGATGACATCTGTATGAAGGCCGCAACGGAAGGCGAGCACACGCAAAATGGCTGGAACTGCCGAGGAAAACATACCGCGACGCGCCAGGCTGTCGCTGAACGAGCTCGAAGCGTTCGTCGCCGTGGTCGAACAGGGCAGCTTTTCGCGTGCCGCCCTGTGGCTGGGGCTGAGCCAGCCGACGGTCTCGCAGCGCGTGCAGACACTGGAGACGGGCTGTGGACTGCGGCTGCTGGACCGCGCGCATGGTGTGAGGCTCACGGCCTCCGGGCGCGAGATTTACAACAAGGCCCGCGCAGTGCTCGCTGGCGCACGCGACATCGAAGCGACGGCACAGGAGCTTGGCGCGATGGCGCGCGGCCGGTTGAAGGTGGGTTTTTCCACGCCATCGGTCGCGATGAGCGTGTTGGCGTGCCTCAAGATCGAGCATCCGGCTGTCGAGATCGTCTCGCGCCAGGGCAATACCGCCGAGCTTTTGAAAATGATCGCCGCGTGTGAGATCGATGTCGGCGTGATGACGCTGCTGGATGTGCCCGACGCGGTGCGCGCCGAGTTGATCGCGCCACAGCGACCGCTGCTTTGCGTCGGCATCGGATCGCCGTTGGCCAAACGGGAATCGATCACGCTCGCCGAACTCGCGGACCAGACGCTCATCCTGCGCGAGGACGGCTCACTGACCCGCCAGGTGGTGGAGATGGCATGCCGGGACGCGGGGCTGGCGCTTCGCGCGCCGCTGGTCATGCCCACGCGCGAGGCGGTGAAGGAAGCTGCAGCCGCCGGACTGGGCGTGGGCGTTATCCTCTCCGGCGAAGTGGGCAGTGACACCCGCTTGGCGACGCTCGAAATCACGGATTGCATAGGCGCTGGCGGCGTCTACGCGGTCGGTCTGAGCGAGACCGAGGGGCTGCCCCTGATCGACGCATTCTTTGACGCCTGCGCGCAGGCTGACCTCGATAATGCCGAACCCACACTTTCATCCGCTCATAAGGAGGCCACGACATGACAGACGCCAGTATTGCAACATCGCCGGATGCCCCGCTCGGCAGCGTGCTTAGCCATATGGTCGAGACCCACGGCGCCGATCTTTATGGCGGCGAGACGGTCACGCAGCTTCAGCACGCCTTGCAATGCGCACAACTCGCCGAAGCCGAAGGCGCTTCGCCCGCGCTGATCACCGCCGCGCTTTTGCACGATGTCGGCCATATGCTGGATGATGACTTCGAGGATGCGCCGGACCATGACGAGGACCGGCGGCACGAAGAGCTGGGCGACGCTTTCTTGTCCAAATGGTTTGGCGCTGATGTCACCGAGCCGGTGCGACTGCACGTTGCCGCCAAGCGGTATCTCTGCGCGGTCGAACCCGATTATCACGATGCGCTCTCGCCAATGTCACGGCATTCGCTGATGCTCCAGGGCGGCCCGATGAGCGAGGCTGAAGTCGCGGCGTTCGAGGCGAACCCTCACGCGCGGGACGCCGTGCGGCTACGCCGCTGGGACGATCGCGCCAAGGACCCCAGCATGAAAACCGCGACGCTCGGCTATTACCTGAGCTATGCGATCCGCTGCGTCCGGCTGAACGCCCCCGGCCGGAGCGATGGCTGAACAACACGGCGCCACCCAGCGTCGGGCGCTGATGCGGGTGTGCGCCCAGGCGAATGAGGCCGAGATCGCCCGGGCGCTGGAGGCACTTGGCCCGTTGCCCGATGTTGAAGACGTGCGCGCGCCTGAACAGGGGCTGGTGATGTTGCGCGGGCGGATCGGCGGCGATGGCGCGGCGTTCAACCTGGGCGAAGCGACGGTGACGCGCGCGGCGGTGCGGATCGGCAAGACGCTGGGTTACGGCTATCTGCTCGGACGGTGCCCCAACAAGGCGCGGCTGGCAGCGATTGTTGACGCGCTGGGACAGGATGCGGATTGGCGCGCGCGGCTTGAAGAGACGCTGGTTACGCCAGTGGGCACGCGGCGCGCGGCAGAGCAACAGGCGCAGGCTGCCGAGACCGCGAGCACGCGCGTCAACTTCTTTACGCTGGTGCGCGGGGAGGATGAGACATGAGCGCCATCCACGCCGCCTTCGCTGATGCGCCGCGCGAGAGCCAGCAGGTGTTTCGCGCGCTCATGAATGCCATGGCGCGTCCCGGTCTCGTTATTGATGTCGATGCGGGGTTCGCGCCGCCCGCCCCGCTGAATGTGGCCGCCGCGGCGGTCCTGCTCACGCTGGCGGATTTCGAGACGACCGTGTGGGCGGACACGGACAGTTCGGATGCCGCGCAATTTCTGCGCTTTCACACCGGCGCGCGGCTGATCGACGAGCCGGGGCTGGCCGATTTCGCGCTGGTCACCGATGCGCGGAACGCCCCGTCGCTCGACAGCTTTGCGCAGGGGACCCCCGACTACCCGGACCGCTCCGCGACACTCATCATCCAGGTCAAGACCTTCGGGCAGGACTGGCGATTGAGCGGGCCGGGCATCGACGGGCAAACGCGCTTCAGCGCTGCACCGCTGTCGGAGGATTTCGTCAAGCAGTGGTGCGAAAACCATGCGCGCTTTCCTCGGGGCGTCGATATCCTTTTTGCGGGCAGCGGCCAGATCGCGGCTCTGCCCCGCAGCACGGAGATCGTGGAGACCGGCTGATGTATGTGGCGGTCAAGGGCGGCGAAGCGGCGATCGCGGCGGCCCACGAGCTGTTGGCGAAGGCGCGGCGCGGCGACCCGGCGGTGCCGGAGATCACGGTCGCGCAAATCCGCGAGCAGCTCAGCCTGTCGGTCGACCGCGTCATGTGCG
>CAZNGB010000012.1:0-28325 GCA_964572465.1 uncultured Hyphomicrobiaceae bacterium
CTTTTCGGATCGCGCTTTTGGTCTGACGCGCGATTTACCCGAAAACCGGCATCCACTTTTCGGATCGCGCTTTATTCAATCGCACCGCGCGCGCGCAGCTCAGCCTGGTGCATGTCGATTTCGCCGTCTTCCGCGCGCGTCTGCCCATCCTCCAGAGGAGGAAGGCGTAACTCTTCCTCCCCGGCATCGGCCTGTTGCAGACGCGGATCCCAGGCGCTTTGTTCGGCCATCGCATCTCCGCCAAGGCGGCACTGGGACGGCTCCAGCAACCACAATTCGACGCTGGTCTCCAAATCCTGCGCAACGCCATCGGGCAGGGCAAGATTACGAGTCGCGACGACCGTATTGTCGTTATGTGGATAAAACTGCACCTGGAACACCTCAGTGCGCTCAGGCTCCAGACCGAAGATGCTGATGATAGACGGACCATTGGCCGCCTCTACCGTCGGCATTGTGAAGGTATAAGCGTCCCTCAGCGGCCCCATAGCGCCAAACCAGCAGTTACCAATCTGGCTGGCAAACTGTGTGCGCACGGCATTGGGCGTCCCAAACACCAGTCGCTGAGCCTCCGCAGCCTCGTGCACCGGCATCCGTTCGTCATTTGTGGCGCATCCCTGCGTGAGCAACGCGGCAACCAATATGAAACTCATGTACAACGTGCGCAAACGCCGTACCCCCCATACCTAAAACAATAATCTCCCCCGGTGGCGATGACGGTACGGCAGATGATGACCGAATTATGGGGCGGTGCGTGGCTGTGAACGTGAAGCGTTAAGACATCTCGCGGGTGTGGCGCGGGGGCTACGCGTTGCCGCGCCCAGGCGCATCGCAGCCGGTGCCGCCGCGCACCCAACGCGCAACGTCAGCGCGCAAGGTGTTGGCCAGTTCTTCGTCAAAGCGTCTGTTGGTGCTGCGGACCAAAGAACCGCCACCCTGAGGCGTGATTTTTACCTCAAAGGCGTGCGGGCCGTATTTGCGGCCTGGCACCTCCTTGAATACGTCGATTTCAGCCTCAGCAGCTTGTCCCGGTTTCGCCTCGGCGCGGAAGCCGTGCCCGGGAAGGCGCGGGTCTTGCGCACCGAGCCAGCAGCGGCGAATTTGCCGGGCGAGACGGACATAGACGTTGACGGGCGCATCGTCCGCGACAACCGAAAGCGGCGCGACCGCCTGCGCCGAGAAGTTGATGTCTGGAAGCGCAGCAAGCAACCCGTCTGTCCGCGGGCTCTCCGCCTCCGATGTACGGCGGCTGGGAAGCGGCGGAGGGCCGGCATTGTCAGCCCGTGCAGTTTGCGAGGGTGGCGCGAGACTGCCGGTCGCGCCATCAAACAGCGCATTGGTCTGGGCACAGCCGGACAACAGCGCTGCTGACAGCGCCAGGGCCGTCCATCGTACAAAAGTCGTGTTTTGCGCCAGCACAGTGCCCTGACCCTGACCTATCCCACGCAAACAGCATTGGGACAGCCGCGCGGGCGTGTCAACGCAACGCGTCTGCGCACGCGCAGTTTTGCACGGGCTGATGCGAATCGATCGCGCGCGGCCCTCAGTCCCGTTCCAGCGCCATGCTTCCGGGGAATCGATCATCGCCGCCGCCACGGCGCGATCGCAAGCCATCGCGCGCGGCAAACATCTCGGCGGTCTCCAGTTCCGCCCGCATCTGCTCCAGCTTGGCGCGCTCTTCGTCAAGCTTGGCGTTCAGGTCGCGGATCGATTCCATCAGGTTGTCGCGCCTCTGCCGCGCCGCCTTGGCATAGATCGGATAGGCGAAGTGACTGGGGTCGGAAATACCCGAGCGCTGCTCTTCGTAGCGCAATTGCCGCTCCAACTCGTCCGCGACGCGGGTGAAGTCCTCAATCATGACCTCGATGTCAGCCACTTTCTGCTGACGCTCTTCGACTTCGAAACGGCGCGAACGGAAGTTGCGCTGACGTGACGGCATATTGGTCCTCGTCTTGCCTGGAGCGGTTTGCGTTTTGACTGAACCAGAAAACCACTCTTGTTCTGCGATTTTGCGCGCGAGTCATCGGGAAAACCGGGCTCCCGCCTTCCGGAATGCGCTTAAGCGGTAAGCTGATGTCTCAGTCCGTGCGCGGCTCCCGCACGAGCCGCGTGCCTGGACAAGAGCTTAGGCGCGGCAAATTAATCGCCGGTAAATCAAGCCCCGTGACTCAGATGACACAGTTTCGCCATCAAATGCAAAAGCGGCGCGATACAGCGTGGGGCAGCGTGAGCGAATCGGCTAAGCAAGGAGACGAAGCAAGGTTATTCACACCTGAGTTCTTCGTTCTCACAAATCCGTTTGCGTCACGCCGCCTCCCCCTTTCGGCGGCACCGGTAGTGCGCGTGCTCGCCCGCTTGTTGGCAGGGCGGGGTCATGCAACCTTTGGTGGCATGGCAGCAGCGGCGGTGATGCTTTGTTTGCGGTTGCGCGTAGCCAACGAACCCCTTCGAGCGGGCCCGAGACGGCGGAAGTCACGCGGGGTCTGAACCGCCGGGATGCCCCGCTCGCATGCTTTGTGCGTCATGAGTTTGCTATTTCGGCTGGTGCAGCAATCTGCCCCGGCAAGGTGAGGTTTTGTTAACTTCGGGCGCTTATCGTCACTGCGACGAGCTTAACCGATCGTGACAAAATTACAACGCACTGCTAATACAACCGGCACGCGCATCGCGATAAAGAGGATTTATGATGAGGGTTCTGCTGATCGAAGACGACAAGGCCCTGGCGCAAACGATCGAGCTAATGCTGATTTCCGAAGGATTGAGCTCGGACACCGTAGATACTGGAGAGGAAGGGCTCGATTACGTAAAGATTTATGACTACGATATCATTCTTCTTGATCTCGGCCTGCCCGATATGAGCGGGTATGATGTCCTGCGAAAACTACGCAACGGCAAGAACAAGACCCCGACGCTCATTCTCTCCGGCATGGACGGCATCGAGGATAAAGTAAAGGGCCTTGGCTTCGGGGCCGATGATTACATGACCAAGCCCTTTCACAAGGACGAACTGATTGCGCGGATTAATGCTGTGGTGCGCCGATCCAAAGGCCATGCCGAATCTGTCATCAAGACCGGCGAGCTCACCGTCAATCTGGAAACCAAGACCGTTGAAGTGAATGGCAAGCGCGTGCCGCTCACCGGCAAGGAATATCAGATGCTGGAGCTGCTCAGCCTGCGCAAAGGCACGACACTGACCAAAGAGATGTTCCTCAATCACCTTTATGGGGGCATCGACGAGCCGGAAGTGAAGATCATCGATGTGTTCACGTGCAAACTGCGCAAGAAGCTCGCCACGGCAACCGGCGGCAAGCATTACATCGAGACGGTCTGGGGCCGCGGCTATGTGCTGCGCGACCCGAGCGACGAGAGCGCTGTCGCGTAAAGCGGCCTCAGTAACTACTCCGTTCCGCGGCAGCGTGGCATCTGATCGCCCGGCTGCCCAGCAGTTGTGAAATGCCGCCCTCCCCAATCGCGCTCAACGCGCGATGAGATTGCAATTCTCCACCGCCACATCTTTTTCTGCGCCGCGATGTGTCCTACTTTGTCGGAGGCGCAGGTCAGTCAGCGCGCGCACCGCGCATCAGTCGAAAGGGAAACGCAAGTTGATCGCCGCCGATCTCTCATCGATCGAGCCCTTCCTTTATGAGTACGGGGCATTTACGGTTTTCGCCAGCGTGCTTCTGGAGAAGATTGGCGGGCCGACACCGGCGGAAACGCTTCTCGTCATCGCTGCGCTGCTGGCAACCTCGCAGTCCTTCTGGGTCTGGCATGTCATTCTGGCCGGCTGGCTTGGCGGGGCCGTGGGCGGCATCATCGCCTACGCCATCGGGCGGTATGGTGGATTGCCGGCGCTAAAGCGATACGGACACCGGCTTCGGATCACGCCAGAGCGCATCGAAGACACGCAAAAGCGCCTGCGAGGCAATGGCATGAAGATGGTGTTTTTTGCGCAGTTTTTCCCGTTCCTTCGACAGGTTAAGGGCGTCGCGGCGGGCGCTGCGAACATGTCTTGGCCGGCTTACCTGGCTGCCAATCTGACCGGCAGTGGGTTGTGGGCGCTCGTCTGGGCGGGCGGCGCGTATCTGCTCGGGCAGCGGGTTACGGGGCTGCAAGCCTTCGTTAACGAGTATGCGCTCGCTATCCTCGCCGTGCCTTTCATCCTCGCCCTGGCGGCCGCAGCGGGCATCTACTGGCGCAGCCGCAGGAGCGTGGGCGCGCTGTAAATCTCGACCCAATCTCGACAAAAAGTCACGCCATGCAGTACTTTGATCAAGGAGTCTGAAACATGGCGATCTGGCGATATCTGACACCGGGTGCCGTGCTTGCCATGCTGCTGGCATCCACCCCCGCCCACGCTCACCCTCATGTCTGGGTGAGCGTCGAGACCAAGGTGCTGTTCGACGAGGCCGGTGCGATCACCGGCTTTCGGCACAAGTGGATTTTTGACGAGTTCTACACGGCCTTCGCGCTACAGGGCATGGATGTTGACGGCGACGGCAAATACAGCTCCGCCGAGCTTGAGCCGCTGGCGCGCACAAACATCGAAAGCCTGGGCGACTTCGACTATTTCACCTTCGCCGAGCTCGGCGATGAGAGGCTGATCCGGAACGATCCGGCAGAGTACGAATTGATCTATGATGGCGCGCTGCTGACCTTGCATTTCACGCTGCCGCTGGCCGAGCCGGTGCCGGCGGACAAGGCCGGGCAGTTCAGGTTCTCGGTTTATGATCCGACATTCTTCGTCTCATTCAGCCTGGCTGAGGAGCAGCCGGTCACGCTCGCGAGCAACGCTCCGGCCGGCTGCACCCCCCAGATTGCCGATGCGCCGGCCGCCTCGACCACCACGCAGACGCTCGGCGAAGCCTTCTTCGACACGCTCGATCCGGCGCAGGACTGGGGCGCGCAGTTCGCTCAGGACGTGGCGCTGCGCTGCCGGCCAGCGTCATAAAACATCGTGGGCAGCACCATGGTAGATTTCCGCGGATCGAAAGGCGGGTTGGTCGCGGTGCTGCTGATAGTCTTGCTGAGCGCGGCTTATTCAGCGGTCGGCATGGCCTCTGACAGCAGCCAGTGGATCGTTGCGCAGGCTGACGGCACGCAAAACCCGTTTGGCACAGGCACGCCGCCGACCTCCGCGCCCTCGCAGGCGAGCGAACCCGGCACGCTTGCCCGCTTCTGGCGCTGGATCGAGCAGACTCAGCAACAGCTTTACCGCGAACTGGCTGGTGGCGTGCGCACGCTAAAGGAAGAGCGCGCGTTCTCCGCTGGTCTCGCGCTCGTGCTGATCAGCTTTTTTTATGGCGTCGTCCACGCTATCGGCCCCGGCCACGGCAAGGCGGTCATCTCGTCCTACGCGCTGGCGAATGAGCGCACCGCGCGGCGCGGGATCATCCTGGCATTTGGCTCTTCGGCCGTGCAGGCGCTCTCGGCCATCGCGCTGGTTGGCGTCATGGCGATTGCTCTCAATGCGGCGGGCCTGCGCATCCGCGAGCGCGTCGGGGAGTTGGAGACCTTCAGCTACGCGCTCGTGGCGGTTATCGGCGCGGTGATGCTTTTCGCTGCTGCGCGGCGCATCTGGCGCAAGCGGGGTCATGACCGCTCACACGGCGAGGATTGCGGGTGCAGCCACGCGCACATGCCCGATCCAAGCGCGCTACAGAGCAACTGGTCGTGGCGCAGCGCCGCGGCGATCATGCTGGCGGTCGGCGTGCGGCCATGCACCGGAGCCATCGTCGTGCTCGTGTTTGCGCTCACCCAGGGAATGTTCTGGGCCGGCATCCTCTCGACCTTCGCGATGTCGCTCGGCACGGCGATCACGGTGTCGGTTCTGGCGGCGGCGGCGGTGGGCTCGCGGGAGTTGGCCGCGCGCGCGGGCGGGACCGGCTCGCTATGGGCCGAGCGCGTGCAGACGGCAGCGGCGCTTGGCGGCGGCTTCATCGTGATGATGCTGGGCGTCGTCCTGTTCGCCGCTTCGCTGGGGCCGGCCCGGCCGTTCTAACCGGCGGCCTCTTGCGCCCGCCCCGCATCGGCGGTCAATATACCGCGCATGACCAATCAGATGCTCACCTTTTCCGGCCTGAAGGCCGTCGCTTTCGACGCTTATGGTACGCTGTTCGATGTCCACGCGCCGATAGCCCGGCTCGCCGGCGAAATCGGGCCTAGCGCCGCGCTGGTCTCGGAACTCTGGCGACAGAAGCAACTGCAATATACCTGGCTGCGTAGCCTGATGCGGGATTACGCGGACTTCTGGCAGGTGACGCGCGACGCGCTTGACCATGCGCTGGATGCTCACGGCATCGACAATGAAGGCCTGCGCGACAAGCTGCTGGCGCTCTACCGCGACCTCGACGCCTATGACGACGCCGCACCGGCCCTAAAGGCGCTGCGCGAACGCGGGATCGCCACCGCGATCCTGTCTAACGGGTCGCCCGATATGCTTGAGCAGGCTGTCGGCCACGCTGGTTTCGGCGATCTGCTGGATCGTGTTTTGTCCGTCGATCAGGTCAGGGTCTACAAGCCCGATCCGCGCACCTATCAGCTTGCCGTCAACGCCTTTGGCCTCGCGCCGGACCAAATCGGCTTCGTCTCCGCCAATGGCTGGGACGCCGCCGGCGCGGCCCATTTCGGCCTAGCGGTCTGCCATGTCAACCGCTTCTCCCATGCTCGCGAACACTTGCCTGCACAGCCCTTAACTGTCATTAACTCTCTGTCCGGTTTGGCGGACCTGTTGGCCCCGGCCGCATAAACAGGCCGCATGCCGACAGGCCGCCCGCGGTCATTTGTGTGTGGAGGAACTGAGGAGAGCTTTAATGGATCGTCGTTCGTTTCTGAAGACAACCGGCGTCGCCGCCGGCGCGACGGCCACGTCCGCGCTTGCTGCCCCCGCGATCGCCCAGGGCGTCAAGGAACTCAAGCTGGTCATGTCGTGGCCGAAGGGCTTTCCGGGACTTGGCACCGCGCCCGAGCGCTTCGCGCGGCGTTTCGAAGCCGCAACCGACGGCCGCTATAAGATCCGCATCTATGGCGGCGGCGAGCTGGTTCCCGCCCTGAAGACGCAGGACGCCGTGCAGGAAGGCACAGCCGACATGTACCATTCGGCGGAATATTACTTCCAGGGCAAGACGCCGGCTTTCTCGTTCTTCGCGGCCGTGCCGTTTGGCTTCCGCCCGGACGAGATGGACGCGTGGATCCACCACGGCGGCGGTCAGGCTTTGTGGGACGAGTTGGCGGCCGATTTCAACGTCAAGCCGTTCCTGTGCGGCAATACCGGCTCCCAGATGGCGGGCTGGTTCAAGAACGAGATTACCTCGGCGGAGGACTTCAAGGGCCTGAAGATGCGCATTCCCGGCCTCGGCGGCGACGTGATCCGCGCGCTCGGCGGCTCGCCGGTCACGCTGGCCGGCTCGGAAATCCTGCCCGCGCTGCAGTCCGGCACCATCGATGCCACCGAGTGGGTTGGCCCTTACAATGACCTCGCCTTCGGCTTCTACAAGGTTGTCAAGAACTACTACTATCCGGGCTTCCACGAACCGGGCACCGCGCTCAGCCTGGGCGTGAACCGCGAGCTTTACGAGAGCATGTCGGCGACCGACCAGGCTGCGCTACAGGCCAGCGCCGTGGCGGAAAACAACATTGGTCTGGCCGAGTTCAACGCCAACAACTCTCAGGCGCTGAACACGCTCGTCAGCAAGCACGGCGTCAATGTCCGCGAGTTGCCGGACGAGGTGTTCGTGCAGGCTGGCAAGGCGGCGAAGGATGTGCTCGCCGACACCGCGAACGCCGACGCCTCCACTCGCAAGGTCTATGACAGCTACACGGCGTTCCGCCAGATCGCGCTGGAGTGGTCGAAGCTTTCGGATCAGTCCTACATGCGCAAGCGCGCGCTGGCCGAAGGCTAAGCTTAGAAAGCTGGGTGGCGCGCTGTCGGCGCGCCGCCCTCCCCGTCATGCAAAATCTGAAGCCGCGGGCGAAAGCCCTCCGCCAAAGCCGTGCGACGAGGCGCGCCGCAGATGCATACTCTTTACCGGATCGCCAACGCCATCGACGCTCTCAACACCCGGGTCGGTAACGCAATCGCCTGGACGGCATTCGCGATGGTGCTCATCCAGTTCGCCGTGGTGATCCTGCGTTATGTGTTCGCCTTTTCAAACACCGCGCTGTCGGAGTCGATCTGGTATCTGCACGGCCTGCTGTTCATGATCGGCGCGGGTTACACGCTGCTCTATGACGGCCATGTGCGGGTCGATGTGTTCTACCGCGAAGCCAGCCAGCGCTATAAAGCCTGGGTCGATCTGCTCGGCTCGATGCTGTTCATCATACCGCTGTGCATCCTGACCGTCTGGCTGTCCTGGGGCTATGTCATCAACGCCTGGCGGGTCCTGGAAGGTTCGACGGAACTGGCCGGCCTTCCGCTGATCTTCCTCTACAAGACTGTGATCTGGGCTTTTGCGCTGTTCGTCGGGCTGCAGGCTCTGTCCATTGCGATCAAGGCGCTCCTGTACCTGATGAGGAGGTGGCCGCGGTATTCGCCCGGCCCAATGAAATGGGAACAAACCGGCGGTGCGGAACAACCATGACCACTAGGGAGGCCCCGGCGAAATGAGCTTCCTGCTGGACCCTGAAGTCCTCTGCCTGATCATGTTCCTTGCCACCGTAGGGCTGCTGCTTACGGGCTTCCCGGTCGCATTCGTGCTTGCGGGCACCTCGGCCACCTTCGCCTTCATTGGCTACGCGCTGGGCATATTCGACCTGAGCTTCCTGAGCGCCTTCCCCCAGCGCATATTCCAGACGATGAGCAGCGAGGTGCTGGTCGCGGTGCCGCTGTTCGTGTTCATGGGCGTGATGCTGGAGCGATCGAAGGTCGCGGAGGAGCTGCTCGACAATATGGGGCGGATGTTCGGCGCAATGCCCGGCGGACTGGCCTTTTCGGTGTGCATCGTCGGCGCGCTGCTCGCCGCCTCGACCGGCATTGTCGGCGCAACGGTCGTGACCATGGGGCTGATCTCGCTGCCGACCATGTTGAGGCGCGGCTATTCGCGCTCGTTCGCCTGCGGGACGATCGCGGCCTCCGGCACGCTCGGCCAGGTGATCCCGCCGTCGATCGTGCTGGTGCTGCTCGGCGATCAACTCTCGTCAGCCTATCAGCAGGCCCAGTTTGACATGGGCATCTTCGCGCCAGACACCGTCTCGGTGAACGACCTGTTCGCCGGCGCGCTATTGCCAGGCCTCCTGCTGGTCGGCATGTACATGCTCTATCAACTCGTCATCACCTGGCTGCGCCCCGAGATGGCGCCGGCCGTGGAGATGGAGGACAGCGGGCGCAACCCGCGCGAGCAACTGATCCATCTGGGGGGCGTGCTGCTCGCGCCGATCATCCTCATCGTTGCGGTACTCGGCTCGATCCTCGGGGGACTTGCGTCACCGACGGAAGCCGCGGGCGTCGGCGCGGTCGGTGCGATGATGCTGGCGGGCTACAAGCTGCTGCCAGGGCGCTCCGGGCTGCTGATCGCGGCGGGTGTGAGTCTGGTTCTGCTGCTGGGCTTGAGCGCGTCGTTCGATCTTCGGCTTCAGCGCGAGGTGATCCCGCAGTCCGACATGATCGCGATAATCGTGGCCATGGCGCTGACGGCCCTGCTGTTTGCCGGGGTCGGGCTGGCGGCGTGGCGCACCTGGCAGAGCCGCGACAAGGACGGCGAGCGGGTGCTGCTGCTGGTGATGCGCTCCACGCTGACGATCTCTTCAATGGTGTTCATCATCCTCGTTGGCGCGGGCATGTTCGCGCTGGTGTTCCGCGGCTTTGGCGGGGATGAGTGGATTGAGGAGTTCCTGGCGAACCTGCCCGGCGGCGCGGTCGGCGCGGTGCTGCTGGTGATGCTCGTGATGTTCATCATGGGCTTCTTCCTCGACTTCCTGGAAATCATCTTCATCGTCGTGCCGATCGTCGCGCCGATCCTGCTGCAGATGGAGATCGCGCCGGGCGAGCCGATCAATCCGGTCTGGCTCGGGGTGATGATGGCGATCAACCTGCAGACATCATTCCTTACGCCGCCATTTGGTTTTGCACTGTTCTACTTGCGCGGGGTGGCGCCGCCCGAAGTGCGCACGGTCGAAATCTACAAGGGCATCATCCCCTTCGTGGTCATCCAGCTTCTGGCGCTCGTCGTGCTCTGGTACACGCCCGGGATTGCGACATGGCTGCCGCTTGCGCTGTATGGGTCTTGAGGTGACTACGGCATGGGGGGCGTGTTTCTCCAAACGCCCTCCGCGCAAAACAGCGTTCTTTCCGGCGCGGCCAATGCGGCAACCGTTCGTTGACGTAAGGGGCACGTAATCCTCATTTCTGGTATGTATTGGAACGAAACTGATGGGCGCGGGACGCGCTCGCACCGTGATATTCTCAGGCGTGAAGGGAGACACCATCATGACACTGCAACTGGGCGACGTGGCCCCTGATTTCGAAGCCGAAACCACCGAAGGCCGTATCCGCTTCCATGACTGGCTTGGCGAGTCCTGGGGCATCCTGTTCTCGCACCCAAAGGATTTTACGCCGGTGTGCACGACCGAGCTGGGGACCATGGCGGGCCTGAAGCCGGAATTCGACAAGCGCAACGCCAAGATCGTCGGCTTGAGCGTCGATCCGGTCGACCGCCACAAGGAGTGGGGCGACGACATCGAAAAGGTAACCGGCAACCGCGTCAACTACCCCATGATCGGCGACACCGACCTGTCGATCTCGAAAGCCTATGGGATGCTGCCCGCTGGCGCTGGCGAGAGCTTTGAGGGCCGCACGCCGGTAGACAACCAGACGGTTCGCAACGTGTTCATCATTGGCCCAGACAAGAAGATCAAGCTGATCCTCGTCTATCCGATGAGCACGGGCCGCAACTTCGCGGAGATCCTGCGCATCCTGGATTCGCTGCAACTGACCGCGCAGCACCAGGTGTCCACGCCGGCCGACTGGAAGCAGGGCGAGGAGGTCATCATTGCCCCCTCGGTGCCGGACGAGGAAGCGAAGAAGAAATATCCGGAAGGTTGGAAGACCGAGACGCCTTATCTGCGTCTTGTCCCGCAGCCGAAGTAACCGACTACTGCTCCCAAAAAAAGCCGCCCGCGTCATCGCGGGTGGCTTCCTCCGGGCAGATCGAGGTCGTCGCAAATCTGCTTCAAAACGGCGCGGAACATTTCGGCGGTCAGTCGCCCGGTGTTCGTGTTGTAGCGCGAGCAGTGGTAGCTGTCATGGACGATCAGTCCGTCGGGCAACTCATGGCGCGCGGCGTGCGCGAAGCGAAAATCTGCCTGGCGCTGGTCCCGCGCGGCAATCACCGATTCGTGCGCGATCCGACCGAGCGCGAGGATCGCCTGTAGCTCAGGCAGGCAGGCGATGCGCCCACGAAGAAACTGCCGACACGCCTTGATTTCCGCGCCAATCGGCTTGTTCTCTGGCGGCACGCAGCGCACAGCGTTGGTGATCATGCAAGATTTGAGGTGCAGGTTGTCGTTCGGATCAGCTTCATACGCACCTTCGGCAAGGCCCGTCTCCAGCAGCGTTTGATAGAGGAGTTCACCCGCGTAATCACCCGTGAACGGCCGGCCTGTGCGATTGGCGCCGTGTCGCCCCGGGGCCAGCCCGACGATCAGCAGCCGCGCGTCTTCCCGCCCGAAGGATGGCACCGGCGCGTTAAACCAGTCAGGATGCGCAGCCTGGTTCTCCGCGCGATATTCCACCAATCTCACGCAGAGCGCGCAGTCGCTTGGCGGCTCCGGCACCGGATGGGTCTCCACCGTTTACCCCGAACGCTTACAGCTTCTGCGAACCCTCTGGCGCGGTGTCGATGTCATCGTCGTCTTCATCGTCGTAGAATTCCGGTTCAGAATGCGGCGCGGGCGGCGGCCGCCGCTCCCGACCATTCGACACGCGGCAAATATCCTGCTCAAGCTCGCGCAGATCAATAAACTCGTCGGCCTGCCGGCGCAATTCGTCCGCAATCATCGGCGGCTGAGTGGCGAGTGTCGACACCACGCTGACGCGTCGGCCCTTTTGCTGGACCGCCTCGACAAGGCTGCGGAAGTCGCCGTCGCCGGAGAACAAAATGATGTGGTCGAGATGGGCGGCTAACTCCATGGCATCGACGGTCAGTTCGATATCCATGTTCCCCTTGATCTTCCGCCGTCCGCTGGGATCGGTAAATTCCTTGGTCGGTTTTGTGACCATCGTGTAGCCATTGTAATCCAGCCAGTCGATCAGCGGCCGAATGGAGGAATATTCCTGATCCTCGGCAAGCGCGGTGTAATACAGTGCGCGAACGAGATAGCATTTCGAGCGGAACAGCGCGAGCAAGCGTTTGTAGTCGATGTCAAAGCCGAGCGCGCGTGCGGCGGCATACAGGTTTGCGCCATCTATGAACAGCGCGGCGCGCTCATTGGGATACAAATTCATCGTGTGACCTCGTTAATAAAGGAACCGCCGCAAGCCCCCGTGAGGCTTGAGGAAATGACGGTGTTCGTGTTGGTGTAGGCTGCAAATGGGGCCATCACCGGGTTTTGCAATCTGAACGCGAGAGAAACGTGCCTTGTCATGAGAACCGTGCTAGGACTTGGCGCGAACATATACAGTGCGTGGGGCGCGCCAGCTCAGACAATTCCGCATGTTATTCATTTACTTGGTGTGAACGGGATCAGCATTGAAGCCCGATCACAACTCTATGAAAGCGCGCCGCTCGGCGTCAGGAAGCAAGCAGTCTTCGTTAATGCGGTTGTACTCGCCCGCACGACCCTGCCGCCAGAAGCTTTATTGAGCACACTCAAAACGTTGGAGCGAGAGGCTGGACGGCGTCGTGCTCAGTGTTGGGGACCAAGACCGCTGGATCTTGATATTCTGGACTATGCGGGGCGCGTTATCAACTGGTCTGGTGCGGTATTTCGGACGCTACGTCACGAGGCCAGACAGCAAGCGGGCAAATTCGTGTCCCCGGCTACGCAAACCCGCAGCCGGCCACGGCTTGTGACGCCACATCCGCAGCTTCACCTGCGACCGTTCGTGCTCCAGCCGCTTATGGATGTGCTGCCGCATTGGCATCATCCAGTCACGGGCGAAAGCGCAGGTCAACTGCTGGGTGGCCTGCCGCGCGATGCCGTCGAGGGTCATATTCAACGTGTGCTGGCCGAGCCGGGTTGACTTGCAGTATGTGAATGCGTTTGTTGAGGAAAGCTTGTGATCCGAACCGCGCCGGTGCCGGGCGGCTTGTCACACAATCCGTTTCATTCTACGCTCTCACGCGCACAAAGGAGAACAAGACGCATGGCCCGCGTTACAGTTGAAGATTGCATCGACAAGATCCCGAACCGCTTCGAGTTGATCCTTATGGCCGCCCACCGCGCACGGGCGATCTCAGCGGGGGCGCCGATCACGATTGATCGCGACAACGACAAGAACCCGGTCGTCGCCTTGCGCGAAATCGCCGACCAGACATTGTCGCCAGATGATCTAAAGGAAGACCTGATCCATTCGATGCAACGCTACGTCGAGGTAGACGAGCCCGAAGGAGACGGCGGCCCGACGATTGGCGGTGACGAAACCACCCCCGCTCTCACCCGCGATAACATGGCCAACGACACGGAGATGGACCCGATGTCAGAGGAGGAGATGCTGCGCGGTCTCGAAGGCGGGACCATAGGCGGCAGCGCGCCGAGCGGACGGTCACGCTAAGGGACCATCCGGGTCTGCAGATCCGGCGGACAGGGCGACGGCGCGCGGCCTCACGGCTTGCGCGCCTTTTTCATGCCGCGCCGGCGGGCATCCGGCGAAAACATCTGAGGGCATAAGCCATGCGGCAATATGAGCTTGTCGAACGCGTCATGCGGTATGACCCGAACGCGGATGAGACAATGCTTAACCGCGCTTACATTTACGCAATGCGCGCGCACGGCAACCAGCGCCGGGCTTCGGGTGATCCGTACATCTCCCATCCTCTGGAAGTGGCCGCGGTGCTGGCCGACCTCAGGCTCGACGAAGCGACCATTGCCGCCGCGCTGCTGCATGACACGATCGAGGACACCCGCGCCACCAAGGCCGAGATTCAGGATCTGTTCGGCAAGGAAATCGCCGATCTGGTGGACGGCCTCACCAAGCTGCGCAAGCTCGACCTCGCCAGCAAGCGCGTCGAACAGGCCGAAAATTTCCGCAAGCTGCTGCTCGCCATCTCCAGCGACATCCGCGTGCTGCTCATCAAGCTCGCCGACCGGCTGCACAACATGCGCACGCTGGAACACGTGAAGCCGCACAAACGCAAACAGATCGCCGCTGAGACGATGGAGATATACGCGCCGCTGGCCGGGCGCATGGGCATTCAGGAAATCAAGGACGAGCTATCCGATCTCGCCTTCTATCATCTGAACCCGGACGCCTACAAAACGGTCGTTTCCCGGCTGCACACCCTGCGCCAGCGCACCGAAGGGCTGATCGAGGACATCCGCGCGGAACTGGAACATCGCCTGACCACCGAGGGCATCCCGGCAGAGGTCCATGGCCGCGAGAAAAAGCCCTACTCCATCTGGCGCAAGATGGAGAACAAGCAGATATCGCTGGAGCAGCTCTCGGACATCTACGGCTTCCGCGTTATCACCCAGGAGGTGCCGGACTGCTACCGCGTGCTCGGCTGCATCCACACGAAATGGCGCGTCGTGCCGGGCCGCTTCAAGGACTATATCTCGACGCCCAAACAGAACGACTACCAGTCGATCCACACGACGATCGTCGGCCCGCAGCGCCAGCGCGTGGAGCTGCAAATCCGCACACGATGGATGCATCACGTCGCGGAATACGGCGTCGCCGCGCACTCGCTCTACAAGGATGCGCCCGAAAAGCTGAACGGTCAGGCCCGCCGCCCGCTGAGCGAGGAGAGCGCGCCTTATCAATGGCTGCGCAAGCTGGTCGACAACCTGCTGGAAGGCGACAACCCGGAGGAGTTCCTCGAACACACCAAGCTGGAGCTGTTCCAGGACCAGGTCTATTGCTTCACGCCGAAGGGTCGCCTGATCGCCCTGCCGCGCGGCGCCAATGCGATCGACTTCGCCTATGCGGTGCACACCGACATTGGCAACCGCTGCGTCGGCGTGAAGATCAACGGCCGGCACATGCCGCTGGTGACACAGCTCAAGAACGGCGACGAGGTCGAGATCATCATTTCCGAGGCGCAGACGCCGCCGCCCGCCTGGGAGCGTATCGCGGTGACGGGCAAGGCCCGCTCTGCGATCCGCCGGGCCACCCGCGAGGCCGTGCGCAAGCAATACTGCGATCTGGGCCGCCAGATTTTGCGCAGCGCATTCGAGAATGTGGATCTAGAGTTCGACGAGGCGGCGCTCGTGAACGGGCTTCACCGGCTGGCTCAGACCTCGCCGGCTGATGTCCTTGCGGCGGTGGGCCGGGGCGAACTGACCGCCTCGGAGGTGCTGAAGGCGGTTCATCCAGGCCGCGAATGGACGCAGACGCCCAAGCGTAAGGCGATCCGCCGCGATGATGAGGGCTGGTTCAACCTGGGCTGGGTGCGTCACGTCAAGTTCCGGCTGCTCGGCTCTCAGCAGTCCTCGCCGCGCGCACTGGCCGACGCTATGCCCATCCGCGGGGCACAGGAGGGCGAGCCGATCCGCTTTGCGCCGGGCGGCGCGGTGCCGGGTGACCGCATCGTCGGCATTCTGGAGGACGACAACACGATCACCATCTATCCGATCCAGTCGTCCAAGCTGACGGAGTATGACGATCAGCTCGATCGCTGGATCGACGTCACCTGGGACATCGAAGAAGGCTCGACAGCGCGTTTTCCCGTCGATATCGTCGTGAATGCCATCAACGCGCCCGGCACTTTGGCCCAGATCGCTCAACTCATCGGCGAATCCGGCAGCAATATCGACCGGATCGAGATGATCAACCGGCAGGTCGATTACACCCAGATGCGCGTCGCGCTGGAAATCTATGACCTGAAGCACCTGAATGACATTCTCTCAGGCTTGCGCGGGCTGAAGGTCGTCAGCAATGCGGAACGCGCGCCATGCTGAGGCGGATGCAGCGATGACGCAAGACCAGGTCCTCGCGATGCTGAAAGACGCCGGCGCGCTGCGCACTGGCCATTTCAAGCTCAGCTCCGGTTTACACAGCGATACATACATCCAGTGCGCACAAGTCCTCCAATACCCGTGGCGAGCGGAAAAGCTCTGCGCGGCGCTGGCTGAGAAGGTCCGCGCGATGGACGCCGTCATTGACATGGTGGTGTCGCCCGCGATGGGCGGGGTCATCGTGGGCTACGAGATGGGGCGGCAGCTCGACGTGCCGGCCATCTTTTTCGAGCGCGTCGATGGCGTGTTTGCGCTGCGCCGCGATTTCGCGATTCCCGAGGGCGCCCGCTGCCTGATGGTTGAGGATGTCGTCACCACCGGCTTGTCGTCGCGCGAGTGCATAGCTGCCGCGCATGCAGCGGGCGGCGACGTGACGGCGGCAGCCTGCCTGGTCGATCGCTCCGGCGGGCGGGCGGCGTTGGGCGTGCCGCTAGCATCGCTGCTTGAGGTGGATGCGCCCGCGTATGAACCCGACAACTTGCCGGCCCATTTGCGCGATATTCCAACGACAAAGCCGGGTAGCCGTCCCGCCGGTGCGGCATAGGCGCAACACCCTGTAGGCGACGTCCCCCTGCGCGGCTGTTGAGCGTTTCGCGTGTATGCTTTAGGTGTCACAACCTTATTGACATGCCCGGCGCACAGTGCGCAGCGATGTGTTGCAGCAGAAACAGTTGCGGGCGCGGCGAGCTTGCCTATATCCGGTATGCGGTTGCGCGCGGGGCCGGGCGTTTTGCGGTCGCCCACTAGAGATGGAGTTCAACGAGATGCTCTTTCGACGCCGTGAGCGGCCATCCCTGCTGGAGACGCTGCGGGTCACGGTCTGGCCGCGGCGGTCGTTCGCGCGCTCAACAAAATACGTGTTCTACAGGCTGTGGCGGCTTTCCGGCTCGCCCCACGCGATCGCGGTGGGCTGCGCGGCGGGTGTGTTCATCGGCTTTACACCGCTTTACGGGTTTCAGTTTCTATTGGCGTGCCTGCTGGCATGGGCGCTCGGCGGCAGCCTGGTCGCGGCCGCACTCGGCACCTTCGTCGCCAATCCGATCAGCTTCCCGGTCATCTGGTATTCGACCTACAAGCTCGGCTGCGTCATGCTGACCGGCAATCTGCTCGGCTCTTGCGGCGGCTTGCCAGAGGGACTCGCGGGCTGGGGCAGCGCGGTGTTCGCGCGGCTGGCGGATTTCTCCATGGAGGCGGCGCTGCTCGTGTTCGAGGGTGTGTGGCCCGTCATCAAGCCCATGGCGCTCGGCTCGCTGCCCATCGGCGCGCTGGCTGCCGGCCTGTCCTATATTCTGGTGCGTCAAATGGTCGAGCTGCGCCAGCAGAAGCGGCGCGAGCGCATCAGTGCGCCGGCGGGCATGCTGCGTCTGCCGGTGGGTTCCAGTAACCGAAGCGTTTAAGCGAATGAACACCCGCAACGACATCCGCCTCGGCGTCAACATTGACCACGTCGCGACAATCCGAAATGCGCGCGGCGGCATCCACCCCGATCCGGTGCGCGCGGCGCGGCTTGCGGCGGAAGCCGGCGCGGACGGTATCACGGCACACTTGCGCGAGGACCGCCGGCATATTTGCGATGATGACATCGCGCGGCTGAATGCCGAGGTCGATCTGCCGCTGAACCTGGAGATGGCCGCGACGGACGAGATGCGCGACATCGCGCTGCGCCATCTGCCCCATGCCTGCTGTCTTGTGCCGGAGCGGCGCGCGGAACTCACCACCGAGGGCGGGCTTGATGCCGCCGGGCAACGCGTGGCGCTGAAACCGATCGTCGATGCGCTGCGCGAGGCAGGCATCCGGGTGTCGCTGTTCATCGACGCCGACCCCCGCCAGATCGAGGCGGCCGGCGCGCTCGGCGCACCGGTCGTCGAATTGCATACAGGCACGTATTGCGAAGCGGCCATCCACGGCGACGACCGCGCGTGTACCGCCGAACTGGAGCGCCTGCGCGAGAGCGCGCGGATGGCGGCCGCCGCCGGTCTGGAGGTCCATGCAGGCCACGGTCTCACCTTCGACACCGTTGCCCCGATCTCCGAAATCCCTGAGATCATCGAGTTGAACATCGGCCACTTTCTGATCGGTGAGGCGATCTTCTCCGGCCTCGACTCAGCCGTCCGGCGGATGCGCGCGCTCATGCACAAGGCCCGCGCCGGCGCGACCGGAAGCCTAAGTGCCTGAAGGCAGCCGCCATGATCCTCGGCCTCGGCAATGACATCATCGACATCCGCCGCATCGAAGCGACGCTGGAGCGCTATGGAGAGCGGTTCGTGACCCGCATCTTCACCGATGTGGAGCGGCGCAAATCCGACCGCCGGCGGCTGCGCGCGGAGTCCTACGCCAAACGCTTCGCAGCGAAGGAAGCCTGCGCCAAGGCGCTTGGCACCGGCATCCGCGCAGGCGTGTTCTGGCGCGACATGGGCGTCGTGAACCTGCCTTCAGGCCGCCCCACGATGGAGCTGACCGGCGGGGCCGCGCGCCAACTCTATCGCCTCGTGCCGGAAGGTTACGCGCCGCGCATCGACCTGACCATTACCGACGACTACCCCCAGGCGCAGGCCGTGGTGATCATCTCTGCGATACTAGCATCGGCCAGCCGCCAGTCATGACAGCGGCGCTTTACCGCTGTCTGGCAAGAAGAGCCACGCGAACACGGGCCAAGTCAGAGATGAGCCATGCATTCCCGCCCGAATCTGCTTGTCGCAATGCCTGAAATCCTGCATATTACGCGCATCGGGCGGCATTCTCGACCCGGTGGATGAACTGAGCCTAACTCCGCGCTCGCGCGGGGCGCTGTCAAGTCTCTCCCCGTTTCCAGACGTGCCGGCCATGTGATCCCGACGTGGCGCGCGCTGCGTCGCGAGAGTGTCGTGGGGACCAGGAGAGACGTCATGCAGCAGACCGGCACGGTCAAGTTTTTCAACCAGACCAAGGGTTACGGGTTCATCACACCTGATGAGGGTGGGAAGGACGTGTTTGTCCACATTTCGGCCGTGGAGCGGTCCGGCCTGCCGGCACTTGACGAGGGCATGCGCGTCGCCTTCGAAACCGAGCCGGACCCGCGCGGCAAAGGGCCCAAGGCGATCAATCTCTCGATGTCGGCCTGAGCGGGCGATACAGGTGGCCCGGCTACGCGTCGCCGGCCGCCCCCCACAGCGCGTAGAAGTGATGGAGCGGGCCAGCGCCCTCGCCGACATTGAGTGTGTCTGCTTCCAACAGCGCGCTGGTGAGATACATTTTCGCCTCGCGCACGGCCTCGTGCAGCGAGAACCCGCGCGCCAGAAGCGCTGCGATCGCCGATGACAGCGTGCAGCCCGTGCCATGCACATTGCGCGTAGGAACGCGCAGGGCCGTGAAGCGTGCGAAATCGCGCCCATCGAACAGAATGTCGAGCGCCTCGTCGCCAGTACCGTGCCCGCCTTTGACCAGCACCGCCTTTGGCCCAAATCCCGCCAACGCCTCCGCCTGATCTCGCATCGCGCCCTCATCCTCAGCGCGCTCCGCGCCAAGCAAGCGCGCCGCCTCCGGCAGATTCGGTGTCAGAATGTCCGCCAGCGGCAATAGCCGCGCCTTCAAGACCGCCTCTGCCCCAGCCTCCAACAGCGGATCGCCGCTTGCGGCGACCATCACCGGGTCGAGCACGATGGGTATGCCTGAAGCCTGCTCCAGCGCAGCAGCAACCGCCTCGACCGCCTCGGCGTTGCCGATCATCCCGATCTTGATGGCCGCGATCTGCAGGTCGTCGAACACCGCCGCGATCTGGGCGCTGATCATCTCAGGCGGCACCTGATGCACAGCGCGCACGCCCTGAGTGTTCTGCGCCGTTATGGCGGTGATGACCGAAGCACCATAGGTCCGCTGCGCAGCGAAGGTCTTGAGGTCCGCCTGAATGCCCGCACCGCCCCCGGAGTCCGAGCCAGCGATCGTAAGGACATTGGGTATGCTCATGATGTTATCCGTTTCTTGGCTCATCGGCGCTTTAGTTTCGCACCGCCGGCGTCTCCACCGGCAGCCCGATACCGCGCCACGCCAGATATAGCTCCAGATTGACATATGGATCGGCGCCGAGCGCCAGCGGCTGCGCCCCGACCCTGGCGTTACAGCGCTGAAACTGGCGATGCAGCGGCTCCACGCGCTCTGTTGCGATCTTGTAGGCCGGGAAGCCGTTGCTTTGGCCCTGGCTCAGTATTGGGCCCTGGCTCAGTGTTGCAGCATCAAGCCGCGCGCCCGCGCTGCGCTCGTGACACGCCGCGCAGGAGAGGCCGCGCTCGCCGCGGGCGGCATAGTAATAATCCCGCCCCGCATCGAAGAATGGCTTGGCCGGCCCATCTGTCTTGACGCGCACGGGCATGCCCCGCGATCGCGAGCGCACATAGGCCGTCATGGCGACCAGCGCGTCCGAGCCGCGCGGCCAGGGTTGCGCCTTCATGTTCAGCGTGCGGCACAAATTGATCTGCTGGGACAGCGTGATCGGCTTGCCCTCAGGCGGGGAAAACCTTGGGTAGCGCGCGCCCACCCCGAGCATCGCCTTTTCCGCCACGTTATGGCAGTCCGCGCATGACCGGCCCGCCTCGCCTTCTCTCACAGACCAGAGCTGGCGCCCATAATCGCGCCACAGGGTGCCGGGGTTCTTGATGTCCTCGTCCTGGATTTCCCGCACGTATTCAGGCTGATAGCGATAGCCGGAATAAAGCTCGGAGAGCGGGTGTCCCTCAGGCGGCTGGACCGGCTCGGCGCGCGGGGCCTCCTGCGCCGTGGCGGCCAACGGAATGGTCAGCGCGACGATCAACATTGCCGCAAGATGGCGCGCGCGCGTGCTCATGCGCATCGGCGCAGACATGTATGGATCCCGGCTCCTCATCCGCTCAAGAATGCACCAATTCCGCGCAGTTTGCGATATGTCGCGTCACAGCGCGTCGATCGCGGCTTGCACTTCGCTCAGCGAGTCGATCAGCGCATCAGCGCCCAGGTCTTCGGGCGCGCCATTGCCATAGCCCGAGCGCAGCACGATGATCGGCACGCCGAGCGCCCGCGCCGCGCCGACATCCGAAGCGCTATCACCGATCATGATGGCGTCGAACGCCGCAACGCCGAGCCGGTCCAGCGCCGCGCGCAGCATCGCCGGGTCGGGCTTGCGCGGCAGATCGGGTGTTGTGCCGACCACGGCGCCAAAGTGCGCCGCAATGCCGAGCTCTGTGAGCACCAGCTCTGTAATCGCTTGCGGCTTGTTGGTGCAGATGGCGAGTTTGACGCCGCGCGCCCTTAGCCGGGTGAGAAGCTCGGCGCCGCCATCATAAAGCCGCGTGCAGGCCACCGGCTTGGCCGAATAGCGTTCGACCAATTCCCGCACGAACGGCTCGATATCGTCCGCATCGACGCCATGCGCTGACAAGCCCCGGCGCACGAGCTCGGGCACGCCCGCGCCGACCATCTGCTTGATCTGATCCTCGGGCAGGGCGGGAAGGCCGCGCGTCGCGAGCGTGGCGTTGAGCGCGTCTGCGATGTCGCCGATGCTGTCGATCAGCGTGCCGTCGAGGTCGAATACCACGGCGCGGGGCCAATGCGGGCCACGATCTGGCGCATAGCAAACGTTCATGGCCCGCTTATGCCTCAGGCCGCGCGCGCCGAGCCAATCCGCGGGTCGAGCGCGCCGTCGGCATAGCGCTTCGCCATCTCCGCCATCGGGATCGGCTTTATCTTCGGCGCGTTGCCCGCCGTGCCGAACGCCTCGAAGCGCTCCGCGCAGACCTTCTGCATCGCGTCCATCGCGGGCTTGAGGTATTTGCGCGGGTCAAACTCCGCCGGGTTTTCGTGGAACACCTTGCGGATCGTGGCCGTAGCGGCCATGCGCAGGTCGGTGTCGATGTTCACCTTGCGCACGCCGTGGCGGATGCCGCGCACGATCTCCTCGACCGGCACGCCGTAGGTCTCGCGCATGTCGCCGCCATACTGATTGATCATGTCCTGAAGCTCCTGCGGCACCGAGCTTGAGCCGTGCATGACAATATGCGTGTTCGGGAGGCGCTCATGAATCGCCTCGATGACATCCATCGCCAGGATTTCCCCGGTCGGCTTGCGCGTGAACTTGTAAGCGCCGTGGCTGGTGCCGATCGCGACGGCGAGCGCGTCCACCTTGGTCTCCGCGACGAACTGCTTCGCCTCATCGGGGTTGGTCAGCAGCTTGTCACGGGACAGCGCACCCTCGAAGCCGTGACCGTCCTCGGCCTCCCCCTCGCCGGTTTCCAGCGAGCCAAGGCATCCCAACTCGCCCTCGACGCTCGCGCCGACCCAGTGGGCCATTTCCGTGACTTTCTTGGTCACTTCGACGTTGTAATCGTAAGAGGCTGGGGTCTTGGCGTCTTCTTCCAGCGAACCGTCCATCATCACCGAGGTGAAACCGTGCTGGATCGCGGACAGGCAGGTGGCGGGGTTGTTGCCGTGGTCCTGGTGCAGGCAGATCGGGATGTCCGGGTAAAGCGCTTCGAGCCCGTCGATCAGCTTGGCGAGCATGAAATCGCCAGCGTATTTGCGCGCGCCGCGGCTCGCCTGGATGATGACCGGCGACTGCGTGTCCTGCGCGGCCTGCATGATCGCCAGGCCCTGCTCCATGTTGTTGATGTTGTAAGCGGGCACGCCATAGCCATGCTCGGCGGCGTGATCGAGGAGCTGTCTCAGTGTTACTCGTGCCATGATAATCCTCCCATTAACTCAGGCGCGGGCCAGCGCGGTCACGCCCGGCAATTCGCGCCCCTCCAACCATTCCAGGAAGGCGCCGCCCGCGGTTGAAACATACGAAAACGCCTCAGTGACCCCGGCCGCGTTCAGCGCCGCCACCGTGTCGCCGCCGCCGGCAATGCTGGTCAGGCCGCTTTCGCGCGTCAGCCGCGCCACCTCGCGGGCGACCGCAACCGTGCCTTCATCGAATGGCGCGACCTCGAAAGCGCCGAGCGGCCCGTTCCACAGCGCTGTATGGCAGCCAGCTAGCCGCTCGCAGATATCTGCTACCGAAGCTGGCCCGATATCGAGGATCATAGCATCGGCGGGGATATCCGTCACATCGCGCACGTCGGTGGCTACGCCTTCGCGCAGTTCCGCCGCGATCACCCCGTCGCGCGGCAGGACGATTTGGCAGCCGCTTTCGGTAGCGTTCGTGATGATCTGCTCAACGGTGTCAGCGTGGTCCGGCTCATGCAGCGACTTGCCGATATTGCGCCCCTCGACGTGGAGGAAGGTGTTGGCCATCGCCCCGCCGATCACCAGCAGGTTGACCTTCGCGACCAGGTTCGACAGCACGTCGATCTTGGTCGAGACCTTCGCCCCGCCGATGATTGCGGCGACCGGCCGGCGCGGTTGCTCCAGCGCCAGCGTCAGCGCCTCGATCTCGGCCATCATCGCCGGGCCGGAATAGGCGGGCAGAAGAAGCGCGATGGCTTCGGTTGAGGCGTGCGCGCGGTGCGCGGCAGAGAAGGCATCGTTGACATAGATATCGCCGAGTTCGGCCAGCGCGGCGGCGAAGTCTCGGTCGTTGGCCTCCTCGCCCGCGTGGAAGCGCAGGTTTTCAAGCACGCAGACGCCGCCCGGCTCAAGCGCATCAATGGCAGCCTCCGCCGCGTCGCCGACGCAGTCCGGCGCAAAACTCACGCTGATCGGCGCGAGCATCTGGGCCATCGCCTCGGCCACCGGCTTCAGCGACAACTCCGGCACGCGCGCGCCCTTGGGCCTTCCGAAATGCGACATCACTACGACGCTCGCGCCGCGCTGCGACAGGTCGCGGATCAGCGGCAAGAGCTGCGCGATGCGCGTGGCGTCCGTGATCTTGCCGTCCACCATCGGCACATTGAGATCGGCGCGAACCAGCACGCGCTTGCCCCCCACGTCCGCCGTGCCAATTCGATTGATCGTCTCAAGCATCGCTATCCGCTCCGCTTAAGCCTGCGCGATTGCAGCGCGCGCCTCGTCCGCCACCCGCTCGGCAGTGATGCCAAAATGCTTGAACAGGTCGCCAGCAGGCCCGGATGCGCCGAAGCTGTCCATACCGACAAACCGGCCCGCTGCACCGAGCCATTCGTGCCAGCCGAGCGCAACAGCGGCTTCGACGCCGACGCGCGGGGCCGCGCCGAGCACATGCTCGCGGTAGTCGGCAGGCTGCGCCCGGAACAGTTCCCAGCAAGGCATCGACACGACCGCGGCGCGGATCCCCTCACCGGCCAGACGATCCGCGGCCTCCACGGCCAGCGCGACCTCAGAGCCGGTCGCCAACAGCGTTACGTCGCGCCCGCCATCCGCCTCGCGCAGCACGTAGGCGCCGCGCGCGCAGAGATTTGCGTCATCGTGCGCGCCGCGCAGCAGGGGCAGGCCTTGGCGGGTCAGTGCGAGGATCGACGGCGTATCCGCACTGTTCAGCGCCAGCTCCCAGACTTCCGCGCATTCCACCGAATCCGCCGGGCGATAAACGTTCAGGTTCGGCATCGCCCGCAGCGCCGCCAGATGCTCGATCGGCTGGTGCGTCGGGCCGTCTTCGCCCAGCCCGATGGAGTCGTGCGTCATGACATAGATGACCCGCTGACCCATCAGCGCGGACAGGCGGATCGACGGGCGGCAGTAGTCGGTGAACACGAGGAATGTTCCGCCATAAGGCGCCACGCCGCCATGTAACGCCATGCCGTTCATCGCAGCGGCCATTCCGTGCTCGCGCACACCGTAGTGGATGTAATTCGCGGAGAAGTCGTCTGCCGATACGTCTTGGTGCTGCTTGGTCTTGGTGCCATTCGAGCCGGTCAGGTCCGCCGAGCCGCCGATCAGCGCCGGGACGGCCGGGACGAGCGCTTCGATCACCTGTTGTGAAGATTTGCGCGAGGCGAGTTTTTCGGCCCCCGCGCTGAAATCGGCCTTCACCTTGCGGACCACCGCCGCGATGTCCGTTCGCGTCGGCTCGTCGATTGGGTCATGGAGGCGCGCGCGCTCCTGTTCGCTCAGTCGGCTTGCAGCGGCCTGCCATGCCTGGAACGCGGCGCGTCCGCGCACACCAATCTCGCGCCATGCGCTGAGGATATGCTCCGGGACTTCGAACGGCGGATAGGCCCAGCCGAGCGCGTCACGGGCAGCGGCAATCTCATCCTCGCCAAGCGGCGCGCCATGGGTGTCGGCCGTACCCTGCTTGTTCGGCGCGCCGTAGCCGATCACGGTGCGGCAGGCGATCAGCGAGGGCCGGCCTGTCTCATCGCGCGCGGCTTCAATCGCTGCGGCGACCGCCTCCGGGTCATGGCCGTCAACGCGGGTGGTGTGCCAGCCGGACGCGGCAAAGCGCGCGATCTGGTCGTCGGAAACGGCGAGATCGGTCGGCCCGTCGATCGAGATGTGGTTGTCGTCGAACAAAACGATCAACTTGCCGAGCTTCAAGTGGCCAGCCAGCGATATGGCCTCATGGCTGACGCCCTCCATCAGGCAGCCGTCGCCCGCCAGAACATAGGTGAAGTGATCGACGATATCGCCGCCGTGGCGCGCGTTCAGCAGCCGCTCCGCCAGCGCCATGCCGACGCCGTTGCCCAAGCCCTGGCCGAGTGGCCCGGTCGTCGTCTCGATGCCTGGCGCATCGCCATATTCCGGATGACCGGCGGTGTGCGAGCCGAGTTGGCGGAAGTTCCTGAGCTGGCCAATATCCATACCGGGATAACCGGTCAGATATAGAAGGCTGTAAAGCAGCATGGAACCATGACCGGCGGACAGCACGAAACGATCGCGATCCGGCCAGTCCGGGTTGGCGGCGTCGAACTTGAGAAACTGGCGAAACAGCACCGTGGCCACGTCGGCCATGCCCATCGGCATGCCCGGATGCCCCGAATTAGCCGCCTGGACCGCATCCATCGACAGCGCGCGGATCGCGTTCGCCATGTCGCGATGCGCGATATCCAACGCCGTCTGCGCGCTTCTCATTGTTTCCGCCATCACTTTCTCTCCCGGCCGTTATGGCGCTGTGCCGTGTCAGGACAGGCGCGCAACTGACCGCACGGTCGCGAGCGCCGGCCCCTTCTTAGCGTGTAAAGGTGAGGAATGCACTTCCCGAAAGCATACCTGTCGCTGCTTGTGTCCTCACGATCAAGGCGGAAATTGAGCGGTGCGGTGTTTTTCGATCGATGCCCGGTCACGGCTTACTCAGAGCGGAAGCCGCCCTGGTCGCTATCATCGGGGGTGATAGCATTGCGTAGCGAACGCGGCAGCCGATGCTCAACGGAGCGCAGCCAGTTGTCCATACCGGTCCAGCGCGCGCGCAGATTGAGAAATTTGGCCCGCGCGAATTCGCTATTGATGATCAGCAACGACAGCCCGATCAGTATCATCGCCGCGCCGAACGGTAGTGGCAGCGGCAGCACGATCATGCCAGCGATGAGAAAGAACAGCCCCATGGTCAACATGACATAACGCCGTATTTCACCAAGAACGAAACGCGTCATACGAACCTCTTCTTCGGGCTGATTGTCGTCCAGCGGGGACGGATTGGCATCGTCATCTTTCTTGTTCATTCCGGACCGTATTGCGTCGGGTTCAGACGATCTGACGAGAGATAAGTATAGTCGCCAGAGAATCCATGCCCCGAGCGCTTGAGGCCCGCTGCGTTGCCCCTTGTCGTTCTGGCAGGCTTGACGTATTTTCGGCCGATCAGGCCCAGCCTATCACACTTGAACCTTTCTTGATGACCATTCTACGCAGCACTTGCGCACGCAGAAAGGGCGGCTCGGGACCTTGCTCGGCGGGTCCGATAGGCCCTGCAGCGTGCATGCCGGCTTCCCCTTTCCCAGAAGCGGGGGAGCTCGATGCGGCGAAACAGCGCCGTGGCGCTAAGGCGCAGTAGACGATAAATGGTTTACAGTTCAACCCGCGAGGGTCCGCACCCCAGAGTCCGGCGCTCGCCAACGGGGTTGCCAGCAGGGCACACCAACCCTGTCGGCCATGTAAATAGAGGGTAAAGCGCGCAAATGAACGAACAGCTCGAACAACTGGCGTCACGCGCGCAAGGCCCTTTACTGTTCTGGGGGCGTTCGCTACGCAACCCGCGGCAGATATGCAGCCTGTTTCCCTCCAGCCCCTTCGTTGGCCGCGCAATGACCGAGGCCATCGTCTCGCGCCCGGCCCCGCACGTCATCGAACTGGGTGCAGGCACTGGGGCGGTGACCCGGCAGCTTATCCGCAATGGCGTGCGCGAAGACAATCTGACCCTTGTGGAACTGGACCCTGCACTGGGTAGCCACCTCAGGCGCAGTTTTCCGCGCGTCGATGTCATGGTCGCGCCGGCGCAGGAGCTTGCCCAACTCTGGCGCGAACATGAGGGACCCAGGGTCGGCGCGATCGTCTCGACCTTGCCCATGCGTCTGTTTCCCAAGCCGATGATCCGCTCGATCATGAAGAGCAGCTTCCAGGTGCTCGCGCCAGGCGGCGTGTTCGTGCAGTTCACCTATCGCGAGAGCAGTCCTGTGCCGCTGCGGCTGGCAAGGGCGCTTGGACTGCGCGCGCAGCGGCGCTGTCTCGTCTGGGCCAACCTGCCGCCGGCAGCGATCTGGACCTATGAGCGGGCGGACTGAAGGCGGGCTAACGCTTAAGCCAATCACTTGACGCATCAGGCAGGCAGCTCCGCTACGCGAATATTGAGTTGCGTATGCGCAACAGCAGCTACCAAAAAGCTACGCGACGATCGCTGGCGCTATAAATCTTATACAATCTCAGGTTGTTTTTGCTAACTCTACCCGAGGGCGTCTCATGTCCTTGGTGTGCGGATCGTTCTGGGCGCGTGGATTGTCATGAAACTGTCACGCCGCGTAACGCCAACGTCACAAATTGCAACCATCAGGCGCATTTTTGCAGCGCAACATCGCAACTCGGCTGCTTGGCAGGCTGCCGTCGAGATGAAATAGACTTGCCGCACAAGCAAAAACGGCGGCTGGTCAAAGGTCGCTAGCGCCGAGCGCAGGCCCGGTTTGAGGGAGAGGAAACATCATGACGCAAGCCAAAACACTCATGCGCTGGAGCGTCGCGGGCGCCGCTTTGTGCGCGGGTCTCGTCTTGAGCACGTCGGCGCATGCGGGCGCTTTCGCCGTGCGCGAGCAGTCGTCGTATTATCAGGGGATGTCGTTTGCCGGCGCTGCGGCGGGCGATGATATCAGCTCGATGTTCTGGAACTCCGCTGCGGCGGCGGCCGCGCCGGGGATCAATGTCCAGGCGAATGCGGCGCTGGT
>CAZNGB010000013.1:0-28192 GCA_964572465.1 uncultured Hyphomicrobiaceae bacterium
AGCGCGCTGGAGCAAAAGGCATTCGGCGCGGCGCGCTACCAGCCGGTGCCGCCCAAGCTGATGTTCCTCGATCAGGCGCAGTGGGACGGCGAACTTGCCAGCCGACCGAGCCGCATCATCTCGCCCTACAGCGCGCCCGAGACGCAAGTCGGCGTGCCCGTCGTCGATCTGGAGGGCAAGGGCGGGCGCAACTTCGCGCCGGAGCGCGCGCGCAATGCCGAAGGCCTCTTTGATGAAGTCGTGGCGCATATCCGCAAGCTGCAGAAGGCGGACAAGCGTGTCATCGTCGCGGGCTGGTCACGCGGCTCACGCGAGCGGCTGGGCGAGCTGCTGAGCACGCACGGGCTGGAACTGCGCGCGCCCGCGGACAGCTACCCCGAGGCGCAGGCTCTGCCGCCGAAATATGCCGCGCTGGCTGTGCTGGGGCTGGAGAGCGGCTTCGAGATGCCCGGCCTTGCTGTCATCGCGGAGCAGGACATCCTCGGAGATCGGCTGGTGCGGCGGCGCAAACCCCGCAAGCATTCCGAAGTGATCAGCGAGGCGGCGAGCCTGGCGCCTGGCGATCTGGTCGTGCACGCCGACCATGGTATCGGGCGCTTCATCGGGCTGAAATCGATAGACGCCGCGGGCGCGCCGCATGACTGCCTCGAACTTGAGTATCACGGCGGCGACAAGCTGTTTCTTCCGGTCGAGAACATCGAGCTTTTAAGCCGCTACGGCTCGGACGAGGCTGGTATCGCGCTTGACCGGCTTGGAAGTGGCGCGTGGCAGGCTCGCAAGGCGCGGCTGAAAAAGCGCGTGCTGGAGATGGCCGGGCAATTGATCGAGATCGCCGCCCAGCGCGCCACGCGCAGCGCGCCGGTGCTCGACCCGCCGGATGGGCTGTACGAGGAGTTTTGCGCGCGCTTCGGCTTTGATGAGACCGAGGACCAGCAGAGCAGCATAGACGCGGTGCTCGAAGACCTGTCGAAGGGCACGCCAATGGACCGGCTGATCTGCGGCGATGTCGGCTTCGGCAAGACTGAGGTGGCGCTGCGTGCCGCACTGACCGCCGTCATGAATGGCAAGCAGGTGGCGGTTGTCGTGCCGACCACGCTGCTCGCGCGCCAGCACTACAAGACCTTCACCGAACGCTTCGCCGGCTTGCCGGTGCGCATCGCGCAAGCCTCGCGAATGGTGAGCACCAAGGAGATGGCTCAGGTCCGCGCCGACTTGCAGTCTGGCCAAATCGACATTGTCGTCGGCACGCATGCGCTGCTGGCAAAGTCGATCGGCTTTAGCGATCTCGGCCTGCTCATCATCGACGAGGAGCAACATTTTGGCGTGCGCCACAAGGAGCGGCTCAAGGAGCTGAAATCTGATGTCCACGTCCTGACGCTGACTGCCACGCCGATCCCGCGCACCATGCAGCTTGCGCTCACCGGCGTGCGCGAAATGTCGATCATCGCCACGCCGCCGGTGGACCGGCTGGCCGTGCGCACCTTCGTCACGCCATTCGACCCGCTGGTGCTGCGCGAGGCGCTGTTGCGCGAGCGGTATCGCGGCGGCCAGACGTTTTATGTCTGCCCGCGCATCTCCGACCTGGAGGAGGTCGCAGGCTTCCTGCGCGAGCATGTGCCGGAGCTGAAATTTCAGATCGCGCATGGCCAGATGACCCCGACGCAGCTCGAAGACGTGATGAGCGCGTTCTATGACCGGCAGATCGACGTGCTGTTGTCCACCACGATCGTTGAGTCGGGCCTCGACGTGCCGAGCGCGAACACGCTCATCGTCCACCGCGCCGACATGTTCGGCCTGTCGCAGCTTTACCAGCTTCGCGGACGCGTCGGGCGGTCGAAAACGCGCGCTTATGCCATGCTGACAATCCCTGCCAACGGCAAGCTGACCGCAGGCGCGGAAAAGCGCCTCAAGGTGCTGCACTCGCTCGACACGCTCGGCGCGGGTTTTACGCTGGCCAGCCACGACCTCGATATTCGCGGCGCAGGCAACCTGTTGGGCGACGAGCAGTCCGGGCATATCCGCGATGTTGGCTTCGAGCTTTATCAATCGATGCTGGAGGAGGCAGTCGCCGCACTGCGCGAAGGCGATGCGCCGGATACGGCAGGCGATCAGTGGTCGCCGCAGATTTCGCTAGGCATGGCCGTGCTGATCCCGGAAGCCTACGTGCCCGATCTGCAGGTACGGCTGGGCCTGTATCGCCGGCTGGCCAACCTGACCGAGCAAACCGACATCGACAGCTTCGCCGCCGAGTTGGCCGACCGCTTCGGCACGCTGCCGGACGAGGTCAAGCAGCTTCTGGAGGTTGTGAAGCTCAAGGGGCTTTGCCGGGCGGCTGGTATCGCGACCCTGGAGGCCGGCCCGAAAGGCGCGGTCGTCGCGTTCCGCGGCAACAGCTTCGCCGATCCGGCAGGACTGGTGAGCTTCATCAACGCAAACTCGTCGCGCACCAAGCTTCAAGCCGACCATAAGCTGCTCTACAAGGCGGATTGGGACAGTATCGAGGATCGGCTCAAAGGCGCGCGCTGGCTGGCACGGGAGCTGGCGAGCCTGGCGGGACAGGCGAAGCAGGCTGCTTGACCGCTTAAGCGCTTTCGGCGCTCCAGGCACCCATGAGCAGGCGCAGCTTGAGCGGCGCGGACGCCTCGAACGGCGCGAGCGCGGCAACCGGCGTGGGTAGGCCCAGCAAGGTCTCGCTCAGCAGCGGCTCAGGTGGCAGTCGCGGCACGGCGTCGGCCGAAACCAGATCAACAATCAGCACCACTCGCGCGGCTTCGCTGGACGGTACGCGCCGAATACCCACGCCGCGGATTTCGAGGAGCCCCGCTGTGCGCGCGGGCGCGCGGGCAATCACGCGGCCGTTTTCCTTGTTGAGCGCGACCTGATCGTCAGCGACCAGACAGGCCGAGCCGTGACCTTCGAGCGGCGGTCCGGCGATCAGCCGCAATGCCAGATCGGATTTGCCGGAGCCGGGCGGTCCGCGTAGCAGCACGCCGTTGCCGCCGATCGCCACGCAGGTCGCATGCATCCGGACTGCGTCGCCGCCCTCTTCGGTCGCGGCTGACATCGCGTCACGCGGCGGGCAGGCGGATCACGAAGCGTGCGCCGCGCTGCGGAGTTCGCGCAGCCCCGACCTGCGAGCGCGGCAGCGAGCGGTTCTCCGCCCAGATGCGCCCGCCATGCGCCTCGACAATCTGCCGCGCCAAGTGCAGTCCCAAACCGGAGTTCTTGCCCGAGCCATGCTCTTCGGGCCGGTCGGTGTAAAAGCGGTTGAAGATCTTCTCCAGGTCCTGATTGTTGATGCCCGGCCCCTCATCCTCGACCAGGATCTCGATCTCCCGCGTCTTGGGCACCCGGCGCATCGTCAGCATGATTTTGCCGTTCTCCGGCGAGAAGGACGCCGCATTATCGAGCAGGTTCGTCAGCACGCGCGTCAGCTGGGTCTCATGACCGTTGACCATGAACATCCGTGAATAGCGCGCTGCCTGATCATTCGTGACGCCGTTTATCTGCAGCTCGATCGCTGGGTGGTCCTCGCGGTGAAAGCCATTGTTTACATTGGACACGCCGATCAGCAGGTTCGCAACGTTCAGCGGCTTCGCCCGCTCGCGCGCCAGTTCCGCGTCGAGGCGCGAGGCGTCGGAGATTTCGGAGATCAGCCTGTCGAGCCGCTGTACGTCATCGCCGATAATCCGCACGAGTTCGTGTCGCTGCTCCTCGTTCTTGGCGCGGGGCAGAAGTTCGGCGGCACTGCGTAGCGAGGACAGCGGGTTTTTCAACTCATGCGCAACATCCGCCGCGAAGGTCTCAATCGCTTCCATGCGCCGGTAGATCGCCGCCGTCATGTCATTGAGCGCCCGCGACAGGTGGCCGATTTCATCGCGGCGGTGCGAATAATCCGGGATTTTGCGCTTGGTCTTGACGTCGCGGCGGACATACTCGGCCGCCTTGGCGAGGCGGTGCATCGGCCCGGCGATCGTGGCCGCAAGGATGAGCGACAATACAAGCGTCACGAGGCTGACGAAGCCGGCCATATAGATGATGGAGGCGCGTTGTTGCGCAATCACCTGGTCGATGTCGCCGCCGCGCGTCGAGAGCATCAATGCGCCCGACACCTGCTGCAGCCGCTGAATAGGCACGCCAACGCTGATCACTGTCTCGCCGTGCTCGTCAACGCGCACGATAGGCGCTGGCTGGCCATTCAGGGCCATCTGCACTTCATGATACGCCCTGCCGTTGTCGGCGCCGACATCCTTGTACAGCGGGAGCTGCTGGCTTCGGAACTGCGCCTGTATCCAGCTCCATGCGCGCTCCAGCAGGCCGGCCTCGTCCGTTTGAAGGGGCGGAAGTTGATAGCGCATGATCGCCCCGCGCGCATACAAGCTCTGGCTGTCAAGCAGGAGATTGCCATCGCCGTCGTACACGCGCGCACGCGCATTGGTCGGCTCTACCATGCGCTTCAGAAACGGCGAAATCTGTTCCGGGTCGAGCCTGAACCCCATGCCGCTCAGGTCGGCGTCTTGCGCGCTAAAGCTGGCTGCGCTGAAGTCGGTTCCGGTGTTGGCAGAGGTTGCGGCGCTGGGGGTGTTCGCGGCGATGGTCTGTGCAATCGCCTGCGCCATGATCTCGCCCTGGGTCTCAAGACTGTTGATCCGGGCCTCTACGAGCCCTTCGCGCACCTGATTGAGCCAGATGATACCGCCCACGAGAAAGAGCAGCGCGACGAAGTTCAAAACGAGTATCCGCAGCGCGATGGAATGGAAGCTGAGCTTGAGACCAAGACGGCCAATCTGCCGGCGACTCGCGCGCCAGCTCAATGCCGGGAGCCGAAAACCAATGCCCGATTGCAAGCTTTTGCCTATGTCAACGGCCATTCTATCCCACCCGTTTTTTGTCGCGCGCAGGTCGCGCCGTCTACCCGCCGCAAGCGAGAGCTGCAGCCGATGCCTTACGCTTCCTTGAAGCGGTAGCCCACGCCGTACAGCGTTTCGATCACGTCGAAGTCGTCATCGACCATCTTGAATTTCTTCCGCAACCGCTTGATGTGACTGTCGATCGTGCGGTCGTCCACGTAAACCTGGTCATCATAGGCCGCATCCATCAGCGCGTCGCGGCTTTTCACAACGCCGGGCCGATGGGCCAGCGCCTGCAAGATCAGGAATTCCGTTACAGTCAGCGTCACCGGCTTGCCGTCCCACACGCAAGTGTGCCGCTCCGGGTCCATCTTCAGCTTGCCGCGCTCAAGCACCGACTTGCCCTCGACCACGCCTGGAGAGCTGCCGCGCGGCTCGGAGCGGCGTAGCACCGTTTTGACGCGCTCCACGAGCAGTCGGTGCGAGAAAGGTTTGCGGATGAAGTCGTCCGCGCCCATGCGCAAGCCGAAAAGTTCGTCGACTTCGTCGTCTTTGGAGGTCAGAAAAATCACCGGAATGTCGGATTTCTGGCGCAACCGCCGCAGCAGTTCCATCCCGTCCATCCGCGGCATCTTGATATCGACGATGGCGATATCAGGCGGCGAATCACTCAGGCCATCGAGAGCGGACATGCCGTCAGTGTATGCGTCGATCTTATAGCCTTCGGACTCGAGCAGCATTCGCAGCGAGGTCAGGATATTCTTGTCGTCGTCAACCAATGCGATGGTTGCCATCTACCTTATACCTCCAAGGCCGTCATGAATGACTCCGCCAGGATGATCACGCCTGAAATCTGCACGAATTGTGGCGCTATGGTCACGAGCCCCCGAGAACCGCGATCCTAGCGTTTTAGAGATGCAAAGCAAGCGCGAAAAGTGCTTGACTGACGCGGTGATGTATCGCCGGCTTCATGTGCGGGACGGTGCCGGTGCGTTGCGGATCGCCACCCCGATTGTCTAGAAAACTCCCCGATTCCGCGGTCATACACCAGTGCTTGAAGCGCGCGAATCAAGCGTTTACGGAGCAGGCGATCAACAGGTGCGTTAACCACCCGTCTCGACAGTGCGCGGATCGAGGCTATCGATCTTGTTCATGGCGATGACTGCTTGAGTGCGACTGTCGACCCCCAGCTTTTGCAGGATGGCGGAGACATGGGCCTTCACGGTCGCTTCTGAAACGCCCAGCTTGTAGGCGATCTGCTTGTTCAGCAGCCCTTCCGACAGCATGGCCAGGACACGCACCTGCTGCGGCGTAAGCGTCGCCATGCGCGAGAGAAGTTCCGAGACTTCTTCGGTTTCCGAGCCGTCAAGATCAATCTCCGCCGGGGTCCAGATGCGCCCGTCCAGCACCGCCTCGACCGCCGCGCGTATGCGGTCTGCCGAGAGGCTCTTCGGAATGAAACCGAGCGCGCCAAGCTGGAGACAGCGGCGCACGGTGGTGGGCGCCTCGCTGGCCGAAACGACAACAACAGGCAACTCGGGATAGCGGACTCGCAACTGGATCAGCGCTGAAAGCCCGTCAGCGCCGGGCAACGCCAGGTCGAGCAACACAAGGTCGAAGTCGGTTTCGGACTCGATTGCCTCGGTCAGTCGGTCGAAGGAGCCAGCTTCGCTGATCTTGAGGCCGGTGACTGAGCCGCTCAGGATTTGCTTCAGGGCATCGCGAAACAGCGGATGGTCGTCAACGACAACGAGGTGATGATCCTTCATCAGCGAAAGCTATCCCGCATTAACCCCAGCGCTTCCGGGAAGTGTTGGCACTTCATGCCTAAGACTTTAGCCGTATATGGCCCGCCGCGTCCACAGCCCTCACGCAGTTCAGTTGACATCGCTGGATACCGCGATGCCCCGGCCAGCCAGCGGTTCATCCGTTACGTCAGCCAGCGCCAGCAGTAGCCGTGACGATAAGCGGCCATCCCGCGGCAGGTCGCTGAACGCGGCGAACGCCCGCAGCGCCTCGCGGGTATCGGCTTCAAGGCGGCCATGGTCCTGCAGATTGCCAAAGCCGAGGCGCGAAAGAATGCGCTGGACGCGTGAGACAAGGGCTTGGTCGGCTTCCAGACGCTCGGCGCGACCACTGTCGGGCGCGGCCTGCAACGGGCCGAAGAGAATGCCCTCCAATAGACTTTGCGAAGGCTGACCCGTCAAGACCATGCCGTTGTCGTACTGGTAGTTCAGGATCGCGAGCCTTGTCGATGTTTCGAGCTGGCCATCGCGGCGATTGACGACATAGTTGCGGTAAGCCAGTTCGCGCTGGATGGCACGGATGACCGCACGGTCCGCCGTGGGCGTCGTGCCTTGGTTGGCTTGGCGGCTGGGCTGGGCGCGCGGCATTGTGGGCCGCTTCTGATCGGCGCTCCCGGCGATCGGCTGCAGATCACCCTTCGCGGCCGCTTGGGCTGGCTTCTCGGCCGCGCTCTGCGGAGCGCGTGGAAGACTGTCGCGTGTTTCGGGCTCCGATACCGAGCCAGTGGACTGCAGCCTGTTCTCCAGCGGTTCCTGAAAATACAGCGCGTTCGCGGCGATCGCGCCCGCCAGACATACAAATCCAAAAAAGGTCAGCCGCGCCGAAAAGGGCGTCATCCCTCCTGGCTCCCCTCGCAGCCCTTGCCGATGTGCAAACCCGGCCACACCACCCCTCACGACACACTAGGTCTGTTTTACGAAAAGACAGCTAAATTTTGCACGTTCTGGTTTCAGATACGTTATCCAACAACTGATAGACAGTATTTCATGCTCGGAAGATAACGTCCATCGCCTTGCCAACGGGAAAGCCGGTCATGCCTATCATGCGACTCGCAATTGTCTTGCTGATCATCACACTGTTCCTGCCCTCGTCTGCGGAGGAGAAGCAGCAGCTCTATCGCGGCGTGTCGGATGCGGTCCAGAAGGTGGCGGGCTTTTGCGAACGCAACGCATCGTTGTGCGACAATGTTGGATCGATTGCGGATGCCGCTGGAGCTCGGGCGTATTATGGCGCTCAACTGGTGTATGAAGCAGCGCTGGGGAGGTCGTCGGAAGGCTCCGAACAGCGTGAATCCGGCACAGACCGCGCTTCGCCCGCACGCGCGGCCTCTGAACCTGCTGCCAGGGAAAGCGAGCGGCCTTACCCTTCCTATTTTGACAGCTGGTCGCAAGAAGACGAGGGGCGAGTGCGAACCCAGCCCGCGCGCTCGACTGATACTCTACGCCGGCAGGACCGCGCGCCGGAATGGCGCGGCCCCGGCGCGTCCTGAGTCGCGCTCCGAACCCGAGCGAGGCCCGAAACCGGCTTTTCGCAGTGCGCGTCAGTAGCTAGAGCCGCCCGGGGTCATCTGCGTTGAGGCCTTGGACGCGGCTTCAGTCACGACCTCGGTCGTCAGCCGGCGCAGTTCCTCCAGCTGCTGGGCGAAGTTATCCATCTGCTGGCGAACATGCTGGTTCTGCAGTTCAACGACATCCTTCATTTCCCTGGCATCAGCCAGCTTCATGGCCAGATCGAAATTCGCTTCCGCGTTTACTTTGGTGAATTCGGCGATCTTCTGGTTCAGCATCTTCATGCTGTGCGAGGCCGGCGAGGCGGTCGTGTCAATATTCGACATCGCCTGCTGGCTCGCTGCGATGAAGGTCTCAAATGCCCTGCGCGCCTGCTCGATACTGGATTTGACGACCTGGCGCATCGGCTCGGGCATCTCGCCCACTTTCGGCATTTCCTGCATGACCTGTTCTCCTCGTTTGGCGGTTGGGACGGGTTGAAAGTGACACTGCCGCATCAACACAATGAGACACGGCCAATCTTTCCAAGTCGGCGCGGGACCGGCGAGGCGAGCTGGGCACGGCGTTTTAGTTCCGATCCTCCGGCGGTCGCGCGTCGTGCGGTCCAGTATCCGAATCGTCAGCGTCGTCGTCTGGCATGCTCTGTGCTGCGTCTTCATCCTGCTCGGGCGAAGGTTCGGACAGCATGGCCTCGGCGGTCTGGATTTCGTCGTCGCCGGCGCTGACCTCATCTTCGTCATCGTCCGAAGCCGCAGCGGGAGACGGCTCGGCGATCACCGACGCAGCCATATCAGCGTCGTCGCTGTCGTCCTCATACTCGTCGCCCGCGCCCTGGTTATCATTATCGCTCAGGCTCTCGGCGGCGCTCATGGTGCCCCACACAGCCGCGCTGCCTGCAACCAGAGCAGCTGTCGCCTCCGCCTGACGGGCAATGGTCTTCGCGGCGGCTTCAGCAGCATCAATTGCGGCTTGTGCCTGTGGCGCGCCCGGGGCGTTCTCGTCGACCTGCTCCATGGCCGAGCGTGCGTCCTCGGCGACCTGCTCAGCGGCAGCGGCCGCGGCGCCAGCCATTTCTTTGGCGCTTTCGCTGGCCTGATCCATCATCTGTGTGGACTGCTCCACCACCGCGCTGGCGAACGGCACAGGCGTTTCGACAGGCGCACTCTCGGAGGCCGGTTGAGACGAGGATTTCGGCTCCGGGCTACCCGTTCCGCGCGGCGCGCTGGCCTCACCCTCCTCGGGCTTCACCTGCGAGATACCGTTCATCAGATCAAGCAGTCGCCCCATCTCCTCGGCATACTCGCCTTGCATGTGTTCAAAAAAGCGTTTCTGCTCACTCCACATCTCAACAGGCGTGCGGCACTGGGTCATGCGAGCCGACAACTCGCGGTATTCAAGCGCGCGCTGCGCGCTGAACCGCAGCATCTCCAAATTCCATTTCGCCAGCGCCGCGGCGAACGGCGGCAGCGTTCCTGTCAAATAAGAGATGTTGCTTCGGCTGATCTCATTCAGTTGCCGCAGCACGTCAAAACGGTCGGACTTGTCATTGCTATCGGTCATCTGCTTGACCTCCTTGCGGTGCGCTGGCGCGCCGGCCTCCTATCGAGTGATATGACAAACGCCCAGAGACTTCCAAGTTTAAGCATAGCGTTCAGCGGAGCGCGATCCAACAGCGCATTGCGCGTTTTTGCCTGGATTGCGTGGAAACTTGTTTGGTATTCGCGCTCGCCTGGGTTCGTGTCGCGTGAAGGGCATCTGGGGCGTGGCGCGACGGCGCGCATGTGCTAATCACCCAATATGCAGCAGATCACTTCAGTTGTCGGTATCATTGCCGTCTGGCTCATCGTGAGCGTTGGCGCCTGGTGGCTTCATCGCCTGCTCGTGCATCGCAAGCAGCGCCGCAAACTGGCGCTTGCCAACGAGGCATGGATGCGCATTCGCGAAGCGCCGGAGATTTTTGCCGATATCCGCGCGGCCGGCATGGCGATTGCGATGGCCGACCGTCCAGGGAGAACACATGCGCTGCTCAGCCGGGTGCGTGACTACGGCGACTATTTCGACGATGTCAGCGCGCTGCGCGCCGAGCTATCGCGCGCGCTCAAACGCGATGACTGCCCGCCCCTGACCGAAATCCTCAATCTGCGCCGCGACATGTGGGCGGCGGCGGATGTGCTGCTGATCGACGATCCGGCTGTGTTCGGCGAGGCATTTTCCGAGCCTGGCTCCTACGAGGAGTTTTGCCGCGATGCCGAGGACTTGCTGTTTCTGGACGCCGCGCCGCTGAGAGACGACCCGATCGCGCTGCGTCTGTCGCTGGCCGATGAGGGAATGCAGACCTTCGTCAGTGGCGTTGAGGGCGAGATCGCCGATGAGCGCGAGCGTGAGCGGTTTCCGACCTGGCGCGAGATCATCGCCTATCCGGTCGGCTGGGTGCGCGCCGTGCCGCGCGGCTTGGCATGGCTGGCGCAGGTGGCCACGCGCGCCGGCCGCGCTATTGGCCAGCTTGCGGCCGCGGTGGGGCGCGTCGTGCTGGCTGGCGGTGCGGCGCTGTGGGCGGTGCTGCGCGAAGTGCCCGCCGTGCTCGGGCGTGGCAGGCGTAGTCTCTCCGCTTTGGTTGCGCGCCGTCCGCGCGTTCGAATGCCGAAGCCGCGCGTCGCCGGGCTGCGCCGGGCTGCGGGGCGCGCTCCGGAGTACGCGAAGGCCGCCGGCCGCAGCATCGCCGGCTTGCGGGAGCACCCGGCCGTGGAGCGCATCGCGGCATCGCTGCGCCGCGCGAGTGACCGCTTTCCGGACAGGGTAACTCAAGGCCTCAGCCGCGCGGCGGAAATGGCCCGCGACGCGCGCGCCCGCGCGAAGGCGTCTACGTTCAGCGCCCGCGAGCGCGTCCGCGACTTCGAGGCCGGCGAACTGGGGCTGCATTACGACTTTCTCGTCAAAGCGCATGCCCTGCGCCAACGCTATGCCGACATACTGCGCCGCGCACCAGAGTTAACCGACTCGGGCCGCCAATTCATCGCGCGGCTGGAGCTTGAAAAGCGTTCGGAGCGGCTTCGGCTCGGCACCGCGAAGCTGCGCCGGCGCGCTCGGCTGGAGCTGGTGCGGTTCTTGTCCGTGCTGATCGCGGTATTGGAGCGTCTGCGGGACCGGCTGGCCGACGCGCCACCTCAGCCCGCGCAGACCACCAACCTGCTGACATCGCCGCTGCACCGGCTGTTTCTGCCGCCGCCATCGCCACAGGAGGCGGGCGCGGATTTCCCCGGCGGCCTGCGCGCGCAAGCGCGGTCGTGGGCGCGCGGCTGGGGGCGCTCATCCACGCGGATGCGCGACGTGACGCCAGAGGACGACGAGGCCGAGGCCCAGGCAACGGAGACTGGAAGGCCTGAGGCGGAGCCTGAACCCGACCCAGCGCGCGAAGCGGCTGCTGAGCATAAAGCGGAGCAAAAACAACGGCCCGCCCCGGACGATCCCACCGATGAGGCTGTGGACCGCGTGCGCCGGCTGTTCGGCATCCGCGACCGCAAACGCCAGCGCAGAGCGGCCGCGACCAGGGAAAATGGCGCGTCCGAGCGCCAGCGGCCGGACGCGGATGCGCCGAATGGCAAGCAAGCTGACGCAAACCCGCAACAGGATAGCGATGCCACTTCCACAGCCCAGATCCTGCCACCCCTGCGCGGCTCGCGGGCGGGCAACTATGATGAAACCGACGCTGGAGCACGGTCGCGCGATTCGTTGCGCTCACGCCTGTCGGGCATCAACGACGAGCAGGAAGAGCCGTCGTCGCCTGGCGAGGACGCTACGAGCGAGCAAGGCACGCGCGGACGCTGGCGTGGTTGGTTCGGGCGTTAAGCGCCAGGCTGCCTCGCGCTGAGGTTGCCGCCTTGCGAGGTGGTCGCCTTAACTGTGGCGCATTTGTCCGCAACCCAAAGGCATGTATCATGACCGTGATTCGCGGACGCAGACGAGCAGGCGCATGACGGCCTCTGAAACATTCGGGAAAGGGTTGCGCTCCAGCGCGCGGGCCAAGGGCCTCGCCGCCACGGCGGCTGCTGCCGTCTTGATGCTCGGCTGCACCACGCAGCCAACCAGCGGCCCGAGCGAGTTTTCCACCAACCGTCCCGTCACGCTCGCCCCGCCTTCGAGCGATCGCGCGGAGCCGGGCGCAACGCTGGCCGCGGTCGATGAGAACAAGCTTCAGCGGGCCGTCGAGCGGTATCGCATCAAGATGGACCGCGCGGAAAGCCCCGTCGAGACAGCGGGGGTCGATCTCACCGGCGACGGCGTTCCCGAAGCGCTGGCGCTGTTCTCAGGGTCTGACTGGTGCACCACCACTGGCTGCTCCTTCATCGTCTTTCAAGAGAGCGAAACCGGCTATGAGGCCGTATCGCGGACGACCCGCGTGCGCGGACCGGTCAAGATTGGGCCGGGCAGCAATGCCGGTTGGCGCGATCTGATCGTAAAGACTGGCGGCGGCGCTGCGCCTGTGCGCTTCGTGCGGCTGGGCTTTTCCGGAAACGGCTATCCAGCCAACGCGCTGTTGCAGCCCGGGCCAACCGACGATGTGCTCGCTCAGGCGATCGACCTGATACCGGAGACACCGTTCCAGGCGAACGCGTCTCAGGACACCTCGTCCGCGCGGTAGCGGTAGAGCCAGTCATTCCGGCGCATCAGATCCTGCGGGCTTTGGGTCGTCAGAACCTGATTGCGGCTCCAGCGCATCATCCCGCCCATGTGATACACACGGCCCATGCGCCGTGATCGCGCCTGAACCCGCGCAGCGCGCGGCAGGCGTTTGCGAGCATAAGCGGCGAAAGCGGCCTCCACATCACCTCTCGACGCGGCGAGCGCGGCTGACAGGACAGCGGCATCCTCAATCGCCAGCACCCCGCCAGACGCCAGGAACGGCAGCACCGGGTGCGCGGCATCACCCAGCAGCGCGATGCGGCCCAAGGCCCACTGGCGCGGCGGGGCCATGTCATAAAGCGCCCAGCGTCGCCAGCCGCTGCGTCCCGCCAGGAATGCCGTGATCGTCTCGGGCCAGCCATCCAGATGGGGCAAGAATTCATCCGCAGCGCCGGGCACGTTCCAGCCTTCGGGCGCGTTGCGATCATCGACAATCACAACCACGTTCACCTCCGTACCGCCGCGCACGGGATAGTGCACCATGTGCGCGCGAGGGGACAGCCACAGGCCAACGGCCTGCTGGCGCATCGGCGCGGCCGCCTCTTCCAGCGGGACGGTGAGCCGCCAGGCGCTTTTGCCAGAATAAATCGGGGTCTCGCTCACACCGATGGCCGTGCGCACTCGCGAGCGGATGCCGTCCGCGCCGATCAGCGCGCCGCCGGTCGCCGTACCGCCGGTCTCGCTGGTTACGTGCACGCGCTGGCCCTCAGCCGCGCATGATATTACCCGGAAGGACTGCGTGATCGTGGCGTTATCGTTCACGCGCAGCGCGTCGAGCAGCGCCCGCTGCAAATCCGCTCGATGCAAAACCCAATACGGCGCGCCATAACGCAACTCCGCCATCGGGCCAAGCGGCACGGTCGTCAGGCACTGGCCAGCACGCGCGTCGATGAGATGCACGCCTTCGGGCGTCACAGCCGAGCCCTCAAGCGCATCCGCCACGCCCAGCGCGCGTAGCACGTGCACGCCGTTCGGGCCAAGCTGGATGCCCGCGCCAGCCTCGGAAAACTCCGCGGCTTGCTCCAGCACCTGCACCGGCGTCCCGGCCTGCGCCAGCGCGAGCGCTGCGCTGAGGCCGCCGATCCCGCCGCCCGCGATCAGGATGCGCCGGTTATCGTCACTCAACATCGGGATTAGCGGTCGTCGCTTTCATCGGTATAGGCGCAGTAGGGCGGGTCGGTCTGGTCGGCCGCGAGGTTGGGGTCATAAATGTAGAGCGTCGAGCAGTATGGGCAGACGATCTGCTGGCGCTCGCCCATGTCCAGATAGATGTGTGGATGGTCCTGCGGTGGGCGTGCGCCCATGCATTCGAACTCCCGCACGCCGATGTGGATTTTTTCGACCCCGATGTCGTTGCAGAAGCGGGGAGTACGTGTTGCCATTATCGTCTCCAAAACGCGTCGCCTCCGGTGGTTGCTTCGCGCGCTGCCGCGCATTTGCAGTTTGCGCAGCTGCCCCGGTGGTGATAGGCGAAAGCCGCGGCGCGGACAACAGGCAACCCGGTGGTTGATGCAGATGCAGGTCTTCGATTCCGATGGCGTCAATATCGCCTTCCGCGATCACGGGGAGGGCGAACCTGTCCTGCTGATCCACGGTTTTGCCTCGAACAGCAATGTGAATTGGGTCGGCCCCGGCTGGATGCAGGCGCTCGCCGATGGGGGCTACAGGGCCATAGCGATCGACAATCGCGGCCACGGCGAGAGCGAAAAGCTCTACGACGAAACCGCTTATGGTGCGCCGCTGATGGCCGAGGATGCGCGGCGGCTGCTCGATCACCTTGGCATCGCGCGGGCGCATGTGCTGGGCTATTCGATGGGCGCGCGGATCGGCGCGTTCTTGGCGATCAACCACCCCGATCGCGTGAAGAGCCTCATCTTGTCGGGCATGGGCATCAATCTGGTGCGCGGCGTGGGCGGCGCGAAGCCGATCGCCGCTGCGCTGGAGGCGGATAGTCCGGACGACGTGAAAGATGATGCGGCGCGCAGCTTCCGCCTGTTCGCCGACCAGACCGGCAGCGACCGTCATGCGCTCGCGGCCTGCATCCGCTCCTCTCGCGAGCCAATTGCGGGCGAAGCGCTGGCCGGAACCGGCGTGCCAATCCTGATCGCGGTTGGCACCGAAGACGTGGTGGCCGGCTCAGCGAGCGCCCTGGCGGCGTTATTGCCCGGCGCGCAGGTGCTCGACATTCCCGGCCGCGACCACATGCGCGCAGTCGGCGACCCGGTCCACAAGAAGGGTGTCCTCGCTTTCCTTGAGGCCCAACGCCTTGGCTGATTAGTCGAGCGAAAACGCGTCGCGCGCCCATTCAGGCTGGCCACCACGTGAAGGCGTGCTCCCGGTCGCGCCACCCGGTCGTGTCGATCCGACCGAGCCGCGCAGCGGAGGCACGCCGAGCGAGGTGTCCGCGCGGTTCTGAGAGGTGCCAAACAGCGCATCCCAGAATGTGCGCGGCTCGCGGCGCGGTTCCTCGATGCGGGCTTGCGCCCAGGCGCCGCCAGGCAAGGCCGCTGGGGGCTTGGTGCGGTGTGCGGCTTCCATCAGGTCGCGCCAGATCGTGGCCGGAAGCGAGCCGCCGGTGATCCGCTTCATTGGGCTGAAGTCGTCGTTGCCGAGCCAGACGCCGGTGACGTAGTGCGCGGTGTAGCCGATGAACCAGGCGTCTCGGTATTGCTGGCCGGTGCCGGTCTTGCCAGCGGCAGGGTGCGGCGGCAATGCGGCCTGCTGACCTGTCCCGGCCTGGATCGTGGCGCTGAGCATGTCATTCATAGCGGCGACATGGTCGCGGCTGATGACGCGCTGCCGTTCGCCGGGGCGATGCTCCAGCAACACGCGCCCTTCCGCGTCGATGATCGTCTCGATCACATGCGGCGTCGCGCGCAGGCCGCCATTGCTGAACGGTACGTAAGCCCCTGTGATTTCCAGCAGCGACACCTCCGAGGTGCCGAGCGCAAGCGAAGGATCGGGCGCAAGCGCGGACTGCACGCCGAGCCGCCGCGCGACCTCGATGACCCGGTCGCGTCCAGCCCATTCCGACACGCGCACCGCCACGGTATTCATCGACCGGGCCAGCGCCCTTCGCAGGGTGACATCGCCGTGATAGCGCGAGTTGTAATTCTTCGGCTCCCACCCTTCCACCTCCAGCGGCCCGTCATGGACAAGGCTTTCCGGGGTCAGGCCGTTTTCCAGCCCGGCAAGGAAGACGAACGGCTTGAAGGTTGAGCCTGGTTGCCGCTTGGCATCGACGGCGCGGTTAAATTGGCTCTCGCGGTAGTTGCGTCCGCCCACCAACGCCTTGACCGCGCCGTTACCATCGAGGATCACGGCGGCCGCCTGGCCGGCGTCGTATTTCTCGCCCCCCTCAGCCATCGCCTCGGCCACCAGGTTCTGGGCGGCCCCCTGTAATTGGTAATCGATAGTGGTTTGCACGACGAGGTCGGCTTGCAATGTCTGGCGGAAGTCAGCGACCTGCTTCACGATCCAATCGATGACGTAGCCATAACTCTCCGAGGGCAGGAAGGCGCGAAGCCTAGGAGGGTCGCGCAGCGCGGCTTCATACTGTTCGCGCGTGATCGCCCGGGTCTCAAGCATCAGCCCCAGCACCGTCTTGCCACGCTGATGGGCGCGCCGCAGACTGCGCGTGGGCGCAAAATATGAAGGCGCGCGGATCAGCCCGGCGAGCATGGCGGACTCGTATAGCCCCAATTCGTCGACTGATTTGCCGAAGTAGTGCTGGGTCGCGGCCTCCACGCCGTAGTTGCCGGCTCCGAAATAGATGCGATTAAGATACAGTTCGAGGATCTGTCGCTTTTCAAGTCGATACTCCAGCCACAGCGCCAGCAGCATCTCCTCGATCTTGCGCCAATAGGTGCGGTCGGGCTCCAGGAACAGTACCTTGGCAAGCTGCTGGGTGATGGTGCTGCCGCCCTGCACGATCCGTTCGGCACGGTAGTTCTCGATGGCCGCGCGCACAATGCCGATGGGGTCGAAGCCGAAATGCCAGTAGAACCGCCGGTCCTCCGTGGCGAGCACGGCGTCGATCAGGTGGCGGGGCATCTGCTCGTAGGGGACGTGGTTGCGGCGCAAGCCTTTTTCGGTGATGACGTCGCCGCCTTCGGAGAGAATGGTGAGCTTGGCCGGGTTCTGGCTCAGCCCGGCCTTGAGTGGGTCGGTCGCGAGATAGGAGTAGACGGTCACCGCGCCCACCACGATGAGCACGAGCGCCGCAGCCGTGATCGTCCCTGAGATCAGCAAGAAGCGCGTGATACGCCACGTCAGCGAGCGCCGTGGCTTCTGTTTCGGCGGGTCCGGCTCAAAATGAAACACCGCATCCCCACGCGCTCGGGCGCGTTCATCCTGTTCTACGGACAGCCGTGCCAGACCGTGGCGCCAGCGCCTCAATTTGTCAATTATGCCCATCGGTGGCGGAAAAGCCCGTATTCTCGAACCTGCGCGATCTCTCGCTCGAAGCTAAAGGTACCGCGTTAGCCTTTACCAAGTATGTCTAGCGTATCAGTTTGTCCGAACCGCGACACATGACGCGGCGCGGCGACCGTTCATCATTTTTTGAGCTTGTAGCCCGTTTGAAAGATGCGCCAGACCAGCGCCAGCCCCACCGCGAGAAACACGAAAATCATCACGAGGCTGATCCAGACGCTGACATCGGCGACTTCATAGAAGCTCCAGCGGAACCCGCTGATGAGGTAAACCACCGGGTTCAACAGCGTGACCGTCTGCCAGAACGGCGGCAGCATATCGATAGAATAGAAGGTGCCACCAAGGAAAGCGAGCGGCGTCATCACGAGAAGCGGGACGATCTGAAGCTGCTCGAAGCCGTCCGCCCAGATCCCAATGATGAAGCCGAGCAGGCTGAAGGTGATCGCCGTGAGCACCATGAACAGCATCATCAGCAGCGGATGCTCGATGCGCAGATCGACGAAAAAGCTCGCCGTAATCAGGATGACGATGCCGAGGATAAGCGATTTGGTGGCCGCCGCGCCCACATAGCCCAGCACGATCTCGACCGCAGAGATGGGGGCGGAAAGTAGCTCGTAGATCGTGCCTGTGAATTTCGGGAAATAGATGCCGAACGAAGCGTTTGCCACGCTTTGCGTCAGCAGCGTGAGCATCATCAGGCCCGGCACGATGAACGAGCCGTAGTCGACTCCGCCGATCTCCTCGATGCGTGAGCCGATCGCTGAGCCGAACACGATGAAGTAAAGCGCAGTCGTCAGCACCGGTGACACGATGCTCTGAAACAGCGTGCGCCAGGTCCGCGCCATCTCGTAATTGTAGATCGCCTTGATCGCGTGAAAATTCATCAGCTTCTTTTGACCAGATCGACGAAGATTTCTTCGAGCGAGCTTTGTTTTGTGTGGATGTCATGGAAGTGGATGCCCGCGTCGCGCAGGTCCTGCAGCAGCGCGGTGAGGCCGGTGCGCTCGGCATATGTGTCGTAGGTGTAGACCAGTTGCATGCCGTTGCCTGCCAGTGTGAGCCGGGCGTCGCGCAGATGCTCGGGAACCGCGCTGAGCCGCTGGTTGAGATCGAGGATGACCTGTTTCTGGCCGAGCTTGCGCATCAACTCGTCCTTGTCCTCGATTAGGATGATCTCGCCCTCATTGATCACGCCCACGCGGTCGGCCATCTGTTCGGCCTCTTCGATGTAATGTGTGGTCAGCACGATGGTCACGCCGGTGTCGCGCAGCCGTCGCACCACCTCCCACATGTCGCGGCGCAACTCGACATCGACGCCAGCGGTCGGCTCATCGAGAAACAGGATGCGCGGCTCGTGCGACAGCGCCTTGGCGATCAGCACGCGCCGTTTCATCCCGCCCGATAGGGTGATCAGCTTCTTGTCGCGCTTGTCCCACAGGGAGAGGTCGCGCAGCACCCGCTCGATATGCGCGTCGTCGCGCGGCTTGCCGAACAGACCGCGGCTGAAGCTGACCGTGGACCAGACCGTTTCGAAGGCTTCAGTGGTCAACTCCTGCGGCACCAGCCCGATCAGCGCGCGCGCCTCGCGGTAGTCTTGTTGGTTGTCATGGCCGCTGACCGTGATCCGACCGCTGGAGGGCGTCACGATGCCGCAGATGGCGTTGATCAGGGTCGTCTTGCCCGCACCATTAGGGCCGAGAAGCGCGAAGATCTCGCCGTCCCTGATGGTCAGGTCGATGGATTTCAGCGCCACGAAGCCATCGGCGTAGGACTTGCCGAGGTCCGCGACCTCGATGGCTGGGTGGGTGTTCGAACGCTGCATATTTGGCCTATTGGGATCAGGGGCGCGAGCACCTGCCCGCGTCGCAAAGCATCTGGCATCCGCTCAGGCGCCCCTCATAAAGTGTTTTGCACGACACGGCCAATCCAATTTCTTGATCGGCGCTTTCGCTTCCCGCCGAACAGGACCGCATTGTTGCGCTCTCGCGGATAGGGCATACTGCCATCCACAAAAGGTTTGGATGACAAGATGTTTCAAAGCAGAACGCTGCCCAGACACTGCGAGTCATGCACGATACGCAGCCGGTCGATCTGCGGAGCGCTGTCTCGTGATGAAATCGAGGCGATGAATCAGATCGCAAACCGCAAGCAAATGCCCGCCGGCACGGTGATCATGCATGAAGGCGATACGCCGGACTTCTTCGCGAATGTGCTCGATGGCGTGATAAAATTGACCAAAACCATGTCCGATGGTCGCCAGCATATCGTTGGGCTGCTGTTCCCCGCCGATTTCCTCGGCCGGACGATGCGCTCGGACAGCCCCTATCGTGCCGAAGCCGCGACGAGCGTCGAGCTGTGCCAGTTCCCTAGGACGGATTTCGAACGACTGATGCAGCGTTATCCAGATATGCAATCACGGCTGCTGGAGCAGACACTCGACGAACTCGACGCTTGCCATGACTGGACACTTCTCCTGGGGCGCAAGAATGCAGGAGAGCGCGTTGCCAGCTTCTTGCTGATGATCGCCAGGCGGGTGCGCGAAGTTGGCTGTAATGCGGACCCGAACAGCGACACGGCGGTATTCAACTTGCCAATGAGCCGGTCGGACATGGCGGATTATCTTGGCTTGACCACCGAAAGCGTCAGCCGGCAGCTCAGCAAGATGAAGCGCGAAGGCGTAATCCGGCTGCAGGGCAACCGCGAGATCGAGGTGCCGAGCATGGGGCGGTTGCTGAAGATGGCCGATCTTGCACCCTGCGACGCGCGGGCTTAGCCCCGGTCGCGCAGGAGCCGCGCCTTCTGCCGCTGCCAGTCGCGGGCCTTCTCCGCATCGCGTTTGTCATGCAGCTTGCGGCCCTTCGCGAGCGCCAGTTCCACTTTGGCGATGCCACGCGGGTTGAAGTACAGCCTTAGCGGCACGAGCGTCATGCCCTCGCGCTCCGTCGCGCCGATCAGCCGAGCGATTTCGCGCTTGTGCATCAGCAGCTTTCGCGGGCGGCGTTCCTCATGGTTGAAGCGGTTGGCCTGTTTGTACTCCTGAATCGAGCTATTGATCAGGTATAGCTCGCCATTTTCGGCGCTGGCATAGGACTCCGCGATGTTCGCCTTGCCCTCGCGCAGGCTTTTCACTTCCGAGCCTTCCAGCGCGATCCCGGACTCGAACGTCTCCAGAATATCGTAGTTGTGGCGCGCCTTGCGGTTCTCCGCCACGACGCGGCGCGCCGGTCCATCTTTCTTGCTCATGATTTTGCTCTCACGGCCGCCAGTTTATGCGATGCCGACCAGTTCCAGCGCGCGTTCGACCGCCCGCTTCGATTCGGTGCGCAGCGTCGCTAGCGGCGGGCGCACATCCTCCCGACAAAAGCCCAGCACCTGCGCGGCATATTTCACCGGCGCCGGATTCGATTCAATGAAGAGCGCATCATGCAGAGGCATCAGCCGGTCATGCAGCGTGAGCGCGGTCGTATAGTCCCCAGCCTCGCATGCGTTCTGAAACTTGGCGCACAACTCCGGCGCGACATTCGACGTCACCGATATGCAGCCATGCCCGCCATGCGCGTTGAAGCCGAGCGCCGTGGCGTCCTCGCCGGAAAGCTGGATGAAGCTCTCGCCCATCGCTGCGCGCTGCTGGCTCACCCGGACCATGTCCGCCGTCGCGTCCTTCACGCCCGCAATATTGCGCAGTTCACTGAGCCGCGCCATTGTCTGCACCGACATTTCGATGACGCTCCGCCCTGGGATATTGTAGATGATGATCGGAATGTCTACCGCGTCGTTAATCGCCTTGTAGTGCTGATAAAGCCCTTCCTGGGTCGGCTTGTTGTAGTACGGGATCACGCTCAAGATCCCATCCGCGCCCGCCTTCTGCGCGTGCCGGCTGAACTCGATCGCCTCAGCGGTATTGTTCGACCCCGCGCCGGCCATTACCGGCACCCGCTTCGCGACCTGGTCGATGCACATTTCAATAACGGCTTTGTGCTCATGATGGGAAAGAGTGGGCGACTCGCCGGTCGTGCCGACCGGCACCAGACCATGCGTGCCAGCCTCGATCTGCCGGTCGATCAGCGCGCGGAATGCCTCTTCATCCACGCGATTGTCGCGAAACGGCGTAATGAGCGCGGTGTAAGAGCCTCTGAACATCGGTGATCCTTGATTAGTGGCATTTAACGCGACGATAATGAGTTGACAGGGGCGGGGCAACACTGCTGCGCAGCACATGGCCGAGCCATGATTATGCCGAAATCGTGCCGCCTCGCTGTCGAAGATGCTCGCTCGCGTCGACATACAGGCAAGCTGCAGAGGGTACAGATTGCTTACGCGCCGAGTTAAGACAGGCGAAGTAAAACAGGCGATCATCTGAACTGATGGGGACACAAGATCATAAAGGTGGCGGGCGTTTTGGCCTGATCCTGGCGAGCGTGGCCGTGATCGGCGCGCTGGCAGGGCTATTGATCGGGTTGCAGCCGTGGTCGCAGACCGGCCAGCGCATCGCGGCCGTCGCTCCGGAACGACCCGCAACGTCAACGCCCGCAGCGCAGCCCGAGCCCGCTGCGCGCCCCGAAGTCGCTGCGTCCCAGCCAGCGACGCTTGCTCCCGAGCAGGGCGCTATCGTGGTGCGCCCGCTGCCAGCCGCGCCAGTGGTTCCAGGGGCGCAGACGACCGTGCCAGCCGGCGCGCCGAACCCGCCCGTGCGCAAGCATCCCCCGGCAAAGGCCGAGCCGCAAATCGCCTCGCTCGCCCGGCCCGCCGTATCGCCTTCTGCGCCGCCGCTGGCCCACGACTTGCAGCAACGGCCGCGCGGGCTGGATCGCAAAGCGATCGACGACGTACTCGACCAGATAGAACGCATCCGCATCTCCGACCGCGATGTCGGACTGCTGAAAGAAGCGGTGCGGCTGTTCTACCGGGATGAGTTCGACGCCGGGAAGCCGCTGATCAACCGCATCGACGACGAGACCGCGCGGCGAATGGCGCATTGGTACTACCTACGCTCCAGCAAGGGCCATGCCGACCTTTCGGCGTTCGCTGCGTTCCGCCGCGACCACCCGATGTGGCCCAGCAAGAAGGTTCTCCAGCGCAACGCCGAGCTTTCCGCGTTGCTGAAACAGCCGCCCCCTGAGGAGATTTTTGCGTTTTTCGCCGAAGATTCGCCGAGGACCGGCGCTGGCAAAGCGGCCCTTGGCGCGGCGTACATTGCTGTTGGGGAAAAGTCACGCGGTACGGAGTTGATCCGCGAAGCTTGGCGAAGGAGTGCGCTTGGTGAGGAAGCGGAAGAGGCGATCCGGGAGCGCTTTGGGGATTTGCTGCGCCAAGCCGATCACAAGGCCCGCGCCGACTGGCTGTTGGCGCAGGGTAATAGAGGCATGACGGACGATGCGCTCCGGCTCAAAGCCGAACTCGACAAGCGCGATCGTGCCTCACTGGATGCGCGCGTTGCGGAAGTGCGCCGCTCGCGTCGCGCCGGCGGACTGCTGACGCGGCTCGATGAGGCGGTGAAGACACAGCCGGAAGTGCTGTTGAGCAGGGTTCGCTGGCTGCGGCGCAACAACAATGATGAGAAGGCGTGGCGTCTGATGGGGATGGCCCCGGAGGACGCCGATGCTCTGGTCGACCCCAACGAGTGGTGGGAAGAGCGGCGCATCCAGGCGCGCAGGGCTCTTGACGCGGGCCAGCACCAGACAGCCTACGAGATCGCCAGCCGCCACGGCGGCGCCACCGACGACGACCTCCACGAAGCCGAATTCCTCGCTGGATGGATCGCTCTGCGTTTTCTGGGCAAGCCCGAAGCCGCCAAGGCGCATTTCATCGCCTCGCGCGCAGGGGCCGATCTGCCGGCGGATTTTGCTCGCAGCGATTACTGGACCGGACGCGCTGCTTTGGAGCTTGGCGATGTTGAGGCTGCCAAGCGGGTGTTTGCCCGCGCCGCACAGCATTTCCATGTCTATTACGGCCAACTTGCGGGGCTGGCGCTCGGGGATAAGGCCCAGCCAATCGGGTTTCGCAAGCCTGCGCGCCCAACCCCGGCGGACCTTGAGCGGTTCGCCGCGCGCGATGTGGTCCGCGCAATCCCAATGTCACGCCAGGCCGGCTTCGACTCCTTCCTGTCACTGTTCCTCTACGAAATGGCACGCGACATGGAAGCCCCCGGCGAAATGACTCTCGCGGCTGAGCTGGCGCGGCGGGTTGCACCGCCGAATGTGGTCGTGCGCTTCGGCAAGGTGGCGCTGAACCGGGGGTTCCCTGTCGAGGTTTACGCCTACCCGACCGACATCCCCGAATTCGTCATGCCACGGGGCGCACAGCCAGTTGAGCGAGCGCTTATGCTTGCACTGGCGCGTCAGGAAAGCGAGTTCAACCCCGCAGCGGTCAGCCGCGCGGGCGCACGTGGTCTGATGCAATTGATGCCTGCCACCGCCCGGATGATGGCGCGGATCAACGGCATGACCTACCGCAGAGCAAGTCTGACTGATCCGGTATACAACGCCAAGCTCGGCTCGTCCTACATGCGCCGCCTGCTCAACCGCTTCGACGAGTCCTACATCATGATGATGGCCGGCTATAACGCCGGGCCTGGGCGAGTTAGACAATGGATCGAACTGTTCGGCGACCCACGCAGGCCGGGAGTCGATCCGGTCGATTGGGTTGAGCGCATTCCCTTCACCGAGACGCGCACCTACGTCCACAAGATCATGGAAAGTCTGCAAGTCTATCGCGCCGTGCTGACGCAAGGTGAGACAATCGAGGCCACGCTGACGACCGATCTGCATCGTGGCCGCGCAGGCGCGCCTCCCGCGCCGATTTACGCCGGCACCGCGATGAATTAAGAGTCGCTCAGCCGTACCCGCAAATCGCTCGCCGCCTTGAGGACTCATGACCCAAACGCAGTCGCGCGCGCCGACGCGCAAGCCTTGGCGCGACATCTTTTACACCTCTTTCGACGGCCTGCGGCTGCACGCTCGCCACTACGGTCAGCCCAACCCGGATGCGCGTCCCGCAGTCTGCCTCGCCGGCCTGACGCGCAATGCGCGCGACTTTCACTACCTCGCCACAAGCCTCGCCGGAGACCGCGATGCCCCGCGCGAGGTCTACGCGCTGGACTACCGCGGGCGCGGGCTTTCCGACCGCGACCCCGATTGGCGCAACTACTCGCCATTCATCGAGATGCTGGACACGCTGGACTTCATGGCCACGGCCAACCTTCACGACGCAGCGGTGGTCGGAACTTCACGCGGCGGCATCATTGCAATGATGATGGCCGTAATGCGCCCCGGGATGATCGGCGCGGCGGTGCTCAACGATATCGGCCCGGAGATCGGTACGGCGGGCCTCGCGCGGATCATGGGCTATGCGGGCAAAATCCCCGTGCCGTCAGACTGGAACGAGGCCGTCGCCTTGGTTCAGCAAGTCAATGAGCGCTTCTTCACCGACCTGAGCCCGGATGACTGGGAGGCCTGGGCGCGCATGTCGTTCAACGAGACTGAGGACGGCCGGCCGGCTGCGAGCTATGACAAGACCATCGCAAAAGCGCTGTCACAGATCGACATCTCCAAGCGCATCCCGGACATGTGGGCGTATTACGATGCGTTGACACGTGTTCCGCTGCTTATTCTGCGCGGCGAGAACACAGACCTGCTGTCTCCAGAAACCTTCGAGGAGATGAAGCGGCGTCATCCCGGCGCGAGCGCGCTGACCATTCCGGCGCAAGGGCACCCCGTGATGTTTCTGGACCGATTCAGCATCGGCGAAGTTTGCCGCTTTCTGGCAAAGGCCGATCGGCCGCGCGAGACTTTCCGCCCGATCCCATACGAGCTCTACCCGGCGGCTTGAACAGAAGAACTGCCGCCCGCGCCAAGCGAGCGGCAGTGTAAAACACTAACAGCGAAAGACTTTACTGCTGGCCTTCGCTCTGCTGTTGTTGCTGCCGCTCCTCGCGCGCTTTTTCCATCATGGCGATCTGACGCTGGCGGATTGTGTTCATCAGCTGCTGACGCGCTGCCCGATATCTTTCGTTATCGACCGGGTCGCCAGCATAAGCATCGGTGAAGCCGGTCAACGGCACCGGAAAACCGATCGGCTTGCCAGCCAGGTTCATCGCGGCCACCACTACCTGCTCGCCGCTCTCGAACTGCTGAAGTATCTCATCGGTCGCTTCGGTCTCGGCGGTGCAGCCGCCAACATGACACAGCGTGTAGTTCAGCTTGATGGCCTCGTTGTCATCCACCTTCGCCTGAACGCCAGCCGGCAGTGCCATGCCAAGCGGCACCATCACCATCAGTGAGCGCGTGTCCCGGCCCTCGATCTGTCGGATTGCCGCGGAAACCAGCACACGACCTGTATTACCGTCGATCCGCTCGTGGTGCGTCAAGCAGACATCGACCTCGCTGCCTTCTTCCTGAAGGCTCGGAGCCTTTTCACACAGCTTCACCCATGCGGCCTGGCGCTGCTGTTCTTGTTCCTGGGCCGCTGCTTGCGAGGCCATCATTACCGAACCGACCAGTGCCGCGCCGACCATGACGCGGCAAAGCGCCACGCTTGAACGGCAGATCTTTTTCATCGGTACGTTCAACATCCCATCAACCTTTCACGAACATATTCCGGGCCTAGCTCGGGCTCGTCTGCCGCCGCGCTGGCACCCCCCAACGATTGTCTTGCGTACGTCCAATTGAGGCGACTTCGTGACGCCTGTGCGTGCACCAGCGTCTCATGCACATCCATCGCCAATGCGCGCGTCTCGACCCATATCCACTGGCGCCTGTCCGGACGCTTGAGCCGACCTGCCACCTTTCCTCAGCCATTTTGCACGGTAATCGATTTTTTGCTCATTTTGTGGCCAACACTGTCCCGCATGGCTGGTTGTGCCCGCGCCAACACATTTCTATTCTCGCGCGGGCAGGGCAACTGGCGACAGGTGGAGACATGGCATGACGGCACGCATACTACAGCGCGGCACACTCTCGGCGGGTCTGCTCGCTCTGCTCGCGGCTCTGAGCATGGGCGCGTTGGCCGCCGATGCACAGCCAAGCCATGGCATCGCGATGCACGGCCAGCCGAAATACGGTCCGGATTTCGTGGCATTCGACTATGTAAATCCCGACGCGCCGCAAGGCGGCAAGCTGATCCGCGCGGCGCAGGGTTCGTTTGACAGCCTCAACCCGCTGATCATCAAAGGCGAGGCCGCGCCGGGGATGCGCCAATACGTCTATGAAAGCCTGATGGCGCGCGCGCAGGATGAGCCGTTTTCGCTTTATGGGCTGCTGGCCGAGAGCATTGAGACGCCGCCGGACCGCGCCTGGGTTGCGTTCACAATTCGCGAGGAAGCGAGGTTTTCCGATGGCGAGCCGTTGACGGTAGACGATGTCATCTTCTCCCACGCGCTCTTGCGTGATCGCGGCCGGCCAAACCACCAGTTCTATTACTCGAAGGTCGAGAAGGTCGAGAAGACCGGCCCACGCACGGTCAAGTTCACCTTCAACGATCAGGGCGACCGCGAGATGCCCCTCATCATGGGGCTGATGCCGGTTCTGCCCGAGCACGCCATCGACCCCGAAACCTTCGAGCAGACAACGCTGGAGCCGCCCGTCGGCAGCGGGCCTTACGTTGTTAGCGAGGTCGATCCCGGCAGCCGCATCACGTATAAGCGCGACCCGGACTATTGGGGGCGCAACCTGTCGGTCAATCGCGGCCGCTACAACTTCGGCGAAATCCAGTACGACTTCTACCGGGATGCCAACGCCATGTTCGAGGCGTTCAAGAAGGGCGTCTCGCTGTTCATGACAGAAAGCAATCCCGGCGAATGGGCGCGCGAATACAACTTTCCGGCGGTGCGCGAAGGCAAGGTGCTGCGCAAGGAGTTCGAGCTGGAACTGCCAGCAGGCATGAACGCGCTGGTATTCAATACGCGCCGCAAGGTGTTCAAGGATGAGCGGGTGCGCCGCGCGCTGATCGAACTTTTCGACTTCGAGTGGATGAACGCCAACTTGTTCCACGGGCTTTACGAGCGCAGCCAGAGCTATTTCGCGCGCTCCGAACTCTCGGCGCATGGCCGCCCGGCCGACCAACGCGAGCGCGCGTTGCTGGCGCCATTCCCCGATGCAGTCGATCAGGCGATAATGGACGGCACATACGCATTGCCGCAGAGCGACGGCTCAGGGCGCAACCGCGCTCAGGTGCGCACGGCTTTGCGGCTGCTTGGCGAAGCCGGCTACGAGTTGCGCGGTGGGCAGCTTGTCAACACGCGCACCGGCGAGCCGATGCGTTTCGAGATCCTCGCGGTCGATCCCGAGCAGGAGCGCTTGCTGCTGACCTACACGCGCGCGCTCAAGCGCGCGGGCATCGCAGCGTCGGTGCGCATCGTCGACTCCGCGCAATATCAGCGGCGCAAGCAGACCTACGATTTCGACATGATCCAGAACCGCTGGGGGGCGTCGCTTTCGCCGGGTAATGAGCAGACCTTCCGCTGGGCCGCAAAGGCCGCCGGGCGCGAAGGCACGTTCAACTATGCCGGGGTTCAGAACGCGGCAGTGGATGCGATGATCGACGCGATGCTCTCAGCAACATCGCGCGACGACTTCGTCTCAGCGGTGCGCGCGCTCGACCGGGTGCTGATGTCCGGGCACTATGTAGTGCCGCTGTTCCATCTGCCGAAGCTGTGGGTGGCGCATTGGCGCGAGCTTCAGCACCCTGAGACGCCGCCGTTCAGCGGCGTTGATATCGACACATGGTGGATGGCGACGGACCTCGCCGAGGCGCAATGAGCCTTGATCCGGGCGCGCCCCCGCCAGACCGCTTCAACATGGCGGAGTACTGCTTGGCTGCGGCAGCCCAGACACCAGACAAGCCCGCGCTGATTGTCGCCGAAGATGCCAGCGGCAAGCCGGCAGAAGGCTGGACCTATGCCGAGCTGGAAGACGCGAT
>CAZNGB010000014.1:0-27866 GCA_964572465.1 uncultured Hyphomicrobiaceae bacterium
AAGCGCCCCGGCCCCGGCTTCTCGTTGCGCCACACCGGCCCGGCCTGATAGCGCCGGAACGGCTTTGGCAGCGCGTCGTAATTCTGCGCCACATAGCGCGCGAGCGGCGCGGTCAGATCATAGCGCAAGGAAAGCCACTGCTCGTCCTCGTCCTGAAACGAGAACACACCCTCGTTCGGGCGGTCCTGGTCGGGCAGAAACTTGCCGAGCGCGTCGGTGTATTCAAACGCCGGCGTGTCCAGCGGCTCGAACCCGTAGCGCTCATAGACGGCGCGGATTTTCTCCGTCATCTGCGCGACCGCGCGCAGCTCGTCCGCCTCGACATCTCTCATGCCTTTGGGGAGGCGGGCTTTGGGGCGCGGCGCCTTTTTGTGCTTTTTGCTCATCAATGAAATCGGGATATGGCCTCTGTTGCGCTCCTTCTATCCCATCAGTGCTCAAGCGGCAACACACCCGGCTGGCGGAAACAAAAAGCGCCGCGGAAGGCATCGGCCCTCCCGGCGCTCGGTTTGCGCTCGATTTTTTGGCGCAGCGTTACCGCAGATGTGATCTCCGCGCTAAGCCGCGGTGCTCTGGCTCATTCGTAGGCGTTCCATCTGGTCCTTGATCCGAAGTTTCTCGCGCTTGAGCGTGGCGATCTTCATATCGTCATGCGATGCATGCGTGAGTTCGGCTGCGATCTGCTTTTCAAGCGCGCGGTGCTTGCTCGCCAGACCTTCCAGATGTGCTTCGAGAGCCATACCAGCCTCCATCTTTTAGATTGCGAAAAATTTCGCGAAACAAGCCAAGTATGACAGATGAATGACATGCTGTCCAATGGCGGCGCTCCCAAAAATGCGCCAATACAACTTCCGGTTGATGAAGCGTTGCGGCCATATCCAGGACCGACACATTCGTCATGAAGGGAGACAGCGGGGGGAACCGCTGCCTCCCCGACCTATCGAGAGGGACACTCGATAGCCACTACTGCGTAGGCTGCCACGCCTTTCCAAGTCAACCGCTGCAGTCCCAAGCAGCGTGCTGTAACTTGCCTTCGCAAGCGCGAAAGGCGATACTCAAGGCTCTCGACGGCGGAAACGAGAGCAAGAATGCACGGTAGCGATGAAACGCCCGATCTGCGCCAGCGCCTGACCGAGTTGCAACGCGAGCACCGCCAACTGGATGCCCGGATCGTGGAATTGGAAAACGCGACCGCTATCAATCAGATCGAGATCACGCGCATGAAGAAGCGCAAACTCTGGCTCCGGGACGAGATCGCTCGCATAGAAGACCAGATCTTCCCCGACATCATTGCCTGAATCGCGGTAGATGGCCTGTGGAAACCTCGCGCCCGTATTGCGCGCAGGCGCGTGTGACTTATACTCCAGCGCCTTCATGGGCGCGCGTTCGTCGTGAGCGCCGCGTTGCGATCGAGGCAAAGCTTTGAGTCAACCTGTCGTCGGCATCATCATGGGCAGCCAGTCGGATTGGCCCACCATGCGCGCGGGCGCCAAGCTGCTGGACCAGTTCGCCGTGCCCTATGAGACGCGCATCGTTTCGGCGCATCGCACGCCGGAGCGGCTGTACGAATACGCCCGGTCCGCGCGCGATCGCGGCTTGAAAGTGATCATTGCCGGCGCGGGCGGCGCAGCGCATTTGCCCGGGATGACGGCCGCGATGACGCCCCTGCCCGTGCTCGGCGTGCCCGTGAAAAGCGCAGCGCTGTCAGGCCAAGACAGCCTCCTGTCTATCGTGCAGATGCCTGCGGGCGTGGCGGTGGGGACGCTGGCCATCGGTGAGGCGGGGGCGGCCAATGCCGGACTCCTGGCCGTGCAGATCCTGGCGCTGAGCGATACGGCATTGGCTGAACAGCTTGACGCCTGGCGCGCTCAACGCACCGCGGATGTGGCCGAGACCCCGACGGATCATGACTGAAGCGCTCCAGCCCGGCAGTGTGATCGGCATTCTTGGCGGCGGCCAACTCGGCAAGATGCTGGTGCTGGCGGCGGCGAAGCTCGGCTTTCGCGCTCATGTGTTCGCGCCGGATGACGACGCGCCGGCCGCGCATGTCGCCGCGCATTACGTCAAGGCGGCCTATGACGACGCTGAGGCCTTGAGCGCATTCGCGCGCGGCGTCGACGTGCTCACCTACGAGTTCGAAAGCATCCCGGCGGACAGCCTCAGGGTCGTTGAGGACATCGCACCGCTGCGCCCGAACCGCCGGGCCCTCGCCGCCACGCAGGACCGCCTCTATGAGCGCCAACTGCTGAGCACCGTTCATGCCACGGTGCCAGATTGGGCGCAGGTGGATGGGCAAGCGCAGATAGAGGCGGCGTTTGATGCGCTGGGCGGCCCGAACGGCGCGCAGGGTCTGTTTCTCAAGACCCGCCGCCAGGGCTATGACGGCAAGGGCCAGTTCCGCATTCATAGCCGCGACGACCTGGGCGAGGCGCGGCGCTGGCTGGGTGAGCGCCATGCCATCCTGGAACAGGGCGTCACCTTCGACTTCGAATTTTCGGTTATCGCCGCGCGCGGGCTCGAGAGCGCCTGCGCCTTTTACGATTCGCCGCGCAATACCCATTCGCAGGGCCGGCTCGCCGTCAGTCGGGTGCCCGCGGGCCTCACTGATGACGAGGCTGGCGCCGCCCGCGATATCGCCGCGGCGCTATTGGTCGCGCTTGACTATTATGGCGTGCTCGCTGTCGAGTTCTTTGCTGAGCGCAGCAGTCGCCGGGTGTTGGTGAACGAGATCGCACCACGCGTGCATAATACGGGCCACTGGACCATTGAGGCTTGCGCCATCAGCCAGTTCGAGAACCACATCCGCGCCATCGCCGGCTGGCCGCTGGGCGCAACCGCACGGCACAGCGACGCCGAAATGGTCAACATCATCGGCCCCGATATTCAGGAATGGTCTGCGCTGATCGGCTACAACCCGGACCGCTCGGTGCACATATATGGCAAGACCCACGCCGCGCCGGGCCGCAAAATGGGCCACTACGTCGATCTTCAGCCGCGCTCGCGGGACACGTGACGGCGAAATTTCGGCGCTTTGTCTGCTTGTAGATAGACGCGCCCGCGCCACCTTGCTATATAGTAAGGAGCGCGCCGGCACACGTTGGCGTGGTAAGTTTCTATTTTTTGCTCGCAAAAGGAAAGGAGGACACGTGCAAGTCCAGGTTCGTGACAACAATGTCGATCAGGCGCTGCGTGCGCTCAAGAAGAAGATGCAGCGCGAAGGCATCTTTCGTGAAATGAAGCTGCGCAACGCTTACGAGAAGCCTTCTGTACGCCGCGCGCGCGAAAAGGCCGAAGCCGTTCGCCGCGCCCGCAAACTGGCGCGCAAGCGCGCACAGCGTGAAGGTCTGCTGCCGTCCAAACGCCGGACCCGCTGAACGCCCGCTCTGCAGTCTTTCGCGTGCTGGCCCGCAACCCGAGGGCGTGTGCAGGCCGAGCACCGCCGAACGCAATTCAGCCCAAATCATTCACTAACCCGGTTCGTAGCGTTAATGGAGCCAGCGGGCTCCGGTCAGATTTTTACAATACGGGGCTTCCGGCCAAATGCATGAAGCCGAAGGCAGAATGAGATTGGGCTTGGTCAGCACGCTCGCAATCGGCGTCGTGCTTGCCGGGTGTCAGACCAGCAATGTCGCCTCGCAACTTTCGTCAGCCGACCGGCAGGCCGCTCAAGAGCAGCAGCGCAATATTGCTTCACTGACAAAGGTGGTTGAGGACAACCCTCGCGACCCGGAGGCGCTGAATATTCGCGGCACCGCCTACGGTCGGGTCGGCGAATATGCCAAGGCGGTGGCCGACTTCACCGCAGCCATCCAACTCGAACCCAACTTCCACCAGGCTTACGCGAATCGCGGGCTGGTCTACGCCAAGACTGGCAAGCTGCGTGAGGCGCTGGCAGACTATGACAAGGCCGTGGCCATCGAGCCGGAATACGCTATCGCCTATAGCGGTCGCGCGCAGGTATTCCGCCAAGCCGAGAAGTATGAAGCCGCGCTTGCCGATTACAGCCGCGCTCTTGAACTGGCCGGCAGCGACCCTGGCATGCATTTCAATCGCGGGCTGGTCTATCAGAAACTGGCGCAACACCAGAATGCGATTTCCGATTTCGACCAGGCAATCAGCTTTATCCCCGACGAGATCGAACCGTATTTCGCGCGCGGCGTGAGCCAACTGGCGCTGTCGAACTATGCGGATGCCTACAAGGATCTCTACAAAGCTGCCGTCGCGCGCAAGACGTCGGTGGAGGCCTGGACGCTTGCGGGCAAGGCCGCAGAGGGCGCTGGCGATGGGTCCCGCGCGGCGTCGGCCTATCGGCGGGCGCTGCAGGTGCGCTCAGATTACCAGCCCGCGCGTGACGGCTTGCGCCGCGTGCGCTCCGAAGAGGCGTGACGGGCATTACGCACGGCAGCGCCTGAGATCACTCCGACTTCACGGTTGACTTCTGCCGGCTGCGGCCTGTCTTTGTCGGCGCCGCACCAGCTTTTGGCGAGTTTTGCGAAGCGGTGGACCGGCTTGTCTTAGCTGGCGTCTTTCGACTAGCGGCGGTCTTCGCCGGTGCCGGGGCGCTCTCTTCAGCGCTGATGATGATCTGCCTGTGCGGATAGGGGATCGTGATCCGCGCCTCGTCGAGCGCATATTTGATCGCGCGGGTCATGTCGAAATGGACGGGCCAAAACGCATCATTGCGGGTCCACGCCCGAATTTGCAGGTTCACCGAGCTCTCGCCATAACCTGTCACCAGCACCTGCGGCGGATCGGGCGTGCGCAAAATGCGCTTGTCCGCTTCCACCATCTGCTTGAGCACCTCGCGTGCGCGGTCGATGTCGTCGTCATAGGAAATACCCGCATCCAGCACAAGCCGGCGATGGGCGTTGCAGGTATAGTTGACGATCGTGTCAGCCCAGATTTTCGAATTGGGGACCGCGACGAACATGCCGTCGAAGTCCTTGAGCTTGGTCATGAACAAGCCGATTTCCTGGCACGCGCCGCTCTTGCCGGCGGCCTCGATCCAGTCGCCAACCTGAAACGGGCGCAGGATCAGCAGCATCAACCCGGCGGCGACGTTCTGCAGCGTGCCTTGCAGCGCCAGGCCGATCGCAAGGCCCGCCGCGCCAATCACTGCGATCAGACTGGCGGTCTGCACGCCGAACTGCGCCAGCACCAGCACCAGCGTGAAAGCGAGGATGGTGTAGCGCACGACCTGCGCGATCACGGGGATAAGCGTGGCGTCGAACCGCTCCGCCTCGCGCAGGCGCGCGCGCAACGTCCGCGCGGCCCAGCCTGCGACGATGTAGCCGGCGATCAGAAGGACAACAGCCGAGACCAGGCTCAGGCCGAAAGCCGTCGCCTGTTCGATGAGTTCGCTCGCGAGCGCGGAGAGCTGATTTGAATCAACAATCGTGTCCAAGTCTGCGTCCCTTTCGGGCCGTTTTCGCCGGGTTCAGATGAGCGCCAATCAAAGTGCAAACTAGAGAGCTTTGGCGATTTCCTCGGTCATCTTCTTGGCGTCGCCGAGCACCATCAGCGTGTTGTCTCGGTAGAACAGCGGGTTGTCGATCCCGGCATAACCCGAAGCGAGCGAACGCTTATTGAAGATGACCGTGTTCGCCTTCCAGACCTGTAATACCGGCATCCCGTAGATCGGCGATGAGGGGTCGTCTTCTGCAGCAGGATTGGTCACGTCGTTCGCGCCGATAACATAGACCACGTCGGCCTGAGAGAACTCGTTATTGATATCTTCAAGCTCAAACACTTCGTCATACGGCACCTGCGCCTCGGCGAGCAGCACATTCATATGGCCCGGCATTCGTCCGGCGACGGGATGGATTGCGTAGGCGACGTCCACCCCCTCTTCCTTCAGCGTATCGGACAGTTCACGCAGGGCATGCTGTGCCTGAGCCACCGCCATGCCGTAGCCTGGCACGATGATGACCTTCGAAGCGTTCTTCATGAGGAACCCGGCGTCCTCAGCCGAGCCGCGCTTCACCGTGCGCTCGATACCGTCATCGGCAGCGGCAGCTTGTTCGCCGCCAAACCCGCCCAGGATCACCGAGATGAAGGAGCGGTTCATGCCCTTGCACATGATGTAGGACAAGATCGCGCCCGAGGAGCCGACCAACGCGCCGGTCACGATGAGCGCCACGTTGCTGATCGTGAAGCCGATGCCGGCCGCCGCCCAGCCCGAGTAGGAGTTGAGCATCGACACCACGACCGGCATGTCCGCGCCGCCAATCGGGATGATAAGCAGCACGCCGATCAGGAAGGCGAGCACGGTGAGCGCCCAGAAGGCCACATGCGATTCCGTCATCGTGAAGGCCACGACCAGCAGGATGATCGCAGCCGCGATGGCGATATTGATGACGTGGCGGCCGGGCAGCAGGATCGGCGCACCGGACATCCGCCCATCCAGCTTGGCGAAAGCGATGACCGAGCCGGTGAACGTGATCGCGCCGATCGCCGCGCCAATGGACATCTCGACCAACGACACCGTGAAGATGGCCCCTGGCGTGCCGATGCCAAACGCCTCTGGCGCGTTGAGCGCGGCCGCCGCGACGAACACTGCCGCGAGGCCCACGAGGCTGTGGAAGGCGGCCACCAGCTGCGGCATTGCCGTCATCGGGATGCGGCTGGCGATATAAGCGCCGATGCCGCCGCCCACGGCAATGCCCGCGAGGATCAGCAGGAATTTGAGCGCATCGGGCACGGCCACGGCCAACGTGGTGAGCACGGCGATCGCCATGCCCGCCATACCCATATAGTTGCCGCGCCGGGACGTTTCCGGATGCGACAGCCCTCGCAGCGTAAGAATGAACAGAACGCCAGCGCCCAAATACAGCAGCGCGACCAGATCAGCAGGCATGAGTGTTCCCCCCGCGCCGCGTTATTGCTTCTCTTTTTTCTTGTACATCGCCAGCATTCGCTGGGTGACCAGAAAGCCGCCGAAGATGTTGACCGAGGCCATGACAAGCGCCGCAAAGCCGAACACGGTTGCCCAGCCTGCGCCCTCAACGGCCGCCTCCACGCCAACCGAAAGCAGCGCGCCCACCACGATCACCGACGAGACGGCGTTGGTCACTGACATCAGTGGCGTGTGAAGCGCCGGCGTCACGCTCCAGACCACGTAATAGCCAACAAAGATCGCAAGCACGAAGATCGCGAACAGGTAAATGAAAGGATCGATGGCCGCGCCGGCTCCCGTGGCTGCCTGGGCCGGGGCCGCCAGCAGCGTCCACGCCGCGACCGCCGCAAGCGCGGGAAAAAATTTCGACATGATGCTTTTCATTGCTTGTCTCCCGTCAGAACCGGGTGGATGACCTGGCCATCACGTGTGAGGGCGGTGCCTTTGATGATCTCGTCGTCCCAGTCAACCTTGATCGCGCCGGCTTCCGCGTCGATCATCAGTTCGGCGAACGCGTAGAGGTTGCGCGCATAGAGGCTGGAGGCATCGCCGGGCACCTGACCGGGAATGTTCAGCGGGCCCATGATATGCACGCCGTTATGGTCGATGTCCTGACCGGGTTGCGTCAGTTCGCAGTTGCCACCGCGCTCGGCCGCCATGTCAACGATGACCGCGCCGGGCTTCATGGCGCCGACCATTTCCGCAGAGATCAGCCGCGGGGCTGGTCGCCCCGGGATCAACGCGGTGGTGATGACGATATCCTGCGCCTTGACGTGCTCGGCCACCAACTCGTTCTGCTTGCGCTTGTAGTCGTCGGACATTTCCTTGGCGTAGCCGCCAGCAGTCTCCGCCTCACGGAACTCCTCGTCTTCCACCGCCACGAACTTTGCGCCAAGCGACTTGACCTGCTCTTTCACCGCCGGGCGCACATCGGTTGCGCTGACAACGCCGCCGAGCCGGCGCGCGGTCGCAATCGCCTGCAGGCCGGCAACGCCAGCGCCCATGACGAACACCTTGGCTGGGGGCACGGTGCCGGCCGCCGTCATCATCATCGGCATCGCGCGGCCAAAGGCGGCCGCCGCGTCTACCACGGCCTTGTAGCCTGCCAGGTTCGACTGAGACGACAGCACATCCATCGACTGCGCGCGGGTGACGCGGGGCAATAGCTCCATTGCAAAAGCGAGAACGCCCTGCTCCGCCAGTTTATCGATCGTGTCGCGCGCACCATACGGCTCCATCATCGCTATGAGCGCTGCGCCAGACTTCATCGCCCCAATCTGCGCGTCGTTTGGCGGGCGCACCTTGAGGACCAGATCGGCGCCATCGATAGCGGCTTCAGCCGAATCCGCGATTTCCACGCCAGCATCTTCGTATTCGTGATCCGGGAAATAGGAGCGTGCGCCCGCTCCCCTTTCCACGACCACTTTGCAACCGAGCTTGACGTATTTCTTCGCCGCCTCGGGGCTGAGCGCCACGCGAGGTTCCGTTTCGTCTTCGGCCGGAACGGCGATCTTTATCATTCTCAGCTCCGATTATTCTTTCGCCAAGCCTGACGAATTCGGCACGTTCGCGCGACAACGCCGCGACCGACAAGACGCGGCCGAAACCGTTGCGATATACGCGGCTGGCGTTTCAAACCAGGAATATCGCCATCAGGATGAGCACGATCGCGGCGACGGCGGTGCCCCACTGCGTCAGGGTTATGAAAAGCTTATAGGTCTGCTGATGTTCCTGGTAGTCCATGTTCTCTTGACCGTTATCCTCGGAATTCGGCTTGTCCATACCAGCCCCGTGCCATCGGCGAAACCCAAAACCGCCGCGACTATAGCAAAGCCGCTTGCTCCGGCAACCTTAACGCGGTCTTTCTGAAAATTCTTGCAAAGATGCAAGCGTCTCAACAGGCACAGCGTAACTTGACCACGCCGGCCGCTATCAGCAGAAGAGCCGCCCCGAGGAGCGGCTCTTCGCATTCACCATGACGGCACACGGCCTCGCCATGAGGGCGGGCAGACTACATCATGCCGCCCATTCCACCCATGCCGCCCATGTCAGGGGCGCCAGCGCCCTTATCGTCGCGCGGCGCTTCGGCCACACCGGCTTCGGTCGTGACCATCAGGGCAGCGACCGAGGCCGCATCTTGCAGCGCGGTGCGCACGACCTTGGCCGGGTCGATCACGCCAGCTTCGACGAGGTCCATATACTCATCGAGCTGCGCATTGTAGCCCCAGGACGGATCGTTCTTCTCCAGCACCTTGCCGACAACGATCGAGCCTTCCACGCCTGCGTTCTCCGCGATCTGACGGATCGGCTCCTGGAGCGCACGGCGGACGATCTTGATGCCCGCCTCCTGGTCGGCGTTCTCGCCCTCGACGGTGATGGCGTTAACCGCACGCAGCAGCGCGACGCCGCCGCCGGCCACGATGCCTTCCTCGACCGCGGCGCGGGTGGCGTTCAGCGCGTCGTCCACGCGGTCCTTGCGCTCCTTCACTTCCATCTCCGAAGCGCCGCCAACGCGGATAACGGCCACGCCGCCAGCCAGCTTCGCCAGGCGCTCCTGCAGCTTCTCGCGGTCGTAATCGGAGGTGGTGTCCTCGATCTGCGCGCGAATCTGCTGCACGCGGGCATCAATGTCAGCCTTGTCGCCAGCACCGTCGACGACAGTGGTGTCGTCCTTGGTGATGGAAATGCGCTTGGCGCGGCCGAGCATGTCGATGGTGACATTGTCGAGCTTGATACCCAGTTCTTCGGAAACGACCTGGCCGCCGGTCAGCACCGCGATATCCTGCAGCATGGCCTTGCGGCGATCACCGAAGCCGGGCGCCTTGACGGCCGCGACCTTCAGGCCGCCGCGCAGCTTGTTGACCACCAGCGTAGCCAGCGCCTCGCCTTCGACGTCCTCGGCGATAATCATCAGTGGCTTGCCGGACTGCACGACCGACTCAAGCACCGGCAGCATTGCCTGCAGGTTGGACAGCTTCTTCTCGTGGATGAGGATGTATGGGTCATCCAACTCGCAGATCATCTTGTCGGAGTTGGTGATGAAGTACGGCGATAGGTAGCCGCGGTCGAACTCCATCCCCTCGACGACCTCAAGCTCGGTCTCAAGGCTCTTGGCCTCTTCAACGGTGATGACGCCGTCGTTGCCGACCTTTTCCATCGCCTCGGCGATCATGTCGCCGATTTCCTTCTCGCCATTCGCCGAAATGGTGCCGATCTGGGCGACCTCGGAGCTGGACGACACGTCGCGAGCGTTCTCGCGGATCGCCGCGATCACCTGGGTGACCGCCTTGTCGATGCCGCGCTTCAGGTCCATGGGGTTCATGCCAGCGGCCACCGCCTTGAGGCCCTCGCGCATGATCGCCTGGGCGAGCACGGTCGCGGTCGTGGTACCGTCACCGGCGGCGTCGTTGGTCTTGGAGGCAACTTCGCGCACCATCTGCGCGCCCATGTTCTCGAACTTGTCCTCAAGCTCGATCTCCTTGGCCACCGTCACGCCATCCTTCGTCGAGCGCGGCCCGCCGAACGATTTCTCGATGATCACATTGCGGCCTTTCGGGCCAAGCGTCACCTTCACCGCGTTCGCCAGCTTGTCGACGCCGTGCATCATGCGGTCGCGGGCGTCGCTTGAAAATCGAATTTCTTTAGCAGTCATGGCTGTGTTCCTTACATCTCACGTGTTAGCTCTTGATTGATCGGCGTGCGCCTTCAACCTTCGAGCACGCCCAACAGGTCCGATTCCTTCATGATGAGGACTTCTTCACCGTCGATCTTGACCTCGGTGCCGGACCACTTGCCAAACAGCACCTTGTCGCCCACCTTCACGTCCGGAGCGATCAGTTCATTGTCATCGCCGCGCGCGCCGGGGCCGACAGCGATCACCTCGCCCTGCTGGGGCTTCTCCGTAGCGGTGTCCGGGATGATGATACCGCCAGCCGTCTTTTGCTCTTCTTCGAGGCGCTTGACGGCCACACGATCATGGAGTGGACGAAATTTCATGCGTTTTCTCCGTGGTTTGCGCTCCTGGTCGCGGGACGCGAGCTGAAATGTTCCGTCCCGTCTCGGATCGCCTGATGACACTTTGTTAGCACTCATCCGATGTGAGTGCTAAGACAACCCCGGGAATATGAGCAGCCTCCGCGCTTGTCAATAGCTATCAATGCGAAGCGCACCTACAGAGTGGATTTCCAGTTGGAAAATCCGCTTGCCTTGCGCCGTCTGGCTGCCTAGCCTCGCGCACAAGCGGTCGAACCTGACCTGAATACGGTCGATCCAGTTGCAGATGGAGACTGACTGATGGGCTTCTTGTCCGAGGCGCTGGCGCGCGTGAAACCCTCCCCGACCATCGCCGTCACCCAGAAGGCGCGCGACCTGGCGGCCGCCGGCCACGACGTCATCGGCCTGGGCGCGGGCGAGCCAGATTTCGACACACCGGACAACATCAAGCGCGCGGCCATCGCGGCCATCGAGCGCGGCGAGACCAAATACACTGCGGTTGACGGCATCCCCGAGCTGAAGCAGGCGATCTGCGACAAGTTCAAGCGCGAAAACGCATTGAGCTACACGCCCTCGCAAGTGCTGGTCGCGCCCGGCGGCAAGGCCGTCATCTACAACGCATTGGTCGCGACGCTGAACCCCGGCGATGAGGTGGTCATCCCCGCGCCCTACTGGGTCTCCTACCCCGACATGGTGCTGCTGGCCGGTGGGACGCCGAAGATCATTGCCACCACACTAGAAAACCGCTTCAAGCTCACGCCGGCCGCCCTGGACGCCGCGATCACACCAAACACGAAATGGCTGATTTTCAACTCGCCGTCGAACCCCAGCGGCGCGGGCTACACCCATGCTGAATTAAAGGCGCTGACCGATGTGCTGCTGCGCCACCCGCATGTCTGGGTGCTGACCGACGACATGTATGAGCATCTGGCCTATGACGACTTCCGCTTCGTGACACCTGCGCAGGTCGAGCCGCAGCTTTACGACCGCACGCTGACCATGAACGGCGTATCCAAAGCCTATGCGATGACCGGCTGGCGGATCGGCTATTGCGGCGGGCCAGAGCATCTCATCGGCGCGATGCGCAAGCTCCAGTCGCAATCGACATCAAACCCCGCCTCGATCAGCCAGTGGGCTGCGGTGGAGGCGTTAAGCGGCCCGCAGGATTTCATCGCCGAGCGCGCCGCGGTGTTCAAGGACCGCCGCGATCTGGTCGTCTCGATGCTGAACCAGGCCAGCGGCATTGACTGCCCAACGCCCGAAGGCGCGTTCTACGTTTATCCCTCCTGCGCCGGCTGCATCGACAAGACCACGCCCAAGGGTAAGACGCTCACCACGGACGAGGATTTCGTCACCGCGCTGCTGGAGGAAGAAGGCGTCGCGGTGGTCCACGGCGAGGCGTTTGGCCTGTCGCCGTTCTTCCGCATCTCCTACGCGACCTCGACAGAGGCGCTGGAGGAAGCCTGCCGGCGCATCCAGCGGTTCTGCGCCAGCTTGTCTTAAGTGCGCGAGTGCGCGCGAGGGCCACGCCTGCGCATTGCTCGCACCTGCCCACGGCGATCCCGCTTGCCAGCCGTTGCCGTTATCGTCTATCTGCTTGGGTGTGGGGTGTTAACGGGGGAATAACCATGCAACTGTCTCCGCCGACCAAGCTGACCTTCCGCCTGTCACTGCTGATTGCCATCCTGGCGCTGGTGGTGCAGTTCGTGCCGCAAGTTGGCATTTATGTTCCCATTCCGGGCTTTTACATCGCCCTTTCCGCATTCCTGCTGCTGGCGCTTGGCAACGTCATGCGCGGCTTCTGAGCTCCCGGGCGAGGCCCATATCGGTCCAAAGGAGGTGCGGGATGCGACTCTACCGGCCGCGGTTGAGCGTCTTTTTAATGTCGGCAATCCTCGCCGGACTGGGGGTCGCCGGCGTGATCCACTACATTCCGTTCGTGACCGACGTGTCCTTCTGGCTGCTGCTGGCCGGCTACCTCGTGCTCATGCTCGGCGTGCTCGCGGACGGCGTGTAGAGCACCGCCGATTCGCCCGGCGGTTGGGCATCCTGTGCATAACTTGTGGTTACTTGCCCGAAGCGGGACGAAGACCCTGATTTTTCGCATGGATTTGCCCCTGACAGGCTGCCTTTACGGCTCATCTCCTGTTGCGTGTGCAACACATAATCACAATCTTTCGTCGATTTATCATTGTTTAACAAGCTCTTAAGAGTTTCGGGGAGAAACTTGCATCCGCCGCGGCGTAGAGCCATGTTTAAGCGTAGCAGCGGGAGTAAGACCTATGCGCAAAATGCCATTGACAATTATCGCGGGCATCACCGGCCTGGTGCTCTGGTCCGGGTCAGCAAGTGCTTTCAGCGAGGTGGAGCCAGCGCCGTCGGTGCCCGGTACCGCCGTTGTTGAAGCCCCAGCCGGTCTTCGTGCCGCGCCGGGAACGCCGGTGCAGGATGAGCTTCCGGTGCTGCGCATGATCGATCCGAGCGCTGTAAGCCCGTCCAGCAGCGAAGGGACGCCGCTGAACATTCCTGGCATCGGTTATATCGGGACCTTGCCGAAGTTCGATTTCGGGCTTGAGCTCCTTTACGGCGCGCCGGATGACACGAGCTTCGACATGAAGGCGGTCCCGTCGGCGCCAGAGACGGCCCCCGGGGAGACCAAACAGGATGACGTGGTCATCCGTGGGACGCTGAAACACCGCTTTTAAGGGTTGTGGCCTCGCGCCTCCGCCTACCCGACAATCTCGCTTTCATCAAAGCAGAGCGCAATTTCACCCGCGGCGTTCTCCGGGCTATCCGAACCGTGCACCGAATTGCGCTCGATGTTCTCGGCAAACTCCGCGCGGATCGTGCCTGGCGCTGCATCGGCCGGGTTAGTCGCGCCCATAATCTCACGGTTTTTGGCCACAGCGCCTTCGCCTTCGAGCACCTGCAGGACGATTGGGCCCGAGGTCATGAAGTTGACGAGATCGTCGTAGAATGGGCGCTCTTTATGAACCTCATAAAACTTCGCAGCCTGATCGCGCGACCAGCGCACGCGTTTTTGCGCAACGATCCGCAAGCCGCCATCTTCCAGCTTCGCGATGATCTTGCCGGTCATATTACGTTCGGTAGCGTCTGGTTTGATGATGGAAAGCGTCCGCTCGGTGGCCATGCCAAAAATCCCTCATGTTTCGGGTGCTGAACTCGCGCTGCTTATAGCCCCCGTTCCGAAACCGGGCAAGGCCAGAAGCCCCGGAAAGCCCGAAACAAAACCCTTGCAATTGGCGCGCGCCTCTCGAACCTTTCAGCCATGCTGCACATCAATGATTTGACCTACCGGATTGAGGGCCGAGCGCTGTTCGAAGGCGCCACAGCAGCCATTCCCGCTGGCCACAAGGTCGGGCTGGTCGGGCGCAATGGAACCGGCAAGTCGACGCTGTTGCGCCTGATCACGGGCGAGATCGCGCCTGACGACGGCAGCATTTCGACGCCTAAGAATGCGCGCCTTGGCCAGGTCGCGCAGGAAGCCCCCGGCGGCCCGGAAAGCCTGCTCGACACCGTACTGGCGGCAGACACCGAGCGCGCGCGCCTGCTCGCCGAGGCGGAGACGGCGATGGACCCCGAGCGTATCAGCGAAATTCACCTCCGGCTCAACGACATCGACGCGCATTCCGCCCCTGCGCGCGCTGGCGCCATTCTCGCCGGTCTGGGGTTCGACGAGGGCGCACAGGCACAACCCTGCTCCGCCTTCTCCGGGGGTTGGCGGATGCGTGTCGCCCTGGCTTCGGTGCTGTTCGCCGCGCCGGACCTGCTGCTGCTCGACGAGCCAACCAACTACCTCGACCTCGAAGGCGTGATGTGGCTGGAAAATTTCCTGCGCACCTATCCGCATACCGTGATCGTCGTGAGCCATGACCGCGACATTCTCAACGCCGGGGTGGACGCGATCTTGCATCTGGAGAACCGTAAGCTCACGCTTTATTCCGGCGGCTACGACACCTTCGAGGACACGCGCCGGGAGCAGCAGCGCCTGCAACTCAAACTGCGCAAGAAACAAGACGACATGCGCCGGCACATGGAGGCGTTCGTCGAGCGCTTCCGGGCCAAGGCCACCAAGGCGCGCCAGGCCCAGAGCCGGCTGAAGGCGCTGGCGAAGATGCAGCCGATCGCCGCGGCGGTGGAGGATCGCGTGGTCCCCTTCCGGTTCCCCTCGCCAGAGCGGCCGCTGGGCAACCCGCTGATCCGGATCGAGAATGCCGCTGTCGGTTACGACCCCGACAAGCCTGTGCTGCGTGACCTGAACCTTCGCCTCGATATTGACGACCGGATCGCGCTGCTCGGCGCGAATGGCAATGGCAAGAGTACGCTCGCCAAGATGCTGGCGGGCCGGCTCCAGCCGACCAAAGGCCACCGGCGCGCCTCGAAGAAGATGGAAACCGGTTTTTTTGCCCAGCATCAGATGGAGGATCTCGATCCGGCGAAATCGCCCTATGACTACATCGCCGAGCGTATGGAAGACGCCACAGAGGCGCAAAAGCGCGCGAGGCTCGGCCAGCTCGGTTTCGGCGCGGATAAGGCTGACACGAATTGCGAGAAACTATCCGGTGGGGAAAAGGCGCGTTTGCTGATGGCGCTCGCGTCATTCGGCGCGCCGCATCTGCTGATTCTCGACGAGCCGACCAACCACCTCGACGTGGATAGCCGCGAGGCGCTGATCCAGGGACTGAACGAATACGAAGGCGCGGTGATCCTGATCAGCCATGACCGGCATCTGGTGGAGGCCTGTGCCGACCGGCTGTGGCTGGTGGCAGATGGCACGGCAGCGCCTTATGACGGCGATATCGCCAGCTACCGCGCGCAGGTGACCGGCCCTCGCCCAAACGCACGCAGCGCATCGAGCGGGCGCAGCGCATCGAACGGCCCCACCGGCCGCACCAGCCGCAACGCAGACCGCCGCGCCGCAGCCTCCCGCCGGGCGGAACTCGCACCTTTGAAAAAAGCAATCCAGCAGCGCGAACAGCATATGGAAACTCTGCAGACCAAGCTGGCCAAGCTGGACGCGAAACTGGCGGAGCCAGCGCTCTATGATGAATCGCCTGCAAAGGCTCAGCAATATGCGCGTCTGCGCGGGGAGTTGGCCAAGGAATTGGAACAGGCCGAGGAGGACTGGCTCGCCGCCAGCGAGGCTTATGAGCGCGCAGCGGCCACGGTAGAAGTCACTTCGTCGGCTTGATCGTGAAGCCTTCGGGCGCCGCCCCGCCGTCCTGAATGATCTCGATCTCCTCCACACGCGCGTCGCGCGGCCCGAACCGGCAGCGGTCCAACATCATCGCGACATTGTCCGCCGGGCCGGCGAACACGGCCTCGACCGCGCCGTCGCGACGGTTGCGAATCCACCCCGATAGGTCGAGTTGTTCGGCCTGCTCGCGCGCCCAGCCGCGGAAATTGACGCGTTGCACGTGACCATGAAGCAGGACATGCACGGTCCGCTGTTCAGCCATAAGAGCTCCTTCGTTGTCAGCGCAACGGCCGCCGCATACCCGTATAGCGCCGCCCGGCCCCATGCCCGGCGAGCGGCCGGCGTGGCAGCCAGATCTCCAGATGATCGATATATGATGCTGGCAGTCCAAAATGCCGTGCACCAGGGATCACCGCGCTCAAAAGATAATTTGACCGCCCCACCCCCGGCATGTGACGGCTACTGGTGTAGACAAACGCGCCTGCTTCTGCCGTTTCCTGCGTGATGAACAGCCGCCGGCGAAAGTAGTTGCGCCAGCGCACGCCTTCGTATGCGTCTAGCGCCTCGATATGGCTCAGGCTGCAACGCCACAAGACCCCGTGCACTTCGCGACCTTCATCCGGCCAGATCGACGCCGTGCCGCGCTTGGTGATCAGGAACCGCCAGCCCTCAAGCCGCGCCGGGCCGATCGCGCGCGCGCCCGGGCATCGCGCGCCCATCACGCGTGGGTGCATGTTCGATCCATAGGCGAAATAAAGGATCATTCGCTGCAAGCGCTCTAGATCCCGAGGATCTGCTTCTTCTTGCGGTCGAACTCGTCCTGCGAGATCACGCCCTCATCGCGCAGCCGCTGCAACTCGCGCAGCTCGTCGCTGAAGCTCTCCACGCGTCCGCTTGGGGCTGCGCTGCTTGTGCCCGTATCCTGGCCGAACGGGCTTTCACCGGCTGCGCCGCCGCGAATGTCCGGCCCAAACCGGTTTTCGCCACTCTGGCCGGGCACAGCTCCCAGATAGATGATCGGTCCAAAGATCAACGCAAGCCCCAGCAACATGGCAAGGAGGTTTAAAGGCACCGGGCCGGGCGGCCCGACACTGGAGATCGTGCTGCCAACCATGGACGCGAGAAAGAGCGGTATGATCCACCAGCCGGATACTCCGAGGTCATGCAACCGTTTCGCGGACGTCGCCAGCGAGATCCACGTCGAGACGGCGAATGCGCCCAACATGATCATGAGCGCGGGGATATTCGCCTCGCCCATTGGAGGACCGCCGCCAGGACCGGCTGGCGATATCTGCGCAGCGAAGGCGCCGGCGGCTGTGATGATGATGATTTGAACGAGAAAGGCCAGCCACCAATAGCCGCGGCCCAGTCGCCCTTGGAAAGTGAATAACCATCTGGCGGAAACCACCTTAACCCTCGCTGTGTCGTGCCGCCCCTCTTCAGATGCTCGGTCGATCGAGCGGAGCGGTCATTCAAATTCGATGATGACGTCGTCTACGGCCAGACTATCGCCCGGCGCGGCGTTGATCTTGGCGACAACGACATCCCGCTCGGCGCGCAAGATATTTTCCATCTTCATCGCCTCGACAGCGCACAACCGCTCGCCTGCCTTCACCTCCTGCCCTTCGCTGACATCGATGGAAACCACAAGCCCCGGCATCGGGCACAGCAGCATCTTCGAGGTGTCAGCGGCTTGGCGCACCGGCATGAGCGCGGCGAACTCGGCCTCGCGTTCGGTGAACACATGCGCGCGCAGGCGAATGCCCCGATGCGTGAGTTCATACCCGTTGAGCAGCGGGCGGAGTTGCACGGCCATCGCGATGCCGTCGATTTCTCCGCGCCACACCGGATTGCCCGGCCACCAGTCGGACGTGACTTGCGCCATCCGGCGTGTGCTGCCGGCTGCATCCAGCACGTCTATGACCGCATGACCATCTGCGTGCTTTCGCACAGCCAGCTTCTCGCTGACACCGCCGATATCCGCGACGCGCAGCGGGCTGAAGCGAACATCTTTTCCGCTCATCTGTCCTGAAATTTGCCGTCTGCGGCGGTTGCTCAAGTCATCGATGAACACAGCGGCGATTGCCAGCGTCTCGCGCTCGTCGGCGCTTGGTTCGCGCGGCGCGAAGCCGTCAGGGTATTCCTCGGCGATGAAGCCGGTGGACAGTTCGCCATCGCGCCAGCGCGGATGCTGCATGATCGCACTCAGGAACGGCACATTATGCTCGATCCCGTCGATGAAGAAGTTGTCGAGCGCCCAGGCCATATGATCGATGGCGGCCAGCCGGTCGGGGGCGTGCGTGCACAGCTTGGCGATCATCGGATCATAAAACATCGAAATTTCGCCGCCTTCCTCGACGCCAGTATCCACGCGGATCGTCCGGCCCTGAAGCTCGCCCGCCTCCGGCTCGCGGTAGTGGACCAGCCGGCCGATGGAGGGCAGGAAGTTGCGGTTGGGGTCTTCTGCATAAATGCGGCTCTCGACGGCCCAGCCGTTGAGGCGGATCTCGCCTTGCGTATGGCTCAGCCGCTCACCCGCAGCCACGCGGATCATCTGCTCGACAATGTCGATGCCGGTGACGAGTTCGGTCACGGGGTGCTCGACTTGCAGCCGGGTGTTCATCTCCAGGAAGTAAAAGTTGCGCTCAGGATCAACGATGAACTCCACCGTACCGGCGCTGACGTAGTCAACCGCGCGGGCCAGCGCCACGGCCTGAGAGCCCATTTTCTCGCGCGTCTCAGGGTCAAGGAAAGGGCTGGGAGCTTCCTCTATCACCTTCTGGTTGCGCCGCTGGATCGAGCATTCACGCTCACCCAGATGGACGACATTGCCGTGCTTGTCCGCGAGCACCTGGATTTCGATATGTCGGGGGCGCTCGACGAATTTCTCGATGAACACGCGGTCGTCGCCGAAGCTGGACCTGGCCTCCGACATCGACGAGACGAAGCCCTCGGCAACCTCGCCAGCGCTGTGGCACACGCGCATTCCCTTGCCGCCACCGCCCGCAGACGCCTTGATGATGACCGGAAAGCCGATATCCGCCGCGATCCGACCGGCCTCGTCCGGATCCTGGATCACCGCCATGACCCCGGGCACGGTGTTCACGCCAGCCTCGGCGGCAAATTTCTTAGATTCGATCTTGTCGCCCATCACCTCTATTGCCCTGATGTTTGGGCCGATGAAAGTGATGCCTGCCTCCTGCAGAGCGCGAGCGAAGGCGGGGTTCTCTGACAGGAAACCGAAGCCGGGGTGAACAGCCTGCGCACCGGTATCTCTTGCCGCGCGGATGATCTTTTCGATGCTGAGATAGGACTCCGCTGCCGCCGCCGGGCCGATATGTATCGCCTGGTCAGCCATATCGACATGCACGGCGTCGTTGTCAGCATCCGAATAGACCGCCACCGTCTGGATGCCCATCCGGCGCGCGGTTTTCATGACGCGACAGGCGATTTCGCCACGATTGGCGATCAGGATTTTGTCGAACATGCAGGCGGTCTCCCGAAGCAGGATCGGCTTGTTTTTGGTTTGGTGGTTGTAGCCCGCGACCCGCGCCTGGTAAACCGGGGCGTGGGCGATCAGTTCGGCTCGCGCTCGCGCAAGCTCATGATGTAGGCTGAGATATCGGTCAATTCTTCGCGGGAGAACTGGATGGTTGGCATTGCGGGATGTGGAGAGAGCACGTAGGCCTCGATCTTCTCAGCCGTCATGCCGGGGCGGTTGGCGACCTCGGAGAACCCTGTCACGTCGCTCAGCATCGTCCCGGTGGCGTCCGGCTTGATCTGATGGCAGTTTACGCAGAGCCTTTGCGCAAGCGCTTCGCCATTGGCGATATCGAGCGTCTCCAGCGACTGCGCCGAGGCTGGCGGGGCAGCGGAAAACATGACCACAACAGACAAACAGACCATCAAGGCTTGCATTTATTCCTCCCCTCTCGCCGACACTGGATCAGCCGACGATAACGGGACGAGGCAACGCGCGCCAGCCCGCAGTTGAGATCGCGCTATTCGGGCTTGCGGTACAGCGCGCGGAAATGGGGCGATCCACCGTCTGCATTCTCCAGATTTTCAAAGCGTTCCACAACCAGCTTGCGCGTTAAGACATCCAGCTCATGGCGCTGCAATGGCCAGGGTGGCGTGTCGCCCTGCGCCGCGGCGTCGGCCGCCTTGGTGATCACCAGCAGATGTCCGCCGGGCTTCACGTAGTCCGGCAGTCGCGCGATAGCCGGCGCGCGCATAGACTGGCGCAGCGCCTGCAGCGTGTAGACCTCGCAGACCAGATCGAACGCTTCACGCCAGCCCTCGGGCGGCGGGTCCATCAGGTTGTGAACGGCCCATTCGATGCCGGCGTCGGGGAACCGCCGCGATGCCCAATCCACGGCGCGCCGAGAAATATCGAATGCCGTAACGTCGAAACCGGCCCCCGCCAGCGCGTGTGCGTTGTCGCCCAGCCCCGCGCCCACATCGAGCGCGCGCCCGCGCGGCGCGTCGTCAGGCAGCGCGGCCAGCCAGTCGGCCAGTTCCGGGCGCACGCGCTGATGGCCCCATGGCACCATCGCCGGATCGCCCGCCGCGCCGCGATAGACTGCCTCGAACCAGCCGAGCGGTTCGCCCGCGTTCTCGCAATCCGCCCGGATCTGGTCGGCCACCGTCTTGCCAAACGCGCGGCGCGCCTCGAAATCCTTCGCTTGTTCGGCTTCGCTCACGCCTTTTTCTCCCACTTTCCTGTTTCGCTTTGCTGCCAATACGTCGCCTCGTGACCAGCCGCCTTGGCGGCCTTCCAGCTTGCCCGTGCCGCAGCCAGCGCGCTGTCATCGCCGCCGTTGAACAACACCACCACGCGCGCATAATCCCCTGCATCGGGCAGCGGCGCGCCTTCGACGACGAAACGCACTTGCGCGCCGTTCGGGTTCGCGCCGTCTGGCGTCAGCACGATGGGATAGCGCGACGCCTCACGCTCGCTTGCCAGCCCGTGCGGCAGGAACGACTCGGCGCGATATGTCCACAGATGCGCGTCCAGCGCCTCGGCATATTCCCGCGAAGCCGTCTGCACCACGGCGCGCCAGCCGCGCTCCAGCGTCTTTTCCAAGAGCACCGGGAGCACGCGCTCCAGTGGCTGGCGCTCCAGATGATAGAACAGCACTTCGGCCATCTCAGTCATCCGCGTATGGGTTCTTGCCCTTACGCAGGAATAGTCGGACTGGAACGCCCCACAGGTCGAATGTTTCGCGCAGGCTATTGACCAGATATCGCTCGTAGGAGGCTGGCACGGCGTCAGGCCGCGAGCAGAACACCACAAACCGCGGCGGCCGCGCGCCCGGCTGGGTGACATAGCGCATCTTCAGCCGGCGTCCGCCGGGAGCGGGAGGTGGATGCGCCTCGATCGCCGCCGACAGCCAGCGGTTCAGCTTGCCGGTGCTGAAGCGGGCATTCCACATCTCATACGCCTTGGCGACCTGCATGATCAGCTGGGTGACGCCGCGCCCGGTCAGCGCGCTGATCGCGGTCATCGGCACGCCCTTGATCTGCGGCAGGAGCCGGTCGAGCTTCTCGCGGAATTCGCGCTGCTTCGCGTGCTTGTCCTCCACCATATCCCACTTGTTGATAGCGATGACCATGGCCCGGCCCTCCTCGGCCGCAAGTGCGGCGATGTGCAGATCCTGCTTTTCAAGCGCCCGATCCGCCTCCAGCAACACGATCACCACATCGGCGAAGCGGATTGCGCGCAGGGCATCGCCGACCGACAGCTTCTCGGCCTGCTCGTGCACGCGCGCGCGCCGGCGCAAACCCGCTGTGTCAAACAGCTTGATCAGCTGATCTCCCCAGGTGAGGTCAATAGCGATGGAATCGCGCGTGAGGCCCGGTTCGGGGCCGGTGATGGCGCGGTCCTCCCCGGCGAGGCGGTTGAACAACGTCGACTTGCCCGCATTTGGTCGCCCGATAATCGCAACGCGGATCGCGCGCGCGGCTTCATCAGAATCTTCGTGAGCCGTCGCGCCATCTGCGAGCAGGGCTTCAGCCGCCGTCTCCAGCCGGTCGTGGAGATCGCCGATCCCCTCGCCGTGCTCCGCCGAGATTGCAACCGGCTCGCCGAGCCCCAGACGGTATGCCTCGTAAACACCGGCTTCACCGGCTCTGCCTTCGGCTTTGTTGGCGACGAGGATAACAGGGTGGCCGGACTGGCGGGCGATATCGGCGAATATTTCATCGACCGGCGTCACACCGACGCGCACATCGATGACGAACAGGATGATATCAGCATCCGCGATCGCCCGCTCGCTCTGGTGGCGCATGCGCTCAGCAATGCTGCCGGGGTCTGCATCTTCAAGACCGGCAGTGTCCATCAACGTGGCGGGCTGGCCATCAACCTCGAACGCGCCCTCACGCCGGTCGCGCGTTAGCCCCGGCATGGGCGCCACCAGCGCGAGCTTGCGCCCTGTCAGGCGGTTGAAGAGCGTCGATTTCCCAACATTGGGACGGCCAACGATTGCGACTTTCAAGGTCATGGGCTGTGCCGCGCAAACGCGGTGGCGCGCAACGGCATTCTCGCGCGCGCTAATTCAGGGCAATCAAGTCGGCGCCGTCAGTGAGCACATACATCTGCCCAGCTGCGACCACCGGCGCAATGAACACCCCGGTGCTGAGATCGCGCTTTGTGACCACGTCACCCGAGCTTGCGTTGACGCCGATCATAAGCCCTTTGGATGAAATCAGCCAGAGCTTGCCGCCTGCGAGCACCGGCCCATTCCAGTGACGCGCCGGTGGCAACTCCGCAACCCAGGCGATCTGCCCGCTGGAACGCTCCACCGCCACGAGCTTGCCCGAGCGGTCAACGATGAACACCCCATCACCAGCAACCCATGGCATCTGGGACCCGGCCACATCAAGCGACCATTTCCTGGAGCCGGACTGGATATCTGTCGCGATCAGGCGGCCCGCTCCGCTCATCGCATAGACCATGCCGCCGGCGATGGCGGGGCGCGCCGTATCACCGACAGCCTGCGCCGCTAGCCCCTGACGCGTGCGCGTCAGCGACTCTGCCCATTTCGGCTGACCATTATTGATGTCAAAGGCCAGGAGCTCACCAGAAGGATACGGCACAACCACTGTGTCGCCGGACACCGCTGGGCTGGCATTGCTTAGCACCGATGCAGCTTCGGGCAGGCCGCGCGCCGTCCACAGCTCCCGGCCATCCTCGGTCGAGAGGCAGTAAAGCTGGCTTTCGGCATTGACCACGAATATCCGTCCATTCACGGCCGTCGGCGACATGCGGAACGGAAGCTCGAAGCGTTTTGTCCAAAGCGGATTGCCCGAGGCAGGATCAAGCGCGACCACTGTGCCGAAGCCGGTGGCTGCGAACAGCTTGCCGTCTGCAATGGCAAGGCCGCCGCCGAAGCCGACTTCCTCATCCTCGCCCTCGGGCACCAGTGACCGTTCCCAGAGCCTACCGCCGCTGCTTTGCGAAAAGGCGCTGACGGTCCCTTCCGTGTCCAGCGTATAGATTCGGTTGCCAGCGACAACCGGCTTGACGATGAGGTGCCCGTCGGAACTTGAGCCGGAGCCGATATCGACTTGCCAGCGCTGGCTTAGACGGCCATCGAAAGCCAGATGACCGGGCGCATTGCTGGCGACGCCGCCGGGCTGTCCCCAGTCCGCGTTGCCGCGTGGCTCGGATACCGAGATGGTTCGGCTGGTCTCGACGCTGGCGATCGAGGAGGTCGAATCTGGCGCCACGACCGGAATGCGCTCACCCGGCAAACGCTCCTCTTCTTCCTCGAACAGCGACGTCACCGAATCTGCAACGCCGGATACCGAGGTGCAGCCCGCCACCGGAAGGAGCAGCGCCAGTGCAGCGAGACGCGCCAGCCGCCCGGGCGTGCGCCGCGAGGTAAGGCTGCCACCGCTCTCTCCCACGCCGCTTGGTCTGTTTGCATCGGCCATGACCCGTCCTCTGCCGTTTGCGTTTTTCACTCGTTCGTGGTTGCAACGACAACCGACCCGGCACACAAAACAGGTACAATCACTGCACAGCTGCAGCAGCGTCTGTTGAAGCACCCGCTCCTGATGCAGCCATAAGCTCAAGCATCATCTGCGCGCGCTGGCGCATCGGCCCGGGCGTCTCGGGATCGCTGAGAAGCTCCTGGTACAGGCCGCGCGCCTGCTTGTTGTCATCGGCTCGGAAAAACGCCAGCGCAAGCAATTCGCGCGCGGAATTTCGCCACGCGGAAGCACCATCGCGCATACCGCCGATGCGCGCCTCGATCTCGGCTGGCGGGACCGTATCAACCAGCAAGGTCGCGGCCTGAATGCGTGCAAAGCCGCGCAACATTGGATCGTTCGTGCTTTCGGCAACACTGTCATAGGCGGCGACGGCGGCTTCGGTCTCGCCTTTGGCCGCTTCGATCGCGGCGAGTCGCAACTCTGAAAGTGCCGAATAACTGCTCGTACCCTCCTCGGCCAGTGCAGAGAATCTTTCGACTGCTTCATCCGGCTGGCCGGAGCGCTCAAGCGCGCTCGCCTCGACAAAAGCCGCGCCGTCAGATGCCGCGCGCGAGCTCTGCCACCAGGTCCAACCCTGATAGCCGCCCACACCCAGCACGATCACGAGGGCGGTCGCAATGATGTAAACGCCATATCGACGCCAGAGCTGCGCCATTTGCTCGCGGCGCATATCCTGCTCGACTTCGCGAAAAAGGTCGCCTTCACTCATTTTTCATTCGCTTCGCGCGTTTGTATCTACGTCAATCCTGGCGGCAGCGCTCATACTGGTCTCACGTCGTAAGCTCGGAAATCAGTGCGTTGCCCACATACACTTACATGTAGGTTAGCCGAAGATCACTCAAGCGTTAGTTGCCGGTGATTTTCGGCTTTTTCGTGACTGTTCGGGCGCCATCCACAGCGCGCGTGCGCATACCGTAAACATGCTCCCGGCCGGGAAACTGACGCCCGCGCACCTCCTCGGCATAGGCCTTGACCGCATCTGCAATCCCATCGGCGAGTTGAGCGTAGCGCTTGACGAATTTCGGCACGCGCGGCGACAGGCCCAGCATGTCCTCCAGTACCAGGATCTGGCCGTCACACTCTGCCGACGCACCGATCCCGATGGTCGGGATATCAATCTGCTTGGTGATGCGTGCGGCGAGCAGTTCGGCCACCCCCTCGATCACGACCGCGAAGGCGCCAGCCTCCGCCACGGCGTGCGCATCCGCCTCGATCTGCGCCCATTCGCTTTCACGGCGCCCCTGCGCGCGATACCCGCCGAGCGTGTTCACGGATTGCGGCGTCAGCCCGATATGCGCCATTACGGGGATGCCGCGCTCGCTCAAATAGCGAATCGTCTCGCCCATGCGCTGACCGCCCTCCAGCTTGATCGCGCCGCAGCCCGTTTCCTTCATCATGCGCGCGGCGTTGCGAAAGGCGGCTCCAGGGTTCTCTTCGTAACTGCCAAACGGCATGTCCACGACAACCAGCGCGCGCTGAGACCCGCGCACCACCGCCGCGCCATGCATGATCATCAGATCGAGCGGCACCGGCACTGTGCTCTCATAGCCGTGCATCACCATGCCGAGCGAATCGCCAACCAGCATGAAATCGACATGCGGGTCGATCAGCCGCGCGGTATGCGCGTGATACGCGGTCAGAGACACGATTGGCGCGGCGCCCTTGCGCGCGCGGATTTCCGGCGCCGTGATCCTGCCTGGGGTGTCGCTCATCTATCCGTCCTGCTGTCTTTGCCGCCTGCCTTCGTCTAACGCCCAGAATGAGCGGTCAGCCGCAAGTGCTTGTCACGCCATTATCTTAGCGCGTGATTAACGCTATTAGTCAAATTCGCTTCTCATTCGATTAAAAACGTCGTTTGCTCGCGGACGAGGGCACAACTATCAAATACATGAGGCCACACCAATGTTTGCGGGAATTGTCGTTGCGGGTTTGCTGGTCATCGGCGGGCCGACCGCGCTGGCTCAAACGACCGCGCCAGAGCCAAACGCCATGTGGGACGCGCAACCTCCGGTGAGCGCGCGCGTGCAACTCGCCGCGGATCTGGGATGTCCGCACGGGTTTCATCGCCGCTATGGCTATGATCAGCGCTGTTATCGCCGCCATGCGCGCCCTTATGGCTATGACCCGCGCGGCGGCTACGGCCGGCATGACGAAGAGCGCTATGGCGATCCGCGCTCCGGGCGCTATGCAGACCGCGACGCGCTTTATTATGAGGACAACGGCGTTCGCGAAGAATGGAATGGCCCAGACGGCGGGACGCGCTATCGCGACGAGCGACCGCCTCGCCGCGGCGCTTACGATGAGCGCGGCCCGCGCGATCCTTACAACGGACCATCAGCGCGCGACCCATTTTATGACAATCGGGAGTTTTCCGAAGAGCCGTATCGACGCCGCGGCGACGATTTACGCCCTTACCGCGACAGCTCTGCGCCAATCGCCAGCGGGACAGATTACGCCCAAGCCGGCTACTCTGATGCAGATCGTAAAAAAAAAGGTACGGACCGTCTTATGGTTACGGCAGCCCCGAGCCGGACTGCGGCCTTCGATGCTGGGTCAATCGCTTAGCCGAGGATGATTATCCGCCTGCGAAAGCATATTTGCGTCCCCGCGAAGACGTTGGAGCCCACCGCGATGCCAAGCGCCACTTTTGCCGCCGAAATTCCCGCCGGGACGCGACAGGTTGCTGGCGCTGCCCGCCCGGCTGCTTCGCGCTCTACCGTCCGTGCCGCAACTGGCGGTGCAACTTTGAATAACCGGCTCATCGGTGCATCTCGCACCCGCCATTCAGCGAGCGTTCACGTTGGCGTAATTAACCTTAGCTCCCGCGAGGCTCAAGCATCTAGCGAGCCGCGCGAGGTTGAGGAAAAATGGAGGGTCTCATGCGCTATGCACTGAAATCTCTGGTTCTGCTGGCCGCCGGTCTGGCCGCGTTCGTATTTGTCTCCCCGCAGGCTTCTGCCGCCACGGCGGGAACGTCCACGCTAACCATCAAGCAACTGCTCAGCGGCGAGGCGACGGATTCGCTGGTTCACGAGGCACAATCCGCGTTCCGCCGCTGCTTGCGCCGCAACCGTGTCTGCCGGCGTCGCTGGGGCGTCGGCCCGGACTACCGCCGCTGCATGCGCCGCGCGCGCTGCCTGTGGTATCAGCGTCGCGGTTGCGTCCGCGCGAACCGTATCTGCCGCAATCGCTGGGGCGCAGGCCCGGACTACCGCCGCTGTATGCGGATCCGGCGCTGCCTTTAATCAGAGCCTGACCCGTCTGGTCGGGTGACAACGACCTGAAGGAGAGAATAAGACATGCGCGTAAAGTTCAGACTGGCTCTTGTGCTTTTGTTTGCTGTAGCCGCATGGAGCGGTGCGCCCAACCAGGCCACGGCTGCAACAGCGGCCCTTACGCTTGACGGGTTGGCGTCCTCCGCGCCTGTCTCGTCTCTCCTTCAAAAAGTGTATCACCACAACATTCCCGGTGAGCATGCCGACCGCTGCTATGTCCGTCATCTGGAGTGCCGCTATACCTCGGGCTTCGGTCATCGCTACCGCAGTTGCATGGCGCGGGCGGGCTGCGGCTATCGCCCTCGGGTCGGAGTTGGGCACGAGCCGCGCAGCTGCCGTCATTGGCTACGCCGCTGCCACGCTAGATGGATTCTTCCCGAAGATATCCGCGGCTGCCTGCGCTTTCACGGCTGTCTGCCCTATCATCATCCCTACTAGGCTCGGCGTATACCGTGCAGATAAAGGCCGCCTTCCGGGGCGGCCTTTT
>CAZNGB010000015.1:0-26064 GCA_964572465.1 uncultured Hyphomicrobiaceae bacterium
ACAGGGGTGACGCCGAACGATCCCCATGAACTTGATTTGATTGTGCCCAAAACTGATTTTCGGGTACCAGCGCCCGCTGAGTCGCGCAAGCGAGGCTCCCGCGCAGTCCACGGGGAAAACGTGAGGCCAACGATCCGCGCTGCGCCCACGACTTATTATGAGCGGCCAGAAATGAAGGCTTCTGCGCAGCGCCAACGCTACTCAGCCTGGCGCGAATGCCTCAATCGGATCGCTGGAACCCATCGAGTAAAGTTCGAAGAGGGAAACAGCCGCTGAATTCGCGGGCGGCAGTATCCGGCCTTGCGCTAAACCGTCGGCCCGCCCACGCCGGGGGTCTCGCCCGGCGTTTCCGGCGGCAGATTTAGCGCCGCCTCCAGCCGGGCGATCCGGCTTTTCAACGCCTCGTTCTCCTCACGAGCCTTCTGCGCCATTTCGCGCACGGCCTCGAACTCTTCTCGCTGCACAAGGTCAAGCTCGCGGATTGCGCGCTCCATCTGCGCCTTGGCCAGCGTCTCAAATTCCTGACGCGCGCTTTGCGCCGCGCCTGCCGCGTCGGTCATCAGCTTGGCAAAGTCGTCAAACAGCTTGTTGTTCGTCTGGGTCATGGAGCCCACCTCTTCAAGTCACCGATTTGGCAATCGAGCGATGTCAAACCGCTGTCATCACCAGCCACTATTTCCTTGACTATGAACGGGTGGGGCATATCGATCAACCCTGCCACTCCAGTCCCGAGGGTTAATGATATCTTTAGTTTTTTGGTCAAAACCTCGAAATCTCTTCCAAGCGCCGCTGTGAACGGTCGATAGCGCCATGACAGACATGCCGATGCAGTTGATGGCCCTGCCGTTCCCGACGATCGACCCGGTCGCGATCGGCGTCGGACCAGTCGAAATTCGCTGGTATGGGCTTGCGTACATGGCCGGGCTCATCATCGGCTGGCTATACATGCGCGCGCTGGCTAGAAATGGCGCGATATGGGGCGGGCACTCGCCAATCACGCCGGATAAGGTCGACGACTTCCTCATTTACGCAGCGATCGGCACGATCCTCGGCGGCCGGCTTGGTTTCGTGGTGTTCTACGAGCCGACTTATTTCATCGCGAACCCGCTGGAGATTTTCGCGCTGTGGGGCGGCGGCATGGCGTTCCACGGCGGCCTGCTCGGTGTCGGCCTGGCGACCTATATCTTCGCGCGGCGCAACAACATTCCCGTGTTTTCGGTCATGGACCTCGCCGCAGCCGCCACACCGTTCGGCTTGTTTTTCGGGCGCATGGCCAATTTCATCAATGGCGAGATCTACGGGCGGCTAACGAATGTGCCATGGGCGGTCGAGTTCCCGCCCAGCGTCCTCATGGACGGCCATGCCTTCGGCCCGCGCCACCCAACCCAGATTTACGAAGCGATCCTCGAAGGCATCGTACTGTTCATCGCGCTGCGTTACCTGACGCACAAGCGCGGCGCGCTGTTGCGCCCAGGTATCGTGGTCGGCGCGTTCCTGATGATCTACGGAGCGGTGCGAATTTTCGCGGAGTTTTTCAAGGAACAGGACTACGGCCAGTTTTTCACGAATGAATATATCTCGTCTGGCATGGTCTATTCCCTCCCGATGATCGCGCTGGGGCTGTACTTCTACATGCGCGCGGTTAGCAACGACACCGACCCACTTGACCGCGCTGGCGTGCACATCGGACGCAGCCTTGAAAGGGTGGTGAGCCTTCTTGCGCGGATAATTTCCTACATCGGAGCTGGGATCGCACGGCTGGTCGAAGGCACCCTCAAGCTCGGCAGCGCCATCGCCTCTGCGCTGAGCATTGGCAACCTTCGAGATGGCCCGGCCAGTCGCATCGCGACGCCACGTTTTCAGCAGCCAATGCGTGCAGCGACTGACATCATGCACACCCCGTCTGAAGCTGGTGACACGCACGCTCGGGGCGCAAAGATGTGGCGGAGGGCGCGGAAAGGCGCAACCCAATTGCGGCGCCGGATCCTGCTTGCGTTTCTTTGGGTCGTCACGGGGCTGATCGGGCTGTTCGAGAAGCTTAGAGCGTGGTTGCTGGCGCTCACCGATCAGCCGACACAGACGAGCAACCTCCGCCCCGCTCCGGCGGAGACCGCAGAACGGGAGATTTCTGGTGATGCGTCGTCGATCCGGGAAGACTCGACTGCTCCGGGGACCGGAAAAGATACCGCCCGGGAGATGGCGACGTAAGGTTCTTCCGTGAGACGCGCCCCGCGCATGGCGGCTAACCTGCTATGGTTTAATTCGTTGTGTTATTGATCTTACGCCGAAGTCCGATTGAAGGACTGGCTTTGAGACCTTGTCAACGCGGACCCCGCATCGCTCATGGCGCTCCCGATCGTCCATACTATCAGTGAATTTATCGAGTTGACGTTTTCCCCTGCGTTCAGCGTCGGGCTGGAGAATGCGCCGGTACAGCCGTGGTACCTTGGGCAGGCGAGCGAAACCGACAATATCCTCCCGCCGCTTTACCGTCAGAATATCGACCCGGCGTTGGAGCGCGAAATGCTGCGCGAGTTCCGGATGCGTGCGGCAGAGTTCATACCGCCCGGCGGTGTGCCGGATGAAATGTGGCCGGTGCTTGGACATCAGCAGGGGCTGCCCACCCGCATTCAGGAGTGGTATGGCAACCCGCTGACGGCGCTCTTCTTCGCCGTGGAAAGCATGGCGGCGACAAACGGACAGGTTTGGACATTCAACCCATGGTATTTCAACGAGGCGACCGCGCGGCTCGCCCTGATACCGATGACCAACAGCCCGATGTTTCGCGATGAGTACTGCGTGAGGCTGGACGACCCCAACGCGCCGCCCGCGCCAGCCGCGGAAGCGCCGATGTGCTTCAAGCCGTTTCGCAATATCCGGCCACAAAACCAGATGGATACCTATTTCGTGGTCCATGGTCATTCCAATGTGCCGCTCAACGAGTTCCGAGTGTTCATGCGCCGACCGGAGGCCTACCTGAAGCGCATCATCATCGCGGGCGAGAGCAAGAAGCACTTGCGCAAGGAGCTGCACCTGCTCGGGTTCAATCATGCCACGCTGATGCCCGGCGGCGGATCGGTGGCGAAAGCCGTTGCCTACGCGATGTCCCGCGATTTCCTGGAAACCGATATTTGAATTGGCTGCTCAAGCCGTGACCCCGTCAACATCAAACGCCCAGACCGAGCCGACGCCGCTGGCACGCAAACTGATCGCGCGGATCGGCGCGGACGGGCCGATCACGGTCGGCGACTACATGGATGCGTGCCTGAACGACCCCACGCACGGCTATTACCAGACCGCCCAACCTCTGGGGCGCTCTGGCGACTTCATCACCGCGCCGGAGATCAGCCAGATATTCGGCGAACTGCTCGGCCTGTGGGCAGCTTCTGTCTGGCAGATGATGGGCGCGCCGCAATCCATCGCGCTGATCGAGCTGGGGCCAGGGCGCGGCACGCTGGCGGCGGATGCGCTGCGTGCGGCCCGGGCGCTTCCGGCATTCCGCGGGGCGTTGTCGCTTCATCTGGTCGAGACATCGCCGGTGCTGCGCGCGGCGCAAGCCCAACTGCTCGCGGGGGAAGCGCCGACCTGGCATGAGACGCTCGCGGGCGTGCCCGACGGCCCTGCGATTATCCTGGCGAATGAGTTCGTCGATGCGCTGCCGATCCGCCAAGTCGTCTGGCGCGACGGCGAATGGCGCGAGCGCTGCGTGGCTCATGCTGGGCCGGACGGCTTCCATTTCATCGCTGGAGCAAGCGCGGCACTGACCGCTGCTGAGCGTGACATGCTGCCGTCTGATCCCCTGGAGGGCGACATCGGCGAGCTACGCCCAGGCGCGGCGGACCTGATGGGCGAGATCGCGCGGCGCGGCGCGTCCAGTCCGCAGGCGGCGCTGTTCATCGACTATGGCCACACCGAACGCGCCAGCGGCGACACGCTACAGGCGGTCTCCGCCCACCGCTACGCAGGCATCTTCGACGCACCCGGACAGCACGACCTCACTGCGCAGGTCAACTTCTTGCAACTCGCGCAACAGGCGCAGGCGGTCGGCCTCAGCGCCTTCGGACCGATGCCCCAGGGCCGCTTCTTGCTCCAGATTGGCCTCGAAGCGCGCTGCCAGACGCTCATGCGCGCAGCCACGCCGGAGCGGCAGCGGAGCATCATGTCCGGCGCGCAGCGGCTGGTGGACCCGGCGCAGATGGGCGCGCTGTTCCAGGTCATGTCGGTTATACTCGGCCTGAGCGAAGCGCCAGCGCCTTTTGGGGAACAGCGATGATTGAGACGGACCTCCTGAGAGCCCTGCCCGGCATCCGCCACGGTTTCTTCACGCGAGAAGGCGGCGTATCGAGCGGTATCTACGCCTCTCGCAATTGCGGTCTCGGCTCTGATGACGAACGCCTCGCAGTGCTGGAAAATCGCGCGCGCTCCGCCGCCGATCTCGGCGTCCCTCCGCAACGCCTCATCACGCCACGCCAGGCGCACACGCCGCACGTGGCCGTTACAAGCAGCGCATGGCCCGAGGATAACCCGCCCGAGGCGGATGCCATCGTAACGCGTGAACCGGGGCTGGCCATCGGCGTGCTGGCGGCGGACTGCGCACCGGTCCTGTTCGCGGATGCCGATGCTGGTGTGGTCGGGGCGGCCCACGCAGGCTGGCGCGGCGCGCTGGGCGGCGTACTCGCCGCAACCATACGCGAAATGGAGGCGCTGGGCGCCAACCGCGAAGCAATCCACGCCGCTGTCGGCCCCACCATCTCGGCGCAGGTCTATGAGGTCGGCGATGACTTCAAGCGCACATTCCTGGCGCAGGCCCCTGATAACGAGGCTTTATTTCACACACCGCCAGGCTCAGTACGCCCGCATTTCGATCTGCCCGCCTACGTGTGCGCGCGCCTTGCTGCTGACGGCTTGCAACATGTCACCAATGTCGCGCTGTGCACATATCAAAACGAATCACTTTTCTTCAGCTACCGGCGGGCACAGAAGTTCCAGCAGACGGATTATGGACGCCAAATTTCCGCCATCGTTATTTTATGATGTGGAAAACCTAGGGAGGGTGCGCGTTTTCGCCGACTGATTTGTTGATCGGCGCATTTAACACCTCGGGGGATATAGACGCGGACCTTGATAGTCAGTAACCCTGCAACAGTCTCGGATGGTTTTCAACACACGTCGAGAGTCGGCGGATGACACCGGGACGGAAGCTATCAAGGCAAAGGGAGCATCACGTGACGCACGTGAACGCAACCATGGCATATTCGGCCGCAAAATCTGCCGCGCCGGTATTGCTATCCGCGCTGCTGGCGATCGGCTTGGCTGGCTGCTCGACTTCCAATCAATCCGCTCAGGCGCCCGTCGAGGTTGCACCAGCGCAAACGACCCAACAGGCGGCATCCATCTCGCTCGCGCCGGTCGCTGCGCCCGGCAGCGTGTCCAACCAGATGGGCCAGATGCTCAAGGCGGCGGCAGCGGAAAAAAATATTCCGATTGAGGATGATGGAGCAGAGTACACGGTGCGCGGTTATCTCGTGGCCTCGCCAGAGACGGACGGTACCAAGGTCTCTTACATCTGGGATATCACCGACAAGAGCGGCAAGCGCGCCCATCGTTTTTCCGGCGAGGAAATGGTCGATGAGCGCGTGAGTGGCGACCCCTGGGCGGCTGTCGATGAGAGCGCCATGCGCAAGATTGCGCTGACGACTGCGGATCGCCTGCAGCAGTGGCTGCCGAAAACTGACGTCGCGGCCACGCAGGTCGCCACCACTGGCAGCGTTAATGCGACCTCCACGACCGGTCAGCCCAACAACCCGCAACTTGCAAGCGCACAGGCATCTGTCTCGGAAACTCTCGTGCTTGTGCCCGAGGTGACCGGCGCGCCCGGCAATGGCAACTCCGCGCTGCCAGCGGCGATGCGGCGCGAATTGCAATCGCGCGGGTTGAAGCTGGTGGAATCCAAGCAGTCCAATACCTACACAGTGCGCGGCACGGTCGAGCTTGGCCAGGCACAAGACGGACAGCAGCCGATCACAATTCGTTGGCTGGTGCTTAGCCCGGCTGGCGAGCCACTAAAGAACGCGGTTGTGCAGCGGAACAACATCCAGGAAGGCTCGCTCAACGGTTCGTGGGGGCGTGTAGCTGAGATCGCTGCGGGAGAAGCGGCAAAGGCCGTCGCGGAAATCCTGCCCGACCCAACAAGCTAGGTTCGGGGCTTGATCTTGTCTCCTCTCTCCTGGTCACCAAGCCGCGTGTGACCGGCCCAATCAGTTCTGCGGCTGGTCACGCCACAGTGGCCAGCTTTACATCTGCACATCTGGCTGCTAGAAGCCGTGTTCGCGTTTGCGCGCGCCTTGATGTTTTAGCGCGGCCTTTTCCGGAGTTCCGCCCCGATGAAGCTGGTCTCGGGCAACAGCAATCGGCCTCTCGCCGCAGCCATCGCCGCATATTTGAATACGCCGCTGACGCAAGCCTCGGTGAAGCGCTTCGCCGACATGGAAATCTATGTCGAGATCCAGGAGAATGTGCGCGGCGAAGATACGTTCGTCATCCAATCCACGTCATTCCCGGCCAATGATAACCTGATGGAACTGCTGATCCTGATCGACGCGCTCCGGCGCGCCTCGGCCAGCCGGATCACAGCCGTCATCCCCTATTACGGCTATGCGCGTCAGGACCGTAAGGTAACGCCGCGCACCCCCATCTCGGCCAAGCTGGTCGCGAACATGATCGTCAACGCTGGCGCCGACCGGGTGTTGACGCTCGATCTTCACGCCGGCCAGATCCAGGGCTTTTTTGATATCCCGACCGATAACCTGTTCGCCGCCCCGGTGATGGTGCGCGACATCATGGAACGCTTCAACGGCACGGACATTACGGTCGTCTCGCCTGATGTCGGCGGCGTGGTGCGCGCGCGCGGGCTCGCCAAACGCATTGATGCGCCGCTGGCAATCATCGACAAGCGCCGCGACCGGCCGGGCGACAGCGAGGTGATGAACGTCATCGGCAACGTGAAAGACCGCACCTGCATCATCATCGACGACATCGTGGACAGCGGCGGCACACTATGCAATGGCGCGGCAGCGCTCCTGGAGCAGGGGGCGCAGGAAGTTTACGCGTACATCACCCACGGCGTCCTTGCTGGCGGCGCGGTCGCACGGATCACCGCATCTTGCCTCAAGAAACTCGTCATTACCGACTCGATCCTGCCGACAGAAGCCGTGCGCGTGGCCGAAAACATCGAGATGCTGTCCATTGCCCCGCTGATCGGCGAAGCCATTGCCCGCACCGCGAATGAAGAGTCAGTCTCTAGCCTGTTCGACTGAGAGCTTGCCTTGATGCTACCTCGGTCGCACGGCGCTTGGTTCGCCAGTGAATTTGCGCCCCAACCAGGGAACTTGCCGGGCCCCTGGCGCGTAATAGGGGTACAAGTGGAAGCGGGGCTTGGGGAAACATGGGCGGGAAAAAAGTGTTCTGGATCATCGGCGGCGGGATCTTGGCGGTGATCGCGGTCGCCATCGGCGCATGGATCATTGTGACCCAAAACATCGAGACACCCGATTACAACATCGTCGTGCAGGACGACAGTTTCGAGATCCGCGATTACCCCGAGATGATCGTGGCGCAGGTCCGGCGCACCGGCACGCGCGACAAGTCGATCCGCGAGTCGTTCGACCCGTTGGCCGACTACATTTTCGCGCGCGAGCGCGGCGGCGACACCATTTCGATGACAGCGCCCGTCACCCAGGAGCCATCCGAGAAGATCGCCATGACCGCCCCCGTCACCCAGACGCAGCAGGAAGGCGAATGGGTCGTGCGCTTCATCATGCCGTCGAAATATACGATGGAAGATCTACCGAAGCCGGGCGGCGACGTGAAGCTTGAGAAAATCGCGCCGGAGCGGCGCGCGGCAATCCGGTTCAGCGGCAGTTGGGACACGGAGCTGTTCAACCGCAAGACGGATGAGCTTCGCGCGTGGCTGTCCGAGCGCGGTATCGAGCCGACCGGGCCGCCGACCTACGCCTATTACAACGACCCGTTCACCCCGAGCTTCCTGCGCCGGAACGAGGTGATGTTCGACATTCCAGCCGACGCCTCCTGAGCATCATTCGCCGTCCGCGCCGGTCACGCCGCTGATCAGATTGGCGCGCAGCAGCCGCTCCGCCGAGGGCGCTTCGCCCAGCGGGCGCAGAGGCGCGTTAAGGGCCTCGCGCACGCGGCGCAGGCGCGCGACCGCCTCCTCCACCGTTATCCAAGCAAAGGACGCAGCTTCGCCGGGCCGGACCTGAGCGAGCCGGCGCACATCTGCGCGGCAGACCACACCGATCTTCGCATAGCCGCCGGTGGGCTGCCGGTCGGCCATCAGCACGATCGGCTGGCCGTCGCCCGGCACTTGAATGCTGCCCATTACGATCCCTTCGGAGACTATGTCGCTGCCGCGCTCGGCCGCCAGCTGCGGGCCGTCGAGGCGATAGCCCATGCGGTCGGCACGCGGCGAGACGCGCCATTCGGCTTCGGTCAGCCGCGCTTTTATTGTGTCGGAGAACATCTCCTCCTGCGGGCCTAACACAACGCCAAGCGGGCCAGCGGCCAAGCCCGCAAGCGGATCGGCATAGGACGCGACGCCGAGTGGGAGCGAACCTTGGGCGCGCGGATGCAGCACATCGCCAGCTTCGAGGCGATGGCCGAGACCAGCGCGTGCATGATGCGCGGCGGAGCCAAGCACCTCAGGCGCGTCGATGCCGCCCGCCAGCGCCAGATAGGCCCACATACCGGCACGCCCGGGCCTCACCTCGATCTCCTCGCCTTCCGCCAGAACGCCCGTGACCGGTGCGGCATAGCCCTCGCCATCAACGACAACCTGAAAGCCAGTGCCCGCAACAGCGACCGCCAACACCGTCTGCGCAGTGAACCGCGCTCCGCCTGGCCCGATTTCCGCTGCTGCCGCGCCTGGCGAATTGCCGACAAGCCGATTTGCCAGCCAATGCGCGGCCCAGTCCATCGGCCCGGATTCCGTCACGCCGTAGCGCAGGTAGCCGGGCCGACCCGCATCCTGAATGCTCAAGCCCGGCCCGGCCGCGAGCACGCGCAGGCTCATGGCGTTATCCGCTCGGCGGCTGGCGCCTCCATCGCGGCCCGCGCCTCGAATTCCGCGCGAGAGATGGCGCGTAGCCGGATCGCGTCGCCCGGCTGGAACGGCACCATGGGGTCGCGCTCCGGCGAGAACATCTGAACCGGTGTGCGCCCGACCACATACCAGCCCGTTGGCATCGACACAGATGCGATGCTCGCTTGCCCGCCCGCAATCATCACGCTGCCCGGTGGCATGGCCGCGCGCGGCGTCGCGCGTCGCGGGATCGCCAGCCGATCGTCCAGCCCGCCGAGATACGCGAAGCCCGGCGCGAAACCGTACATATACAGCCGCAAGGGCGTAGCGGTCAGCGCGGCGACGATCTCGCGCGGCTGCAGGCCGGTGTGCGCGGCCACCGCGCTCATATCATCGGCATGGTCGCCATCGAAGCAGGCGGGCACCGACCATTCGCGCGGGTTCAGGTCCGCCGCCTGCGGCGCAAGCGCATCGAGCCGCCCGATCAGCGCGTCGCGGGCGATCCGCTCGGGATCATAGATCACAAGCAAGGCGCGGTAGCTCGGCACCGTCTCCCGCACGCCGTCGATCCCGGCCGCGCCAATCGCCTGGTCCAGCGCCAAGACGCGCGCATGCACCTCCGGGTCGATCCCCTCGCCCAGCTCAACCGACAGCGCGGCCTCGCCCGCATCGCGTATTTGCGCGCCGGCCAGCCCGGTCATGACGCATCCTCGCGCGAAAACGGCCGCACGGCGTAGCCCGCCGCGTCCAGCGCCGCGCGCACCTTCTGCGCGATCGGCAGCGCGCCGGGCGTATCGCTATGAATGCAAATGCTGTCGATAGGCGTCGGCAGATGCCTGCCGGATTCGGTGATCAGCGCGCCCGCGTCGAGCATGGCGATCGCGCGCTCGGCGATAAAATCCGGGTCGGTCAGCACCGCACCGACCGTGCCGCGCGGCATCAGGTGGCCCTCCTCGTCATAGGCCCGGTCGGCGAAAATCTCCCGCGCGACGCGCAGGCCCGCCTTCGCGCCAACCCGCTCGATCTCGGTGCCCGCAATCGCCAGCAGCCAGGCCTCCGGCGCCACGGCGTGCGCCGCCCGCGCCACGGCCCCAGCCACGTCCGGATCCCGAGCGGCAAGATTGGCCAGCGCCCCATGCGCCTTGATGTGATCCACGCGCGCGCCCACCAGCGCGGCGCAGGCGGCCAGCCCGCCGATCTGGTAGGCGATCATGCGTTCGATCTCGGCGGTGCTCATGGCGATCATACGGCGGCCAAAGCCCTGCTTGTCGTCATAGCCCGGGTGCGCGCCGACACCGAGGCCGCGCGACTGCGCTTGCGTCACGGTGGCGACGATAGTATCGGGGTCGCCCGCATGGCCGCCGCAAGCGATGTTGACCGAACTGACGCAATCCATGATCGCGTTGTCGTCGGCCAGCCGCCAGGGGCCATAGCTCTCGCCGATATCGGCGTTCAGGTCGATGCGTCTTGTCATCTGCTCGTCTGCGCCGCGGACGGCGCGGCGGTCAGCTTTCGGGCTTACGATCGATTAGCCCGGCGACGTCGCCGCTCAGCCTACCGCGATTCTGCTCGCGCCTCGCGTCATCCTGCTCAGCTTGATCCTCATCGGACTCGTTTTCAAGCGTGGCCTCATTTAGCAGCATCAGCAGCGGGGTCAGACCTTCGGTGTCAACGAGCCGATAGATTTCAACATCGCGCTTGGCTTCCTCGCTCCAGCCGGCGATGTCGAGCGCGCGCTCGGCCTTGGAGAGCAGGCCGTGATTGCGCATCGGACGCGGGCTGTCCTCCGGCGCTTCGGCCTGGCGGGCTTCGCGCCGTCGGTCGCGATACAGGCTGAGATCGCTGAAGCTGTCGCGCTCTTCCTCTTTGCCGAACCGCTCCAGCTCTTCGGGGGTCAGCGCGACAATCAGGTTGAGGTCGTCGAGCACACCCGCGAGTTGGTTCATCGCCAGCGCGCGCCGCTCCTCGTTCTTGTCATCTTCCTTGCAGCTGTAGAGGTTCGGGATGACGAAATAGGAGGTGTCCCGGTGGTGCACGAAGTGCTGGCGCACCCATTCCAGATCGGCATCCGGCGCACGGGCAATGGCCGTCTCCAGCGCGGCGCTGAGTTGCCGGACGACCGCCGACGTCGGCATGTGCAGGCGGGCCTGTGTGCGCGCCAGCGCGTCGCGGCGCGTCGGTGGCGTGGCTGGCGGGTTCAGGACCATGAGCGCGAACAAGCCGAGGTCCACGCCGATCGCGGCCAGCAGCGCGATCAGGTCGCGACCCGTGATGCCGCCGCCCGGCGCGAGCGGCGCGCCGTCCTCAGGCGTCTGGAAGCCGGAACCGACAAGATCGATCAGCCCGGACAGATACGCGCCGATATTCGTCCAGAGCTGGCGTATCGCGTTGGCGACGCCCGCTGGCCCTTCTGTGAACTCCGCAGTGCGCAGATTGAGCACCACCGGCTCATCGGCCTGATCCGCCGCCTGGCGCAAACGCTCCGCGAGCGTTGGGTCGTAGCAGGAGAAGCCGGCCTTGCCCGGCGGGATCGACACGACGCTGGCGAGCGCGCGCATCTCCGCGGCGTAGGACGCGCCCAGTTCGTTGCTGCGCGCGGCGATGCTGCGGGCGCGGCTGCGGATGTCTTGAGCACGCTGCTCGAAAGCGCGCTGGCGCTCCGCGAAGGTTTCGCCAGACAGGTTGGTCGCGCTTTGGCGCAGTTCCATGATGTCTTGCTGAACCGGCGCGATCCACGACTGCGCAATGCTCTGGCGTACCGAGGCAACCGAATCGCGCACGCCCTCGCGCGCCGCATAGAGCGGGCCACGCCCAGCGCCGGAGGGCCGCCCGCAGCTTCCGCCCGCCGTCTCTTCGCGCTGCATCTGCGTTTCCGACCAGGCGACAACGCTGTCAAGCTGCACCTGAACCGCGTCGAGCCGCGCCGACACCGACCCACCGGCGGCGCGCGCATCCTCCTGAAGCGCGGCGAGGCTGGTCCGCGTCGCTTCGGTCCCGGCGATCAGGCTCCACCAGAAGCCGTAGCCGAAGCCGACCGACCACAGCAGCAAGAAGATATAAAGCGGGAAGGTGATAAGTCGCTCGCTCCAGCGTCGCTGCGCGCCGAAGGTCTCACGCAGCGCCAGCCACATCAGGAATGTCAGTGTGATGACGACAAGCGTGATAAGCACTTCGTTTGTGACTGACAGTCCGCCGATATCGCGCGCCTGATCCACCGCGCCTTCAGACTGTACGCCGACAATGAAGTCGGTCATGCCGACCCATGTCGCATAGCCGGAGATGAGCAGCAGCAGCAAGGACGCGATGCCGATGAGCGCATTGCGCCCAAAAAGATAGTCAATCACCCGCCCCCAGGCGGTGTACGCGGTCGCCCGTCCGTCGGTCATCTTCCTGCTCCCCCATCGCCCGGCGGCACCCGGCGCACGCTGAGGCGCGCCCTGCCACGTTTTGGCACAACACAGCCGGAATAGGAAGAATTTGACGTGAAGTCCCGTTGGCGATGTCTAAGGCGCCCAAAGCGCTGGGCGGCGCCACGGCTCAGGCACCTCCAGCGCACCTTTCAATTTGGTATCGCTGAGGCTGATGGACTGCCACGCGCCATGCCATTCCGCGGGCAGCGGATAAGGCGGGGTCACATCCATCTCAGGTGCGAAGCCAGCACGGGAGTAGAAGTCTGGATCGCCGAGCGTGAAAATGCGGGCCACACCAGCCCGCGCCAGCCGCTCGTGCCCCGCAAGGATGAGCGCGGTTCCGATGCCCTGCCGCTGACGGTCGGGCGCAACCGCAACTGGCCCGAGCAGCGCGACATTCTGCGGCCCATTCGCGATGCGGCAAGGCGTGAAAACGATATGTCCGACCATGGCCGAGTCAATCGTGGCAACCAGCGAGAGTATGCCGGGCAGTTCCTGAAGCAGGGCTTTCACCAGCGGGAGCAAGTCCTCGTCTGGAAAGGCGGCGCCATACAGATCGTCCAGGCCCTCCAACTCATCCGGCTTGCTTTCGTGGATTTGCAGTTCGTTGCTGTCAGCCATGTCGCGGCTCCGATCATGAGAGCTGGAAAGTGTGCCGAAAGCCCCGCGCGGCTCAAGGGCTAATCACCCTGTCTTGATCTGCTGGAAAGCAGCAAGCGCGCGCTTGCGGGCCTCGCCGTGATCAACCATCGGCCTGGGGTAGCTCTCGCCAAGGCGCACGCCCGCGTCGCGCAGCACGCTTTCCGGCGCGGTCCATGGCGCATGGATGTGTTTGGCGGGCATTTTGGCCAATTCCGGCACGTATTGCCGCACATAATCGCCCTGAGGGTCGAAGCGCTCACCCTGCTTGACCGGATTGAAGATTCGGAAATAGGGCGCAGCATCAGCGCCTGAGCCGGCGGCCCATTGCCAGCCTGCCGCGTTGCTGGCGAGGTCGGCGTCCACTAAAGTGTCCCAGAACCATTCCTCGCCGCGCTGCCAGGGGATGAGCAGATCCTTGATGAGGAAGGAAGCGGCGATCATCCGGCAGCGATTGTGCATCCAGCCGATCTCGTAGAGTTGGCGCATCGCCGCGTCCACGATTGGATAGCCGGTCTGGCCGCGCTGCCATGCCCGCAGCGCCTGTTGGTCCTCGTCCCACGGAAAATCGCGAAACGCCTCGCGCCAGGACGTGTCAGGCAAATCCGGCCAGTGAAACAACATGTGATAGGAGAACTCGCGCCAGACCACCTCACTGAGGAAGGACTCGACGCCCTTCGCCGCACCGGACACGGCGCGCGGCTCAGCGGCATGCCAAATTTGACGCGGGCTGATTTCGCCCCAGGTGAGATGCGGCGACATGCGGGAGGTGCCGTCGATGTCTGGGCGGTCGCGCATCTCGTCATAATCGGCGGCGGCTTCATCGAGGAACCACGACAAGCGCTTGCGCGCGCCATGCTCGCCGGGCGTCCAGGTGGCGCGCAGGCCGCCGGCCCAATCCGGCTTGGTCGGCTCCAGCCCCCAGGTCTCCAGCTTATCGCTCTGCGGCCAGTTGTCAGGGGCCGCGATCTGCGCCGGCGCGGACAGCGGCCCGGACGGGCTGCCGCGCGCGAGAATCGCCTTGTAAAATGGGGTGAACACCTTGTAGGGCGCGCCGTCCTTGGTTGCGACGTTTTCCGGCTCGTAGAGAATGCGTCCGCCAAACCGCTTGACCGCCACACCCGCCGCCTCTAGCGCGGCACGGACGCCCTCCTGTGCGCGGATCAGGTCTGGCTCATAGGCGCGTGACCAATAAACCGCCTCAGCGCCCACCTCGTCCGCCAGCGCGGGCAGGATCGCCGCCGGATCACCGCGCCGGAGGATCAGCTTCGAGCCATTCGCGGCAAGATCTCCCGCCAGCGCACGCAGGCTATGCGCCAGCCACCAACGGCTCGCACCGCCGAGCGGCCAGCCCGACGCGGCGTTATCGCTCAGAATATATGCCGGCACGACCGGGCCGGCCCGCGCCGCCGCTTGCAACGCCGGATGGTCGTTCAAGCGCAAATCGCGCGTGTACCACAGGATTATCGGTCGCTTAGCCATTGTATGCTGTCATCCGATGGCCCTCGAGTGCAAGCTCAGCCAACCCAAAGGCGACCTTGCGTGCGCCCCTGCGCATTCTATACTAACTCCTATCAGCAGCCGCTCGGCTACGCCTATCGCGCGGAGGGAGATCACGTTGCACAGAAAACGACCCGCCCGGCTGCCCCGCAGCGGCAACGAAGTGGCGACGCCCATCTGCCTAAGCCACAACCCAAGTTGTGTGCCCAGCCCATGCTGATGTCCCGTTTCATGACGCCCGCGCGCTGGCTCGAACGCGAACTCGGCTGCATCGAAACAGAGCTTGACCCGCCGTTCATCGTGGAGCGACCAGCTGCGCTCGCCACGCCGTTCATTTTCAATTCGCCGCACAGCGGCCGGGTTTATCCGTCTATATTCATCAAGACATCGCAACTCAGCCCGCAGGCGCTGCGTATGTCGGAAGATCTGTTCGTTGACAGGCTTTTCGCGACGGTTGTCGACAAAGGCGCGACATTGATGAGCGCGCGCTTCCCTCGCGCTTATCTCGACCTGAACCGCCAGCCCTACGAACTGGACCCGTCGCTTTTCGCCGAAAAGATACCAGATTACGCCAACTCCAGCTCGCTGCGTGTCATCGGCGGACTCGGCACGATCCCGCGTCTGGTGAACGAGAACGAGGAGATTTACGCCGCGCCGTTGCCGCTTGGGGTCGGTCTGGCGCGGGTCGAACGGCTCTACCAGCCTTATCATGAAACACTTGGACGGTTGATCCAGGAAAAGCGCGAGAGCTTTGGCCGCGCATTCTTGATCGACTGCCACTCGATGCCGTCGCATCTCGGCGAGGCGCCGGGCGTTCCGCCTTATGACATCGTGCTCGGCGACCGCTTCGGCGGCTCCTGCGCGCGCGATCTGGTTGACTTCGCCGCAACGAGTTTCAGCATGATGGGTTATCGTGTCGGCCTGAACAAACCCTATGCCGGCGGCCACATCACCGAATTTTACGGCCGCCCGTCGGATCACATTCACGCGCTGCAGATCGAGATTAACCGCGCGCTGTACGTCTGCGAACGGACCTTTGAAATCAAACCGGGCTTCACCCGGCTGAAAGACGATATCGCGGAGTTGGCCGAACGGCTGATCGCCCGCTTTTCGCCCGGGGCGCAACCGCTGCGAACAGCCGCCGAATAGCGCCCCTCAGTCTCTCACCCACGCAATTACAACACGGGAGGGTCACACAAATGGACGTGCCTGTCGAAATCGCTTTCCGCCATGTGGACAGCTCCGAAGCGGTCGAGAATCGCATTCATGAACATATCGAGAAGCTGAAACAGGTGTTTGACCGGCTGGTGAGTTGCCGGGTGACAGTGGAGCTGATCTCCGGCCATCGGAAAGGTAAGAGATTTCTCGTCACGGTCGAGGCGAACGTCCCCGGCAAGGCGTTTTTCGTCGGTCACAGCAGCACGGATGAGAGCCACCAGCACGACGATGTGTATCTGGCAATGCGCGATGCCTTCAACGCGGTTCGCCGCCAGCTTCAGGACCATGCGCATAAGGTCCGAGACGACAAGCGCAACACCGATATGGGCCAGCCTGGTTAGCGTCTTGGCGGCTGCGTGAGGCGCAAATTGCGGGTGGTTCACAAGAGTCAGCCTCTGCGAGCCGGCAGCGCTGGCGCGCCATCCGATTTTGCGGTACGGCTCGCCTCACCCGTGCTAACCGCCGGGACCGCGCGTCGGGATTGACGCGCCTCGCTTCCGCAGCAACGTGTTTGACAGGATGCCGGCCATGCAGAGCCAAGGCACAGTGGACGATATCGCCGATGGGCCGGGTCAAAATGACCTGCTGGCGCCTGCGTTCGTCCACGCTGTGTCCGAAGCTCTTGAGCGCCAGGAGACAGAAGCCGCGCGGGCGCTTACGCTGGAACTCCGCGCGGCCGACCTCGCCGACCTCATCGAGTTTCTGCGCCCAGAGCTGCGGCTGGGCCTCATCAAGGCGCTCGGCTCCGATCTGCCGGCGGAGATGTTTTCCGAGCTTCAGGAGCCGATCCGCGACGAACTCGTCAAGGAAATGCCTGCCGACCAACTCGCAGACGTGGTTGGGGAGCTGGACAGCGACGATGCCGTCTATCTGCTCGAAGACCTGGAAGAAAGCGAGCAGATTGAGATCCTGTCCAAGGTCTCGCGGATTGACCGTGCCCGGCTACGGCGGTCGCTGGACTACCCGGAAGATACCGCCGGCCGTTTGATGCAGGCGGACTTCGTGGCGGTGCCGCCCTTTTGGTCGGTGGGCCAGACCATTGATTATATGCGCGAGGCGCATGAGCTGCCCGACAGCTTCGCCGAGCTATACGTCATCGACCCGGCGTTTCACCTGATCGGGATCGTGTCGCTCAGCTACCTGCTGCGCAGCCGCCGGCCGATGCTCATCAGCGAACTGACGAAGACCGACGTTCACACATTTTCCGCGCTGCAGGACCAGGAAGAGGTCGCGCGCGATTTCGAGCGGTACAACCTGCTGTCCGCGCCCGTGGTCGATGAGGATCGGCGGCTGGTCGGCATCATCACGGCTGACGACGTGGTCGAGGTGATCCAGGAAGAAGCGGGCGAGGATATCTTCCGGCTCGCGGGGGTCAGCGACGAGGCCATCACCGAAAACTTCATGCAGATTGTCGGAAGCCGGTTCACCTGGCTGTTCGTCAACCTGCTGACCGCCATCCTCGCATCCATCGTGATTGGACTGTTCGATGCGACCATCGAGCAGCGGGTGGCGCTGGCGATACTCATGCCCATCGTCGCCTCAATGGGCGGAAATGCGGGCACACAGACCATGACCGTGGCGGTGCGCGCGCTCGCGATGAAGGACATCACCGCCGTTAACACCATGCGGGTTGTTGGCCGCGAGCTTCTGGTGGGCCTGATCAACGGGTTGTTGTTTGCCGCGCTGCTAGCCGTCGCAGTGCTGATCTGGTTTGGTTCGGGCGAAATCGGCGTGATCATCGCGATCGCGATGGTCGTGAACATGTTCGTTGCGGCGCTGGCGGGCATCCTTGTGCCGCTGGTGCTCGATAAGCTCGGGATCGATCCGGCAATTGCCTCCAGCGTATTCGTTACGACCGTGACGGATGTTGTCGGCTTTTTCGCTTTCCTCGGGCTGGCGGCCCTCTGGTTTTCATGAACTCGGCGCAAGCTCGCGCGTGAGTTGCTCGAACTCCTTGCGGAGGCTCTCGTTGCGGAAGATCTGCTCGAAACCGGGCGCTTCCAGCCGCCGGATCGCCTCGAAGGTAGCGCGCGAATTCTGCATCAGCGCGCGAAGCTGGAAGCTTGCTTCCACCGTTCGGTAGGTGTTGTCGGCAATGCGCAGGTCACGGATGGTGCGTTTGCGCGCCTCCACAAGTTGCTTCCGTTGCGCCCGCAAATAGTCCTGGTAAACGCCGGCGGCTTTCTCGGCGAAGTTCTGAGCCTTGAGGTTGGCATCCAGCGCGCGTTGCTGATCCGGACGGTTCTCACCCGCCAGAAGGCGATAGGTCTCCTTTCTCGCCTGGCGGATGTCGGTCAGGATCGCCTGCAGCTTCACCATGTATTCGCCGTCGATCTTCTCGATCAGTGCGTCCTGCGCGTGCAGCAGCATGGCGAACAGCGACGCATGCATGGCGAAATAACGCCGCGCGGCTTTCGGGTTGTCCGACGACGCCTCCAGCAACTCGCCCAGGCGGCGGTCGATGCCGCTGGCAGCCTCGAACGCCGCAACGAGCTTCAGCAGGTCGCCGCCCAGAACGCTGTCGAGCAACAGATCGAGCTGTTCGCGCGCGATTTTCACTCCAGCATCTTCCAGCGCATTGTGGATCGCGGCCTTGTTTTCCTCGATCACCGCACGGTTTTCAGCAATCCGGCGCTCCAGCTCTTCGATCGCCTTGTCAATCGAGCCGCGCGTTTCAGACAAGACGCCCGGCATCCAGCCATCTTCCGGCGCGGCTATCCGCTCCTGCTTCAGCGCGGTGATCTCATCGCGCATCTTGTCGATGGCCGTGCGCCGCGCCGCAATCGTCTCCTGCATCTCCACGATCGGGGCATCCGTGACGATCTGCAGCGCGCTATCCAGCAGGGCGCGCACGCGCTTCTCGTTATCCTCGCGCGTGTCGCTCCACAGCGGCGGCAGGATAAAGGTATCCTGGCTCGGCAAGTCCTGGGCCTTGGCCCGTTCATCGGCGGCATCCGCAAGAATGTCATCGATGGCTCTCAAGAGCTGCTGGGTCCGCTGAAAGGCTGGATCGTCAGCGCGCGGATCGCGCTGCTCGGCCTCGGTGGCAGCTGGCGAGCGCTCCTGCGCCAACGCGGCGGGTGTAGCCATCAGGCAGATGGCCAACGCGCCAGCCCACGCGGTATTGCATCTTGTCAGCGCGAACATGCGGCCCTCCGGCAAAGCCCCTTGCTTCAGGTTCTCCAGCTTAATATAGGCGAATGCGCGCGCCAGCGCGAACCGCGCACAGGCGAAACCTTTAACGGGGCAGCGCGTCAAGCACACTGCGCACCAGGCGCGCGTGGTCGAAACGCTGCTGATCCCGCGTCAGGCCAAGCCGAACAATCACAGCCTCGCGCGAGGGGATCACCGCGACCATCTGGCCATCATGGCCGAGGAAGTAGAAGTCGTCCTCTGGCAGAGCGGCGGCGGCTTCAGCATCGTTGTGGGAGGGCGCACGCAACCACACATGCGCACCGAACGAGCCGCCGCTGCCCGCCGACGGCGTCAACGTGTATTCAAGCCAGTCCCGCGTGAAGATTGTCTCGCCGTTCCACTGTCCGCCGCGCAGATAAAGCAGCCCGAACCGTGCCCAGTCACGTGCGGACGCGTGAACATATGACGAGCCTACCAGCGTCCCGGCGGCGTCCGGCTCGAAAACAGCGGTGTGCATCCCCAGCGGCGTGAACAGCAGCTCATGCGCCGCCGCCTTGCCGCCCGCCGCGCGCTGCACGACGCTCGCGAGGATGTTCGACGTACCGCTCGAATAGGACCAGCACTCGCCAGGGTCGCACACCAGCGGCTTGTCTGCCGCGAAGCCCGCCTTGTCGCCGCGCAGGAAGAGCATCACGCTGACATCGGCAAACAAACCGTCGTAATCTTCGCCAAATTCCAGCCCGCTGCTCATGCGCAGGAGATCGTCGATGGTGATCGCCCGACGGGGGTCGTCCTGCGCGCTCCACGCTTCGACAGTCGCGGTTTGGTCCGGAATCAGTTCGCCGCTCGCCGCCGCCACGCCAGCCAGCGCATTGGTGACGCTCTTGGCCATTGACCAGCCAAGCTGCGGGATATCCTTGGAAAAGCCGTCCGCATACCGTTCGGCAACCAGCCGGCCGCGATGCACAACCGCGATGGCGCGCGTGCGCTTCAAGTTGTCCGGGTCGTCCTCTGCGAAGGCTTCGTCCAGCGCGGCGGCCAGGGCCTCGCGGTTTTCCTGCGGCAACACCGTGGTGGCAGGGCGCGCGCCCTCCGGCCAGAGCACATCCTCGTTCGGCGAGGCGATCGGCTCTAGCGGGCGCGGCGCGGATTCGGGGCGGTCCGCCTCCAGCTGCAGATGGCAGCCATATCCATCGCGGTAAACAGCACGCTGCGCTGCAAAGCCACTGGCCACCCAGACATCCACCGCGCCGGCTTCGCGGTCGACCGCACTGGAAAATAACTGCAGTAGCTCATTTTGCTCGGCAAGCACATCTTCCGCGATCACCTCATCTGCGGGGCGCCCAGACACGAGCACGCCCGAGCACAACATTTTCGCGTAGTAGCCCGCCCCAAGCCTCAGCACATGCTGTAGCCGATAAAGCCCGAACACCGCGGCCGCGGCGACCACGACGATCAATCCGATCTTCAGAACCCGTTTCACGCCGCCACCCCCGTTGATCTCAGCCGTTCGCATGGTTGCCAGTTAACTATTCTCTCCGCGCCCGCCAGCCAAGGCCGGAATTCGCGGTGCATGTCCGCAACGCGCGAAGCTGATCGAATTGCCACGCTCGACCTGTCTTTCATTGTTGGTTAAGAGAATCGCCTAGCCGCAATTGGGTGCTTGGCATAGGGTGTCGGCAAGTGCTGGGGCTGTGGGTCTGCGGCCTTCCGGCCTGCGGGGGAGACAAAGCATGTCACCAGGTATTCGCGCAACGGTCTTCATCATCTTCGCCGTTCTTGGCGCATCCTTCCTGAGCGTGCTTGGCGCGCTCATCTACGAATATCCGGACGATTGGCCCTCGATCGCGACCATCTACAGCCAGCTCTTCCTGTTCTTCCCCACTTTCGGGATACTTGCGCTGTGCGCATTCTACTTCCCCGCTTGTGTGTTCCTCGACATGTACTGGAACCATGTCACGGCTGGAAAGCTTCGCGTTGTTGTGGGGGCGGCCGCGCTCGTCGTCGGCGCGCTCTTGCTGGCGCAGATGCTGCTACAAGGCGTGCCGGCCGTCTGGCAGGTCACGCAGGAAACCCTCAAAGCCGATAGGGGCGATCCGGCCGGCTGCGTGGAAAACCAGTCCTGCACGCGTCTGCCGGTCCTGGAGGCCATATCTCTGGTGCGCGAAGTCAGCCAGACGCGCACGGGCCTCGGCCCGTTTGATCGCGACTGTTACTGGGACAAAGCCGAGGGTGAGCCGCAATATCTGCCGACCCCTGAAAGTTTCAACGAGGAGCGCTTTTGCTTCGCCACCGGCCAGATGGCGACCGGCAGAGCCTGTTGTCGTGCGCAGGAGAGTCAGCGCAACTACATGCAGGCCACGTATGCGCCAGCCGAAAACCGCGCCCTGACCGGCAAGGTGCATGCATGGGTGCTGCCTTTCATAATCTTCTTCCTCTTGGTGCTTTTCGCTATCGGGATCATGCTGGTGATCCGACGGCGCTCTCTGGATGAGTTCTATGGCAAATATCTCAACCGGCTGGAGCGCGGCGTGCTGGTCGGCGCGTTCGCGATGCTCTTCTGGCCGCTGTCGAACCACGCCTATATCCAATCCTCAGGCGTGATCTTCGGCGGATCGAGCAGGAGCCTTTTCGTCATGCTGGCGCCGGGCTTCAGCCTGCTGTTCGGGCTGTGGGCGCTAATGCTGCTGTTCTTCTTCCTGCGGCGCTACAAGCAAGACGTGGAAACGGTGGGGAAAATCGCCGGGGTGATCGTTAGTGGCATCGCCTTTCTGCGCTATGAGGAACTGGTCGGCTATTTCGAGCGGCTTGCTGGCTCGGGCGCGGACTCGCTCAGCCTTGGGTTCCTCGGCGCGATCCTGCTGACGGCGTTCCTTCAACTCATCATCTGGCGCAGCTACGACCGCGAACTGCGTCACTGACAGGTGATGCCAACCCGTTTTCCACCCTTGCGCACCAATCCAGCCTCGCAATGCGAGCGTTTACAAAGACAGCATACCTCAGAGGGATCGACCTGATGCAATACCTGGCCGCTTACATCGCGACGGCTGTCGTGTTCCTGTTCATTGATTATCTGTGGCTCGCGCACATCGCCAAGAACTTCTACTTTTCGCGGCTTGGGCATCTGCTGGCGGACAATCCCAATCTGGGCGTCGCGGCGGTCTTCTATGCAGTCTATGTGATCGGAGTCGTGATCTTCGCGGTTGCGCCCGCGCTGCAGTCCGGGACCTGGAAAACCGCGCTGGTCTATGGCGCCCTGTTCGGGTTCTTCTGCTATGCGACCTACGACATGACAAATTTGGCGACGCTGAAAAACTGGCCTGTGACGGTTGCAGTGGTTGACGTGATCTGGGGAACGGTCCTTACGGGGACTTCCGCAGTCCTCGGCTATCTGATCGTCAAGCAGCTGTATCCGGTTTAGCGAGCGCGTCGAGCACATTGCGTGCCGTCACCATGCTGACGCGGTCGTTCGCCTCCTCAGTCACGCCAGCAATGTGCGGGGTGAGGATAATGTTATCCAAGCCAGCGAATAGCGCTGCCGTCACCGAGTCTATGGGCTCGGTGTCGAACACATCCAGCGCCGCGCCTGCCAGCCGCCCCTCGCGCAGCGCCGCCGCCAGCGCCCGCTCATCGACAATGCCGCCGCGCGCGGTATTAATGAGGATCGCGCCGGGCTTCATCCGCGAGAGAGTGGCCTCGCCGAACAGTCCGTGCGTGTCGGCCGTCAGCGGCAGATGCAGGCTCACCACGTCACTGGTCTCCGCCACCTCCTCGAAGGTCGCGCGGCGCGCCTCGCTCCGCCAGCGCGGGGCGTCATGGGGGATGCCGGGGTCATAGGCGGCGACGTCCATCTCGAACGCGCGCGCCCGCGCCGCCACCGCCCGGCCGATCGCGCCGAACCCGAGCAAGCCGAGCTGTTTGCCTTCGAGCTGCCGGCCGATGAGCTGCTCGCGCGGCCATTCGCCCGCCATCAGCCGGGGCGTCGCGCTGAACGCACCGCGCACCAGCAGCAGCGCCGCGCCGATGACGTATTCCGCCACCGCCGCCGCATTTGCCCCCCGCGCGGGGAGAACCTTGATCCCACGCGCCTCGCAGGTCGCCACGTCGATATTGTCCAGCCCCACGCCGAGACGCCCCACCGCCTCTAGCCGCGCCGCCGTGTCGAACACCGGCCCGCGCACCTGGGTCTTGTTGCGCACGATGAGCGCACGCGCGTCCGCGACCGCCGCGGCAAGGTCGTCAGCGCGCTGCCACAGCGCCGGGTCGTAGCGGACGCCGTGGTGCCGCTCCAAAAGTTCAAGCGCCTCTGGCGTGATGAACTCGCTGACGACGATCTCGGCCATGCGGTCTCCGGGAAAGCGGCGGGGCGCACCCCGCCGCGCGCCATCATGCGCTGCGATACAGCTTGGTCATCACCAGCTCGCGGTGGCCCAGCGCCTCGGCCGCAGTCATGCGTCCGTTGGCGGTGCGGATCACCATGTCGGTCAGCGCATCACCCGCCTGGTCCAGCGTCATCTCGCGGCGCAGTATGCCCGAGACATCCACATCGACATGCTCGGACATGGTGCGGACGGTGCGCGGGTTCGCGGTGATCTTGACGACCGGTAGGATCGGGTTGCCGACCACATTGCCCTGCCCCGTCGGGAAGGTGTGCACGACGTAACCGGCCGCAGCCATGAGCGTGACGCATTCCGCCGCCGCCGAGGACGTGTCCATGAAATAGAGCCCTGGCCCCCTGGCGGGCGCTTCCGCCGGCTTCAGCACGTCGATATACGTGCACTCGCGGCCAATCTTTTCCAGATTGCCAAGCGCTTTTTCCTCGATGGTGGTCAGGCCGCCTTCAATGTTGCCCTTGGTTGGCTGCGAATCAGACAGATCGGAGGTCTTGTACGGCTCGATGACCTCATCCTGATAGGCCTGGAAGGTTGCCATGAACTTCTCGGCGATCTCTGGGGAGGCCGCGCGCGCCTTGCAGATGTGTTCCGCGCCGGTGATCTCTGAGGTTTCGCCGAACACGCCGTAAATGCCCTGCGGTATCAACTTGTCGTACATGTTGCCGACCGTCGGGCAGGAGCCGAGCCCGGTGGTCGTGTCGGATTCGCCGCATTTAGTGGACACCCACAGATCGCTGACCGGGCATTCCTCGCGCTGCTGCTCGCTTGCCCAGTGCACGAAATCCTTGGCTTTGCGCGAGGCGTCGGCGATGGTCTTGATGTCGCCGTTCTGCTCGATGGAGAACGCGGCTACCGGCTTGCCGGTCGCGGCGATGCCCTCTGCGACCTGGCCGGTCCAACCCGGCTCGATGCCGATCACGACGCAAGCGGCGACGTTCGGGTTCGCGCCAATGCCGATGACGGTGCGGAAATGCAACTCCAGATCTTCGCCGAATTGCAGACGCCCGTAGGAATGCGGCAGCGCGAGCGTACCCTGGATGTTCTTCGCTACGTTCTCGGCCGCCGCGTTGGAGATATCGTCGACGGGGAGTATCGCGACGTGATTGCGCACGCCGACCCGGCCATTCTCGCGCCGGTAGCCAAGAAATTTGCTGTTGGTCATACTGCTCTCCTACCAGCGTTTGGTTTTCAGGTTGTGGGTGTGCACATGATCGCCGATCTTGGCGTCACCGACCATGCGGCCGATGTCCTCGCCATACTTGATGATCGTATCGCCCGCCTTAAGGTCGGTCAGGGCGACCTTGTGGCCGATCGGGATATCGTCGCGCGCCGTCACCGAAACCTCCGAGTCGTTTTCCGTGATGACGCCCATCATGGCGGTTCCGGCCGTCAGCCCTTCGACAACGACGACGCCGACGTTATCTTTTGGCGAGTGAACGAGAAAATGGGGAGTTGACACCTGCACCTCCTGTAGCGCGGTTCTGGACGTGGAGTTATATCTTATATAAGAGTCTGGTATCGCGTGCCGCTCATCAAGTCAATCGCTTACGCGCTGAATATGAAAGGTCCACGCCGTGGAAAAGCTCGACGCGCAACCCCTTTATTCCCGCGTGAAGCGCGCGCTGGCCGAGCGCATCCTGTCGGGCATCTGGGCGCCGGGCCGTCTGCTGCCGAACGAATTCCAACTCGCCGAAGAGTTCGGCGTGAGCCAGGGCACCGTGCGCAAGGCGCTGGACGCGCTCGCCGCCGAGCACCTGGTTGAGCGCCACCAGGGGCGCGGCACCTTCGTCGCGCGTCATACCTCGGATACTGTGCATTTTCGCTTTTTTCAGCTTTATGACGCAAGCGGGCGCATTCAGCCGGACAGCCGGGACCTTCGCATCGCCGTGGCCGAGCCGGGCCCGCGCGAACGCGCTGCGCTGGAGCTAGCCGCTGAGGACCGCGTCATCCAGATCACCCGCACGCGCACCCGCGAAGGCCAGCCAATCATCGACGAACAGATTTCGCTTTCCGAGGTCATCTTCGCCGATCTGCTTGACCGCGAGACGATCCCAAACACGCTCTACGACCTCTATCAGACCGATTTCGGCATCACCGTCGCGCGGGTGGAAGAAAATCTGCGCGCCATGCCCGCGAGCGAGCGCAGTGCGCGGCGTCTCGAATGCGCGGTTGGCGCGCCGGTTCTGGCGATCGAGCGCGTGGCCTTCGATTACAGCAGCCGGCCGGTCGAGTGGCGGATCAGCCATTGCCTGACCGAGTCGATATTCTATCACAACACCCTCAAATGAAGAGCGACCGATGACCCAGGTCACCATTTCGATTGCCGAGGCGCGTCACCGCGTCGAGAAAACCCTGATGGCCAGCGGCGTCACCGCCGACAACGCCGAGTCGGTCGCGCGCGCGTTGGTCGAAGCGGAGATCGACGGGCAGAGCGGCCATGGACTGCGACGCGTTGCGTCTTATGCCGCACAGGCGGCGGCGGGCAAGGTCGATGGCCACGCCGTACCGGAGATCCGCGAGGCCGCCCCGGGCGCGCTTCGTGTCGATGTCGCCAACGGTTTCTATTATCCGGCCTTCGATCGCATCGCGGGGCGGCTGCCGCAAATGGTGCGGGCGCAAGGCATCGCGATGGCTGGCTTTTTCCGCTCGCACCATTGCGGCGTGGCCGGGC
>CAZNGB010000016.1:0-23924 GCA_964572465.1 uncultured Hyphomicrobiaceae bacterium
CAATGCCGTGCTGATTGAGCCGGCGGGGCAGCGGGCCGCGCTGGATGCGGTGCGCACGCAGCGGGCGCAGTGGTATCGCGCGCACTGGCCGGTCATTGCGCCGCGCCAGCAAGCCGGTGCTATCGATATGCCCGAGAGCGGGACGCGCACGCTGCCAGAGCGCCGCGTGACGCTGGCGCCCGGCACGGGCGCGCGGATCACCCTGGCGGTGCGCGGGGGCGTGACGGCCCATCCGCAGGTCGAACTCGATGCGCCGGAAACGGGCGGCGTGGCGCTGCGCGCGCGCATCTGGGCGGGACAGTGGCGGCTGACGCGAGAAGGCGCGGCGGATACGGTGCTGCGCCTTACCGATGATCTGCTGCGCGCGGATGTCGAAGCCTTGCCGCTCGGGCCGGAGCGCGCGCGCCGCTATGAGCTTTGGCTGCAAGCGCCTGAGGATGCGCCGCCTGGTGATTATCGCGGTGCGCTGAGCGTCCGCGCGGGCAGGAGCGTCATAAGCCTGCCGATCATGGCCGAGGTGCCGAAGGTGCGCCTGCCCGCGAACGACCGCGCCGGATTTTATCTCGATGAAGCGCCGCACTGGCGCTGGTTCGCCGATACCGGCCAGCGCGCGGCGCAGACGGCCTGTGATCTCGCGTTTCTGGCTTCGATGGGCATTCGCGGCAACGCGCCCGCACTTGCTACCCCCGCACCGCCGGGTTTCACCGCCTTTCTGGATGACATGCGCGCGGCAAACCATGCCCAAACGGCCGCGCCTTGGCTGGCCTATGCGCCGCTGAAACGCCTGCTCGCGCGGGAGGGCTCGGAAGCGCCGCAGACTCTGGCTAATCTCGCCAAGCGTTTGGAGGCTAGCGGATTGCCGCGCCCGGTCTGGAGCCTCGCCGACGAGCCGGGCAATGCCGACCAGAGCGCGCAAGGCCTTGCGGATGAGGCGAGGCGGCTGCGCGCCAGCGTGCCGGATATCCGCCTGGCCGGGCACCTGAACGCGCCGCATGATGCCGGGCTAGCGCCGTTGTTCGATGTTATCCTCATCAATCAAGGCTACGGGATCGACAGGCACAGCATCGCGGCGGCGGAACGCGCGGGGCCGCGGGTCTGGCTCTACAACACCGGCCGCCCGCGTCTCACCGCCGGGCTCTGGCTCTGGGCGACCGGCGCGCGGCGCTATCTGCAATGGCATGCGCGGATGCCCACCGCCGACCCGTTCGATCCGCTGGATGGGCGCGAGGGCGATGTGCAGATGATCTATCCGCGCGCGACCCCCTGCCCGGCCCAGCCGCACATTGACCGCCGGTTGCTGGATATGGCCGAGGGCGTCGTGGATGGCCGCTGGCTGGCGTGGCTCGATGCACAGAGCTTCAAGGCAGCGCGGGCGCGGAGCCGCCAGATCAAACAGCAACTGGGGGCGACCTGGGCGAGCGCGGCGAAGCTTGGTCCCGCGGAAATGGCAGCGATCCGGCGCGAGATCATTGCGTTGGCAAAATCCAGCGAGCAGGGCGCGCGCGAATGACCGACACGAGCCCAACGGACAGCGGACCGGACCTTATCGAGATTATCCGTCGTTTCTCGGAAGCGGGATGGCGGCGGCGTTATCTGATTTGCGTGCCCATCGTGCTGATGATCCCGCTGGGTCTGATGGCCGCGCGCATGGCGCCCAAGACCTACGAAGCGAAGACCATCATCCTGTTGCAAGAGCCGAGCACGGCCAATCCATTTCTCGATGACTTCGCCATCGGGTTGAAGCTGAAGGACAGGATCGGTGCGCTGCGGTCGCTGTTGCGCAGCGAGCATATCCTGCTCAGCGTGCTGCGCGAGCGCGGGCGGATCGATGGAAATGCCTCGCCGGCCCAGATCGCGTTTGAAGTGCGCAACCTCGCCAGCGCGGTTTCTGTCGAGTTGGCAGGCAATAACCTGATCGAGTTGCGGCTCTCGGGCAACAAGCCCGAAGGCATGGGCGCGCTGCTCCAGACCGTCAGCGACAGGTTTCTCGATCAACTACTGTCCCCCGCCAAGAGCCGGCTGGAGGCCACGCGCAGATTTTTAAGCCAGCAAATGAACGACCAACGCGCGTATCTGGACCAACTTGAAACGCGCTTGGCCGCGCTACGTGAGCGGTACGGCGAGGACTTGCCTGCGCTCATATCAGCGAAAACCCGCCAGATCGAACGACTGGAGACCGATCTGCGCTCAGCCCGCGCGCAACTGACCGCCGCGCGGCTCGACGTGCAGGCCGCCGAGCGCAACCTGATCAACGCCAACCCAGCTGTCGCGGAGCTGGATCAGCGCATCGCCGAGGCGCGCGGCGAACTGGCGCTTTTGTCGGCGCGCTATACCCGGACCCACTCCAGCGTGCAAAGCGTCGAGCAGCGTCTCAGCCAGCTTGAGGATGAGCGCGAGCAGGTTGTCGCGCGGCTCGATCAGGGACCGGCATCGGCGACGCAAACCGCCTCTACCGACGCGCTGGCCAGCATCTCGGCGGAACAGCTTGCGGATGTGCAGGACACGCGCGCACGCGCCAGCGCCAGGGCGCAGGTTGTCGCGGACCTGCAAGCCGAACTCGCCGACGAGCGCACGGCGCTCAGGCGTCTGGAGCCGATCCGCGCACGCGCCCACGCCCTCAACGCCGATGTCGAGCAGGCGCGCACGCGCTATGACGCCTTGCGCGAGCGCTTCGAGAATGCCTCGATCAGTTATGCGCTGGGGCAGTTTCAGGAGCCTGAGCGCGTGAAGGTCATCGACCCGCCTACCGACCCCAAAGCGCCGGTGACGCCGCCGGGCATCATCTATCTGGTGGCGAGCATTTTCGGCGGCGTTTCGCTCGGCTTCGGTCTGGCGTTGGTGATGGAGCTGCTCGATCAGCGGCTGCGCGCGGCGCGGGACTTCGCAGCTCTGGCGAATGCGCCCGTGGTCGCCCGGCTGCCGCGCATCCGCGAAGCCGGTGGATAATTGACTTCGGCCCTCCCTGTGCCCGCAAGCGCTAGCGCACATGCCGGACGCCTTTTTTCAGCCCGAGATCGGGGGCAGAAAACTTGCGCGGTTTCGGGAGGGGACAGCGATGACACGCATTTGCATTGTGCTGCTGGCGCTCGTCGCGCTGGCGTATCAACCGGGTGCCGCCGCGCGCGACCTGACAAGCGCTTATCCGCTGGCGGAGTTGAAGACGGACGGAGAACGGCTCGGCGAGCGCGTCCGCCAGCTTCTCGAGGTGATCGAGCCGTCGCTTACCGATACCGAGCGCGAACGGCTCAAGAATGTGGTGCTGTTTTTCCCCGAGCCGCGCAAGGGCGACTATTTCCTGAATTTTTACGCCGCAAGCCAGGGCGACCGCGCCGTTGTCGTGATGCCGATGCTCTCGCTCAAGGTACTGGAGGATCTGGCTACCGCTTATGCCTGGCTTTATGTCAACGGCTATAGCCTGAGCACGGTGGACCTCTACTTCGCCATGCTCCAGCATCGCGACAAGCAGGACTTTCCCGGCGGCGAATATCCGCCGCTGCTGGAGGCGCTTGGCATCCCCGGCGACGCCTGGCAGCAGCCGCAAGTCGACAAGCTCTCGCTGTCGTTCCGCAATGAGGCGCTGGCCTTCATCCTGCTACACGAACTCGGTCATATCCTGTTCGAGCATAAGGGTTATGACCAGGTGACACGCGCACAGGCCCGGCGCGACGAGACGCAGTCCGACCGCTTCGCGCTGGATGTGCTCGCGCGCACCGGCACGCCGCCGCTCGGCGCGGTAATGTTCTTCCAGGCGCAGTTCTACAGCCTGCCGACGCGCGGTGAGTTCGACACGCCCGGGGATTGGCAGGACTATCTGTATCAGCGCGCCACCCACCCGCTCACCGAGGAGCGGCTGCGCGACCTGTCGCGCTACATCAGCGGACGGCTGGCGGAGAGCCGGCCGCGCGAGTTTGCGATCTGGCGGTTTATCGGGCTGGGTCTGGACCAGATCATTGCCACGCTGCGCGATGTGGATTTGCAGCGGTGCATCATCCGCGTGGCGAAGGAGGCGCCGATGGACATCCTGCGCCCGCGCCGCCAGACGGCTGGCAACGAGATCGAGCGGTACTGCCGGGACCTCGATTGAGTCGGCCTTATAGCCTCCCTCAGCGATCGGGGTCCGGCGTACTGCGGATTCCGATAGGCGCGGACTGGCCATTACAGCCCACAGTCATCTTCTTGTACCAAGGGCACTCCGCGCTGGCCTCGTAATCGCCGACTGTACCCTCGTAAGGTCCTTCCAGCTCGTGCGTGGTGCCTTGGCCGGTGCGCAGCAGCTTGACCCGTCCATCCTCCGGGATCGCGATCGTCGCATCCTCAGGCACGCTCGCGCCGCGGGGCAGGTCGGCAACGGTCGACTCCATCACTTCATAATCGGCCATCGCTGGCGCCGTGTTGAGCACGGCGACCACCGCGAGCGCGGCCAGGGCCATTCGCATCATTGTCATTTGTTTGCCTCGACTTCCCTCTCCGCCGCGCCGAGCTTGCGCAACACCCACGGGCTGTAGTGCCCGCCCCAGACACCCGCCAGCCAGCCCGAGAAAAGACTGGCCGATGGAATCACCAAATCATAAACCGCGAACAGTATCGCGCCGATGACAATCAGCACGCCGATCCCGATAACTGAGATGGCGAGGTCGAAGCGCTTTATCCGCCAGCGCCATGACAGCCAGAACCCCAGCAGCACCAGCAGGAACACCGCCGCCGCCTCGCTCGTCACGGGCGTTTCCCCGAGCGCGCGGCCGTCGAGCAACTGGGCGATCATCTGGGCGTGGATGAACACGCCGGGCATTTTCGTGCCGTCGGCGACCGAGAAAGGGGTGAAGTGCTGGTCGCGGTCGAACAGGTCGCCGCCGATCAGCACAATCCGGTCGTTGAGAGCGGCGCGCCAGCTCTCGGGCAGGATTTCCGTGCCTGGGCTACCGGGCGCGTGCGGCGGGATGGTGAAGCTCGGGAACAGGGTCGCGCCGGCCTGCGCGGGCGGGCGCTGCCATGCGATCAAGCCTTCGGGCGGCTCTGCGCTCCAGCCGCTGGCGCGCGCAAGTGCTCCTGCAAGGCTCGGCATACCGGTGAGCGGGCCGGGCAGATAGCGCACGACGCCGTCGCTGATGCTGAGGCCCGTTGGTTCGCGCTGGATAAGGATGTGGCCGACCGGCTGCCCGGCGCGGCGCAGAAATTCCTGTTGATATGCAAGCTGGCCGGGGCGAACGCCCGGCACGCTGGCATCAATCGCGCCCAGAACGACCGGCGCGCGCGCCTGGCGGATAGCTGAGATCAGCGCGTCGGTCTGCGCGGGATCGGTCTCGCGCTCGAAGATGATGTCCAAGCCGATAGCCCGCGCCCCGGCCTCATCCAGCGCGCGCACCAGCCCGGCAAGAAGCCCACGGTCAAGCGGCGAGATCGTCGGATACTGCGCAAGCGTATCCTCGCCAATCAGCACCACGGCAATGTCATCGCGCGGAGAAGTGGGCTGATCCGAGAGAAAATAGGTGCGCCAGTCATAGGTCCACTGGTCCGGCGCGCTCGGCAACAGCCGCGCCTGGCTCGCCAGGATGATCGCCGCCGTCGCCAGCGCCGCCCACACCAGCGCCGCACGCCAAGGCATACCCTTCTCGCGCTGCTTCGCCCTGTCTGCCGCCATGCCCACCCCACACCGAATTTGCGGCCACGTTATCCCGAGCCGCCGTCAGGCTCAATCCTGTGATCGAAGGTGCGGCGCGGGCATGCGAGAGGGCCGGCCGCTGTGTCCACCACGGGGCAATATGCCGCGACACCCATGCCTTTCCGCCTGTTCGCTCTGGACGTGTCGATAGCGACGCCAATCGCTGCGCCGTGTGCGAAGCCCTTGGACGCGAAGCCCTTGCAATCGCGATATTTTGCGGCCTCGGCGCGCCGCCGAAATGACGCGGTGGAGTTCGACGGGCCATCCTAGCGGATTTGCCAGCAGCTTTCAGGCCCGGGGCTATGCGGCGCTTTCCGGTGTGTCTTTCGTGCAAAACTTGTTAAGCCGCTGACCGCGCTGCGTTGACTCTTCAATGGGTTCGGGCGATTGCTTGAGCCAGTAGACGATCGTCGAGCCGACAAATTGTTGGCATAGCGCGCGCAGGGATGACGTGGGGCACATGATATGAACGATAAAGCCGGCCAACCAAACGTTGATCCGACAGGTCTGGCGGACCAGCGTCGGCTTCTCGGCGCACAGGTCGATGAGGCGATAGGGCGCGTTCTGGCGCATGGCCGATTTGTTCTCGGGCCAGAAGTCACTGAGCTTGAGGAGCAGCTCGCCGCGTTTTGCGGTGCGCGCCACTGCGTCACCTGCGCCAGCGGCACCGATGCGCTGCAACTGCTGCTGATGGCGCAGGGCATCGGCCCGGGGGATGCGGTTTTCGTACCGGCGTTTTCGTTCGTGGCAACCGCGGAGGTTGTGCCGCTCGTTGGCGCGGTGCCGATTTTCGTGGATGTCGATCCGGACAGCTTCAATCTCGACCCGTCGAGCCTCGAAGCGGCGATTGGTCTGGCGGACCGGCTCGGGCTGAAGCCACGCTGCGTCATTGCGGTTGACCTGTTCGGGCAGCCAGCCGACTACGACACGATCCAGGCGATTGCCGCGCCGCACGGCCTGACGATCATCGCAGATGCCGCGCAGAGCTTTGGTGCAAGCCTCAACGGCCGGCCGGTGGGCACGCTGGGCCACTACACGGCAACCAGCTTCTACCCGACCAAACCGCTGAGCTGCTATGGCGACGGCGGCGCGATCTTCACGGATGACGCCGGAATGGACGATCTGCTGCGCTCCATCCGCGTGCATGGGCAGGGCAAGGACAAGAACGACAATATCCGCATCGGCCTGAACAGCCGGCTCGATACGCTTCAGGCGGCCATCCTCCTGACCAAACTGCAGCTGTTCCCGCAGGAGATCACCGCACGGCAGGAGAGGGCCAGGCGCTACAGCGAAGCTCTGGCTGATGTCGTGCGCGTGCCCGGCGTGCGCGCGGATGCCAGCTCGGTCTGGGCGCAGTACACGCTCGTGACGCAGGCGCGCGACGAGTTCATCGCAACGTGCCGCCAGGCCGGCATACCTGCGGCGGTGTATTACCCTGTCCCGCTTCATGCCCAGCCGGGCTATCGGCGTTTCCCGGCGTCGCCCAGCGGCATCCCCAACGCGGAATGGCTTGCACAGCGCGTGGTGAGCCTGCCAATCCATGCCTATCTCGACGACGATGCGCAGGACGCGGTGATCCGCACCGTCCGCGCCGCGCTCCACACGGTCGATAAGGTCTCACGCGATGCCAGCTATGCATGATCGCAGGCGCGAGGCGCTGGCCCGCCGGTCTCTCCAGTAGCGCGAGGATCATCTGTCATGTCACAGCCCATTCGCGTCGCCGTTATCGGGGTCGGCTATTTCGGGCGCTTCCATGCCAAGCATTATGCCGCCTCACCCGACGCGCAGCTTGTCGCGGTAGCCGATGTGAATGAAGCGCGTGCCCGCGAAGTAGCGGATGAGTTCGGTTGCGAAGCGGTGCAGGACCACCACAGCCTGCTGGGACGCGTGGACGCCGTCAGCGTCGCGGTACCCACGCCCGAGCATTTCGCCGTCGCCAAGGCGCTGATGGAGGCTGGCGTCCATGTGTTCGTGGAAAAGCCGCTGACCGACAGCGTTGAGACCGCGAGCGCACTGGCCGATCTGGCCGAGGAACGGGGCCGCGTATTGCAGGTCGGCCATGTGGAACGCTATTCCGCCGCCTTCCGGGCCTTATCGGAGCGGGTGACGCGCCCACTTTATATCGAGAGCTACCGGATCGCTCCCTGGCGCGAGCGCGGCGTCGAGGTCGATGTGATCCTCGACTTGATGATTCACGATATCGACATCGTCATGGGGCTGGTCGGCTCGCACGTCGCAAAGGTGGATGCCGTCGGCACCCCGGTCCTGAGCGGAACTTCGGATCTGGCCAATGCGCGCGTTACGTTCGAATCCGGGTGCGTCGCAAACATCACCGCGAGCCGGGTGAGCTACAAGACCGAGCGGCGCGTGCGCGTCTTTCAGCCCCGCCAGTACACCATTTGCGACATGTCCGAAGGGCGGATTTTTCAGTACCATTTACGCGGCGATCCGGCTGTTGACGGCCTTGCCGCCATCGGCCAGGAAACCTTCGACATCCCGAAAGAAGACAGTCTCGGCAATGAAATCCGGGATTTTCTCGATTGTGTCGCCACGGGCCGCAAACCGATGGTTGATGGCCGCGCAGGGTGCGAGGCCGTGCGCGTCGCCGGGATGATCAACGACAGCATCAGCGCCCATCGTCAGGCCGCGCTGGCTACGTCTCCAGCATGATCGCGAAACGACAAGGGCCCGTCCGCCGGACGAGCCCTCTAGCCGCCATCATCCAAAGACGTCCCGCTCAAAATGTGAGCAACGCCAGAACCGTCAGTGCGGTAACGAACGCCATACCCACTTGGTTAAAAGCCGGCTGCTGCGTCCACCATGCAACGAACTTCATGTTCCATCTCCTCATGATCCAAAGCCAAGGCGCATCCCGCCCCGCTGTTGTCGATATGGTTGGGCCAAAGCGCCAGCGTAATGATTGCATAGCTCTTATGCGCCGCGTGGATGCGCGCTGAAGCCTGCTGGTGAATGACGGCCCCACGCGTTAATTGGCCCGCCATAGCTCGATTGGCGACAACAAACGCAACAAGGCCGGGAAACCAAGTTTCGGCGCATTCGTTTCGCCATATGAATTGTCAACTCGTTTGGCCTTGCCTATCCAAAGGAGGCGCGCCCCGCGTGCTCATTCTTGGTGAAGCGACTTTTCTGAAGGGGATCATGAAAGGCCGACACGGCGGACTCGCCCAGCAAGTTCAGCGCAGCGAACATCATCAACGACTCGCCTTCCATGCGCTCACGAGCGCGGACGCGCTCGGCGCGGTCGACGCGACCCCGGAGGGGCTGACCTCCGAGGAGGCCCGGCGGCGACTGGAAATGTACGGGGAGAACCGGCTGCCCGAGCCACCGAAGCGCAGCTGGATTGTCCGCTTCCTCAGCCACTTTCACAATGTCCTGATCTATGTGCTGCTAGGCGCGGCCGTCGTCACTGCGCTCTTGCAGCATTGGGTGGACACCGGCGTGATCCTCGCGGTCGTGGTGGTCAACGGGATCATCGGCTTCGTGCAGGAGGGCCGCGCCGAAAAGGCGATGGAGGCAATCCGCGGGATGCTCGCGCCGCGCTCGGCTGTGCTGCGCGACGGGCAGCGGCAGGGGGTGGACGCCGCGGAGCTGGCGCCGGGCGACATCGTGCTGCTTGAGGCCGGCAACCGCGTGCCCGCCGATCTGCGCCTGATCGAGGCGCGTGGGCTGAAGGCCGAAGAGGCGATCCTGACGGGCGAATCCGTGCCGGTGGATAAGGACGTCAGACCCGTCGCGGAGGACGCGGCGCTGGGTGACCGCACTTCGATGCTCTTCAGCGGCACGCTCATCGCCGCAGGGACCGGGCGCGGGGTGGTCGTCGCCACCGGGCCGAGCACCCAGATCGGCCGGATTAGCGGGATGCTGTCGCGCGTGGAGCAGCTGACCACGCCGCTTGTACGCCAGATGGACGGCTTCGCGCGCTGGCTGACCCTGTTCATACTGATCGTGGCGGCAAGCATTCTGGCCTATGGCTATTTCGTCGGGCGCATGCCCTTCGCCGAGTTGTTCATGGCCGTTGTCGGCCTGTCCGTCGCTGCGATTCCCGAAGGCCTGCCCGCCGTGCTGACGATCACGCTTGCCGTCGGCGTCCAGGCGATGGCCCAGCGCAACGCGATCGTCCGCCGCCTCCCCGCGATCGAGACGCTGGGCTCCGTGTCGGTCATCTGCTCAGACAAGACTGGCACGCTGACCCGCAACGAGATGATGGCAGTGACGATGGTCGCGGCCGGCGGCCAACTTTATTCGGTCGAAGGCAAAGGCTATTCCCCAGAAGGTGCAGTGCGCTGGCGCGAAGGGAACGCTAATCTGGACCAGCACCCTATCCTGAGCGAATTCGCTCGCGCTGTGGCGCTGTGCAATGACTCGGCACTGCATCCGGCGGAGGACGGCTGGCGCGTCGAGGGCGACCCGATGGAGGGCGCGCTGCTGGCGCTTGCCGGCAAGCTCTCGCGAGAAGGCCGGGAGCCGTTTCACAATTGGACGCGCACCGACGCGATCCCCTTTGATTCCGCGCATCGCTACATGGCGGTGGTCCACCACGACCATGAGGGCCACGGCTGCATTCATGCGAAGGGCGCGCCGGAGGTGGTGCTCGGCATGTGTGCGAACCAGCGCATGCCTGATGGCGACACCGCAGCGCTCGACCACGATTACTGGCACGAAATGGTCGACTGCCTTGCGGCGGAAGGCCAGCGGGTGATCGCCGTGGCCGCGCGCCCGGTCACACAGGACCATACGATCCTGAACATCGACGATATCGGAGAGCAGCTGACGCTGATCGGCCTGATCGGTCTGATCGACCCGCCGCGCCCCGAAGCCATCGATGCAGTCGCCGACTGTCACCGCGCGGGCATCCGTGTGAAGATGATTACCGGCGATCATGCCGTTACCGCCCGCGCCATCGGCGCGCAGATCGGCCTCAAGAATGCCGAGTGCGTGCTGACCGGGAACGACATCGACAAACTGGACGATACCGCGCTTGCCGACGCGGCGCTCTCGACCGACATCTTCGCGCGCACATCGCCCACCCACAAGCTACGGCTCGTGACGGCGCTGCAAGCGCGCGGGCTGACGGTCGCGATGACGGGCGACGGGGTGAACGACGCGCCCGCACTTAAGCGCGCCGATGCTGGCGTCGCGATGGGGCAGAAAGGCAGCGAGGCCGCCAAGGAGGCCGCGGAGTTGGTGCTGGCCGACGACAACTTCGCCTCGATCGAGGCCGCCGTGCGCGAAGGGCGCACCGTCTACGACAACATCAAGAAGGTCATCAGTTGGACGCTGCCGACCAACGCCGGCGAGGCGCTGACCATCATCGTCGCGCTGTTCGCCGGAATGGCGCTACCGATCACCGCGATCCAGATCCTCTGGATCAACATGATCACCGCCGTCACGCTGGGCCTGTCGCTCGCCTTCGAGCCGTCGGAGCCAGGCACCATGCGCCGCCCGCCGCGCCCACGCGAGGAGCCGCTGCTGACCGGCGAATTGGTCTGGCAAATCATCTTCGCTTCGACGCTATTCCTGTTCGCCGTATTCGGCGTTTACGCCTACGCGATCGATCAGGGTTACTCGCTGGCGGTTGCGCAGACCATGTCGATGAACATGCTGGTGGTGCTGGAAATCTTCTATCTCTTCTTTATCCGCAACCTCTATACAACCTCGCTCAATTGGAACGCGGTCAAGGCGACGCGGTTCGTCTGGGCGTCTGTGCTGACGGTGATCGCCGCTCAGTTCGCCATTACTTACCTGCCGCCGCTACAGGCGATTTTCGGGACCGAGGCCGTGCCGCTGATGGATGGCATCCTGATTGTGGCCATTGGGGCGGTGTTCTTCGCGTTGATTGAGACGGAAAAGCAGATGCGCCTGTCTTTCGGCCAGCCGACCGAGACACAGCCAGGCTGATCGGGCGGCGCTGAAAGGACCGCCCACGCCAGCCGGTCAGCGGTAGACGTAGATCGGGCTGGTCCAGGCGAGCGTGCCGTCCTCCTGTGTCAGGCGGATATAGATGATGTTGTCGCCGGTGTCCTTGAGCTTCATCTCGCGCGAGAGGGTCAGTTCGCGGTGCGGGTTATCGGCCGGAAGGCGGAACACGCGCAGGCGCCGCTCCAGTGCCGCGCTGCGGTCGAAGACCGTGTCCTCGTAGCCGATATCGGCCAGCGCGAGATCGCATGAGACCAGCGGCGTTTCGATGCTGAGCCGCCCGGCCTGCGCATCGCTCACCCACATATCGAAACCGCCGAGATTGCCGGTCGTCAGCGCGCGCCAAGCCAGTTCGCTATCACCGCGCTGCTCCAGAGTCTTGTCGCGGTTGAAGAAGTTGATCGGCTCCGCGCGCTCAATCCGGTTGCCGCTCAGCCGCGCTGTGCCGTCCCAGATCACCTGGCGGAAGCGCCCGCGATATTCCGCGCCCTGCCAGATCACGCGGATGCGGTTGCCAAGGTCCGCCGGCGCATACGGGCGGATCGTCTCGATCAGCTCCGTGCCGTTGAAGATGTCGAGCCGCTCGATCGGCGCGGCGGCGCGAACATCCACATTCATCGTCATGCCGCCGGATGGCAGATGCACGATGTCGCCCATCATCGCCGAACGCGCCGGGCGTCCTTCTGCCGGGCCCAGCGCCGGGTCGTCGTGATAGAGCGTCGCCTCGCCATCGAAATCCGCCCGCACATCAATCACCATGCGTCCGCCCGGCCCGCCGGTGGTGCCGTAATGATGGCGCTTGCGCATGGCGTCGAGGATGCCTTCGCGGGTCAACTCGGGAGCCAGAAAGCAGGTCAGCCCCCCAATCGCCCCGAACATGGATGAGCCAGGATAGCTCGCGCCCGGACGACCCTTGTGCCCATCCGAGTTGCAGACCACGCCGACGCGATAGCCCATCTCGATCGCGTCGTGCAGCAGCCACTCGAACGTGCCCCAGGACGAATGCACTTCCACCGACTTCTCGAAACGCCCGTCGTGCGCGAGCTTGATGTCGGCGTAGCGCCCGCCGCAATGCGCGTACATGACCACGTCCCATTCCCCGGCCTCCGCGAAAGCCTTGAACAGGTCGGCGGTGGTATCACAGTCCGTGTCGGCGTCGCTGCGATCAGGAATCAGCGCGTGGGACGAGCGGCGTATCTGCCGGCCCTCGGTCGGGAAGAACACGTTGCGGTCGCCGCCCATGCTGGTGTTGCCCGACCATTCATAGCCGGGAATCGCGACGAAATTGCCATCGTTGTTGAACTCGGCACACAGCCGGTCGAGCTCGGCATAATATTCGCGGGTAATCTGGAAGTCGTTGCCCTGATGCGCGCTCACATCGACGAAGGCGCGGTCGCGCGCGAAGGCGAAATATTCGCGTGCGCTGCCTGTGCCGATCGTCTCCTCGCTCTGGCCGTGCAGGTCGCCCCAGAAGTGCAGCAGTTGTTTATCCCGCACAATGCGCAACGGGTTTGAGGTCGCTGCGACCTGCCCGTGCTCATCCACGAGGTCGATGGTCAGATCACCTGTGGCGGCGACCCGCAGCTCATCCAACACGGCGGCGAAGGCACCGGGAACGAGCGCGACCTGCTCGGGCAATCCCTCGACTGGCATGGACGGGCGCAAGGTGAAGCGCGCGTTGCAGCGGTCTGACGGGTTGCCCCAGCGATCCTCGCCCTTGATCTTGAGCGCGAAGGGCTGGCCAGCACGGCGCAGCGTCGGCAGCGTGGCGACAAAGCGCTCCGGCGCACCCGGCACCAGCTTGATCGCCGGCTGCGCGGGCAGGGGCTGGAAGGTATAGGTGGCGATCGGGTCGACCAGCACCTTGAACTCGAAGCTGTCCTCGCAGAAGGTCTGGAGCCGCATTCCTGGCGACCCGCCGTCCGACACGCCGAAGCCCACGGTGATCGTGTCGCCCTCGGTCAGGTAGCCGTTGACGACCTTGATCTCCAGCGTCTTGTCCCACGGCCGGGTGTTGCCCTTCGGGCTGAAGCGGTATTCCAGCACCGCGTTGTTCGACGCTTCCACGGTCGTGTAGCCGGGCGCGGCGGGGTCGGTGAACTGCGGCGGGGTCATGTCGGCGGCGAAGCGGAAAGAGATGCGCAGCGCGCCGGAATCGTCGATGCCGAACTTGCCGGCTGTGTAGACCAGCGTGAACGACTGATAAGAGCCGGCCTCGAACGCACCGTCGGGCGTCAGGGTGGCGGCCCCCAAATCCTCTGGCGGGATCGGCGCGGAAACGACGACGCAGCCTGTGCCGTCCTGGTTCGGATTGTTTGCGGTGGTCATTCAGGTCCCCTATTGTTAATCGTTTTCATTGGACCTTACGTCGCCGCATCGCGAAATCAAGAAAACCTTCGACGCGGCAGCCCATGGACAACACGATTGGGCCTATGCTGCCAAAACGCGGTCAGGCTCGACACGGAGTATGGTGTGAAACTTAATGATGAAGAACAGGCCATGCTGGCCGGGGAGATGGGCGCGCCGCGCCAGTGGGCCATGCAGCACATGATGCAGGTGGGGCAGATGTTCGACGCGCCCGATCTCGTCGCGGTCAGCCAGGCGCACATGATGGCCGACCCGGAATCGCTGGGCGAGGCGGGCGTTGCCTTCCTCGAAGGGCTGGCGGCGGGCGATGCCAAGGTCAGCGTGCCGATGATCACCGACCCGCGCGGCGTCGATCTCGACTATTATCGCCCGCTCGGCCAGACCGAGAAGATGGCGGAGCTTGAGCGCCGCACCATCGCGGCCTGCTCGGCCATGGGCATCGCCATGACCAACACCTGCATCAACTACCAGACCATCATGCCGCCGGTGATGGGCGATCACGTCGCCTTCGGCGATACCGGCGTGGTGATCTACTGCAACAGCGTGCTGGGTGCGCGGTCGAATTTCGAAGGCGGGCCGTCGGCGCTTGCGGCGGGGCTGACCGGGCGCACGCCGCGATACGGCCTGCATCTGGACGACAAGCGCAGGGCAACGCGCCGCTTCCGCGTGCATGAGCAACCCGAAGGGCTGACGGGCTGGGGCGTGCTCGGCGCGGTGATCGGGCGCGCGTGCGGGTCTTACTGGGAGGTGCCGGTGATCGAGGGGCTGGAGACGGTCCCGACCTCGGATGAGATCAAGCATTTCGGCGCGGCAATGGCCAGCTACGGCTCGTCGCCGCTGTTTCACATCGTCGGCATCACCCCGGAAGCGCCGAGTCTCGGGGACGTAGGCGGCGAAGCGCTGACCGTGGAGGACATCACGGCGGATGACCTGGGCGCACTGCGCTCCAACTTTGGCGGGCGCGGCGACAAGCTGGACGTGGTTGTCTTCGCCGCGCCGCAACTCTCGCTGGTAGAGATGCAGACGGTGGCCGGCCTGCTCGACGGGCGCACGCGCCACCAGGACACAGCGCTGCTCGTCTGCACCTCGCCCTCGGTCTATGCGGATGCGCTGCGGCTCGGCTATGTCGCGACCATCGAGGCGTCCGGCGCGAAGGTTCTGCAAGGCACCTGCTTTTATAACCAGTACGCCCGCGAGATCGGCGAGGCCAACGGCTGGCGGCGGCTGCTGAGCAACTCCGCGAAGATCGTCAACATCCTCGGCGGCTACGGCTACGCGCCCGCGCTCGCGAGCATGGAGGAATGCGTCGAGTCAGCCTGCAAGGGGGAGATCGTCTGATGACCGTCTATCAATGCCACCCGGGCATCGGCAGCCGCGTTGAGGGCACCGCGCTTGTGTCCAGCGACAATTTCTCGGCGCGCTATGACCTCGACCGGATCAAAGGCGTGTTCTCGCGCCCCGATCACGCGCTTGCCGGCGAGAGCTATGTCGGACGCATCCTGGTGATGAACACGGCCAAGGGCGGGGTGGCGTCGGCCTGGATGCTGCACGAGATGACCACGCGCGGCATGGCGCCGGCGGCGATCCTGTTCAACCGCGCCAACACAATCCTCGCGCAGGGCGCGGCGCTGGCGGGCTTGAGCATGTGCGACCGGTTTGCCGATGGCGACATCACGCAGCTGATCCGCACCGGCGATCATGTCATTGTCGAGCCGCAGGAAGGCCGCATCACAGTCTCGAGGTGAGCCGCCGCTTCAGCCAGATTGACAGACACGGCACAGACAGTTGCGGGACAACGCTCTCAGGCACGCTGACCACACAGCCGACGCGCGCGGCTTCCGCTACGCGTCATGCTGCGAGAATTTCGTTCGCCCAAAACGACCGGATCCGCCAAAGCTGCAACCGCAAATACCCCCTTTGCGCCGCAGTCTCGCGATAACTCATGCCCCCATGCGTGCTCCACTTCTGGAGCTTGGGGAAAGCATCGCACGCGGATGCGTTCGCGGGCGCGCGCCCGTTCCAGGCTATCCTGTCTCGCTATCATGTCATCCCGTCCTTCCTTGAACGTGTGCAAAACGAACCGCCGATCCAGGTCACGTCGGCGCGCCATCGGAACGCGCAACTGAAGTCTTGCCGATGGCCGCCCCGGAGCAACAATGTCCAGGTGCAACCACTGGTAGAGCTTGACCGGGCACACGCGCATCACACAGATGGGTGAGGGATTGTAGAATCTTGAAATATTCCCCTATGGCGTGCAGACAACTGTAGCGATCACGCCACAATGCGGCGCAGCATTGTCCTTGGCTTCGCCCGATCATCCACAAACTGTAACAGCGCCCCGCGCATTCTGCATGGCCTGACATGCAGCCATTGAAAAACGCTTGCCGGGTCGTCCCTGGACCAGGACAATCGGCGCAGTTTCGTTAACGCTTTTTTTGCCGCGAAGCCGCCGTGCAAGCCTGAGGAGGCCCACAATGTCCGCCGATCCGAGCATGCCCTCTGGCGATCCGCCACGCGACGAGGAAGAGCGTGAGCGTTTCGGGCCGATCCGCTGGCTCTATCGCCGCTATCAGCAATTCGACAAGTGGAGCGGGCGGTGGGACTGGCTGAAATGGCTTCTGGAGATGTTCCGCACCCACACTATCACCAGCGTGGTCGCGACGGGCACGACAGCCGCCGCAGTGACGGGCACAGCCGTCGTTCTCAGCGATCCCGAGCTGCGCGAGCGCTGGCTACCTTTCATCTTCGCGGAACAGACCGCCGAAACGGTAGAGACCCTGCGCTGGGGCGATGTGGTTGTCTATCCGGTGACGGGCCGCGATCAGGCTGGCCGGGCGGCGGATTTTGATGTCGCGGTCCTGCCCGCCGGCGTGACATGGGCGCAAGAGAGCACGACCGTGCTGGAGCGCGACGGCGATCGCATTCCTGCCACTGCGACCACGGAAGCAATCTTTACACCCGATCTGCGCGGCGGACTGAACCGCTCCGATGCCGTTATGGCCGTTGGCCTCGCGTCGCAAGAGGGACGCCAGGATGTTGAAACCGCGCGTGCGCGTCGGCGCGGTATGACCGCGGCCGGTTGGCTGGAAGACGTCACCGCGCCGGGAAAGCCGGTGTGGATGCTCAATCTCGGTCAGTATCAAAGTAACTGCCCGACCGCGCGCGGGGATGTTGATGGCACGAGTTGGCAGCGCCCGGTGATCTTCGTTGGCATCCGCCCGGAGGACGAAGATGTGCGGCTGAGCGAAGCTTTCGCGGATGCGATCAGCGACAAGACCAACCTGCCCAGCCAGCAATGCTATACGAGCTTTGACCTCACGCGCATCCGTTGACGCGGATCAGCCGCCGGGGCCGCAGTCAAGGCAGCGGCGCGGGCTCTCCGGGCCGATGTGGAGCCTGGCGTTGAGGTCGCGCAGCGCGCTGCGCAGCCCCTCCTCGATGACCGGATGGTAATAAGGCATGTCCAGCATCTGCGACACTGTCATGCGCTGCTGATACGCCCAGGCGAGCAGATGCGCGATGTGCTCCATGCGCGGGCCGACCATCTCCGCGCCCAGGAACAGACCGGTGCCGTATTCGCCGTAGACGCGCAACAGCCCGTGGTTGACGAGCATCACGCGGCTTCGACCCTGCCCCTCGAAATCGACCTGGCCGATCGCGTAGTCGCACTGGAGCCCATCGAGTTCGCCGTAAGAGTGACCGACGGTCGCGATGTTCGGGTCGGTGAACATGATGCTCAGCGGCGCGCGACGTAGGCCGGTGCGGATGTCCGGGAAGCGCCCGGCGTTGTCGCCCGCGATGCGCCCGCCATCGGCCGCTTCGTGCAGTAGCGGCACGTCACCCGTCACGTCGCCGGCGATGAAGATATGACTGTCGCCCGCCTGCATCGTGTAGCGGTCGAAAACGGGGATGCCTTTGTCGTCTAGTTCCAGCGAGGTGTTCTCCAGCGCGAGGCTGTCGACATTCGCGCGCCGGCCCGTAGCCGCCAGCAGATAGTCGAAATGCTCATTGGTCTCGCGCCCGTCGGCGTCCGTGAAGGTGATCGAGACGCTGTCGCCCTGACGCTCGATCGCGCTGACATTGGCATCCGGGTCGAACGGGAACTCCGCCTGAAACGCCTGAAGCGCGGATTGCTTCACCTCGGGGTCCGCTAGCGGTCCGACATCGCCGAACTTGCCGAACAGCCGCATGCGTACGCCCAGCCGGTGTAGGGCCTGCCCTAGTTCCAAGCCAATGATTCCGCCGCCGAAGACCGCGACCGATCCCGGCAGCTCCTGCCAGTCGAACACATCGTCATTAATGATGAGCCGATCGCCCGCCGCCTCAAACTGCTTCGGATAGACCGGGCGCGAACCGGTCGCGATGACGATGCGCTCAGCCACGATGCGGTCGCCGTTGTCCATTTCCAGCGTGTGATCGTCGAGGAACTTCGCCCGGCCCATGATGCGATTGTCCTCTGGCCAGCTCTCGACGGCCTCGACCACGAAGCTGACGAAGCGGTCGCGCTCGCGGCGGACCCGGTCCATGACCTCTCGCCCGTCGATGCGCACATTGCCGTCGATATGCACACCGAAACCGGGCGCCTTGCAGATCTCGTGCGCGGCATCCGCGGCAGCGATCAGCAGCTTCGACGGCATGCAGCCTACCCTGGCGCAGGTCGTGCCGTACTGCTTGCCTTCGATCAGGACCACATTGTCAGCATGCTTCGTCGCCGCGCGATAAGCGCCCATGCCGGCCGTGCCGGCCCCGATGATCGCGATATCCACTTGTCTCGTTGTCATGTGCGTGCTGCCTTGTCCGCCTGCTGCCTTGTCTGGTTTCCACAAGCACGCAACAGCGATTGGCCCGCGTGCGCCTACCATCTTCGCATCCACACAGCATCAAATGCTCCAGATGGCCAAAAAGTTACCAGCCGATCTCGTTGTCAATCGCACGTGCGGCCATCGCGCGTTGGATCGGTGAAATCGGCATGTGTGTCCAGGTCAATGAGTACGCCCGCCGAGACCGCGCGAACGCTCACCACTTCGCCCGCCCGCTGCAGGACACTGCGCGCGCCCGCATCGCCGGAAAGCGCCGCCAGCGCGTCGCGATGATCCGCGCCAAACAGCACCGGATGCCCGCGCCGGCCCTCCCATACCGGAACGCAGATGCGCTCGGGCCGCTGCTCATGCGCCGCCGCAAGGCGGGCATAGTCCTCTGGCGCCACCTCTGGCATGTCGCCGAGCGCAACGAAGATGCCCGCCAGCCCCTCCGGCAGCGCGCACACACCAGCCGCAATCGAGCCGCCCATACCAGCCGCTGCGTCATCATTGGTCACGCGGCGCAATCGCCACGGCCGCGCCAACTGCCCGATGCGCTCCCCCGCGTCGCCGGTCACAATCACCGCATCGCCCAAGCCCAGCCCGGCGACCGTCTCCAGCACGTGCGCCAGCAGCGCCCGCCCGCGATAGGTCTTGAGCAGCTTATCCTCACCTGGCAGCCGACGCGAAAACCCGGCAGCCAGTATCACTGCGCCATAAGATTGCATCAACGTCCCGCTCAACTGTCGTCCGCAGCGCCATGCTGCTGGCCCTCTCGCATGCTTGGCCGTTCGATGAACTGCCGCTCGATCCACCGGATCATAGTCAGGATGACGAAGGTCACAGCCGTCGCCATCACCGCGAGGATGAGATAGCCCGCGCCCGCGCTCACGCCCACTGCCCCTGCCGCCCACATGCCTGCGCCGGTTGTCAGCCCGCGCACCCGGTCCGCCGTGCGGATGATCGTGCCTGCCGCGAGGAAAGCGACCCCCGCCGTCACGGCCTCGATGATGCGCAGCGGATCAGCGTTCGCGCCGGGCTGGCTGCTCGTCTGCGCGAAGATTTCGAAGGTGATCAGCGTGAATGTTGCCGCGGCCACGGCAATCAGCATGTGCGTCTTGAGACCGGCCTGACGCCCGCCCACCTCGCGCTCGATGCCGATGACAGCGCCTAGCAACGCTGCCAGCAACAGGCGCACCAGCGCGGCCAAAGGCGGCGTTGAGGTGCCGGCCCACCAGTCGATGCCTGTTGCAGGGTCCATGATCGCGGGGTCTCTTGTTGCGCGGCGCGGAAACGGCTACGGCTGGACAAGGCTAACGCGGCGCGGTTAATGCCACAACCTGCGACGGCAAGCGCGTGCCGTGGAATGCCCGATGTAGCGCGCGATGAACGGAGAGGCCCCGATGAGCTTTGACCGCAGCATCAAGATCGCCCCGTCGATCCTGTCCGCCGACTTCGCAAACTTCGGCGCGGAAATTCGCGCGATCGAAGCGCGGGGCTGCGACTGGGTGCATGTTGACGTGATGGACGGGCATTTCGTGCCCAACCTCACTTTCGGCCCGCCGCTGGTGAAGGCAATCCGCCCGCATGTGACCACCGTGCTCGATGTGCATCTGATGATCGCGCCAGTGGACCCGTATATCGGCGCTTTCGCCGAAGCTGGCGCGGACATCATCAGCGTCCACCCGGAGGCCGGCGCGCACACCCACCGCACGCTGCAAGCTATCCGTGCGACCGGCGCGAAGGCGGGCATAGCGCTCAACCCCGGCACGCCGGCCGATGCGGCGGAGTATCTGCTCGACCTTTGCGATCTGGTGCTGGTGATGACCGTGAACCCCGGCTTCGGCGGTCAGAGCTTTATCAGCTCGCAGCTCGAAAAGATCCGCAAGCTGCGTGCGATGATCGCGGACCGGCCCATTCACCTGCAAGTGGATGGCGGCATCACGCCTCAGACGGCCCCGCTGGTCGTGGAGGCTGGGGCCGATGTGCTGGTCGCCGGTTCGGCGGTGTTTGGGGGCGGCTCGGTCGACAACCCGGAAATCTACGGCGAGAACATCCGTGCGATCCGTAGTGCGGCGGAGAACGCCCGCGCAGCCGCCTCGCCCGCCTGATCAACCAAAGGTCAAGAACAGGAACAACAGCGCAATCACCGTGGCCAGCACGACCCACACCCAGCGCGGGATACTGACCGCCGAGGTATGCACGGGAGCAGCGCCGGGCCGCTCGATCTCGTTGGCGAAGTTGGCGAAAAACTTTTCCGCCATGCTGCGCGCGGTCGCATCGATCAGGCGGTTGCCAAGCTGGGCGATCTTGCCGCTAACGCGCGCATCGACATCATAGGAAAGCTGGGTTTCGCCGCCGTTTTCCGCCAGCCGGACATTCGCGCCGCCAGAGGCCGACCCGGCCTGGCCGCCGCTGCCGCTCCCCTCGATGCGATAGGATTCCGGCGGGTTGAGGTCCTTCAGTTCCACCTCGCCGTTAAACTTGGTGTTCATCGGGCCGATCTTGACGTTCACCACGGCGGCTAGCTTGTCATCCGCCACGCGCTCCAGACTTTGACAGCCAGGAATGCAGCGCTGGAGCACGGCCGGATCGTTGAGCTTCGCCCAGACTTCCTCGCGCGGCGCGGGCAGCACGTGCGAACCGGACATCTTCATGGCAGCTTCCTCCCTGATAGGCCGCCGGCGCGCGGCGCAGCTTTGGCCATCCCCCGCCTCAATGCGGATTTTCTGGCGTTCCAGAGTCAATATCGCGGGAAGAGTGTCGCGGGCAACCACAGCATCGGTTGCGGCGGCAGCGGCGGAGCTTGGTCAACTCCGTCGGGCTGTGTGTTCTGGCTGTTCAATCGCGGTCGCTGCGTGCGGCTTCGCGAATCTGGCGGCCCGCCTCACCGAGCTGTCGGATCGTCGAAACGACTTCGTCCACCCGGAACGGCTTGGTCAGGAAAGCTTCGACACCGTGCGCCTGGTACGCCTTTTCCGCGCCGCGCATCGCGTTTGCGGTCAGCGCGATGATCGGGATTCGCCGTTTCCAGTCGTTGCGCGCGCGAATATGCCCGATCGCTTCGAGACCAGTCATTTCCGGCATCTGGTTGTCCATGATGATGAGATCGAAATCGCTGGTGTCGATCGCGTCGAGCGCTTGCTTCCCGGTCTCGGCGAGCGTCACATGGCACTTTAGCGCGTTGAGCATTTCGCCGATCAGTTGCCGGTTCACAGCGTGGTCCTCGGCCACAAGGATGTCGTAGCCGATCGGTTCAAGTTTCGCTTTACGCGTCTCGGTCTCCGGCTCAGGCCTGCTCTCGGGCTCACTGACAGGAAGCGGTAGCCGCACGGTGAAAATCGCCCCAGCCCCGGGTGAACTTGTCGCATTGATCACGCCACCCATCAGTTCAACAAGCCCTTTCGTGATCGTCAGGCCGAGGCCAGCCCCGCTTGATTGCGCACTGGCGTCGTCCGCACGGGTGAACCTGTCGAAGATGGCTTCGAGTTTGTCAGGCGCGATGCCGGGGCCAGTGTCCGCAACATCGAAGACAACGCTGCCGTCTTCCTCGCGCGCGGACAAAGTTACGCTGCCCTCACTCGTATAATTGATGCCGTTGCCAATCACATTGAAAAGTATTTGCCGCATCCGGGCCCGATCCGCTTTGATCGTTGCGCCCTCTGACACAGCAATGTTGGCACGCAAGTCCAGCCCCTTGGCTTCGGCGAGCGGCTTCAACAGGCGCACTGTCTCGCGCAGTAGCTCGGGCAGATCGAAAACTTCTGGTGTCAACTCGATGCTGTTGCTGCTGATCCGCGACAGGTCGAGCAGGTCGTTGACGAGCTGGAGCAGGTGTTCGGATGAGGATTTGACAATCTCGGCACGCTCTCGCTGCTTGGCAGACAGATCATCCATCAGCATAAGCTGAATGAACCCCATGATGCCGTTGATCGGCGTGCGAAGCTCGTGGCTGATATTGGCGACGAAGTCGCTCTTGGCGCGGTCGGCGGCTTCGGCCTTTGCGCGCGCCTCTTCGAGCGCGGCTTCCTGTTGCTTGAATGCGGTCACATCCGAGCGGATGCCGATCATCTCGCCTTGCGGGGTGCGCCGCTCGCGCCGCAGCATCCAGCGTCCGTCAGTGAACTGCACGAGTGTCTCGGCCCCGTTGCTCGCTCGGCGCTCTGCTATCTGGCGCTCGACCCAGCTCTCGGGGTCCTCGCCCTGCGTGTCGAAGTGGCCATTCACAGCGGCATCGTAGATGAGGTCCTCGAATTTCGCGCCGGGGACGAGCTTGTCAGTGAGGAACGAAAACTGCTCACGCAACGCGCTGTTGCACATGACGAGACGGTCATCAGCGTCATAGATGACGAACCCTTCGGAGATCGCCTCGATCGCCGAAGCTAGTCTGCTCTCCGCGCGTTCGGCCTTGCGCTTGGCCTCGAGCAGCGCCTGTTCCTGCTGCTTGAATCCGGTCACATCCGAGCGGATGCCAATCATCTCGCCTTGCGGCGTACGCCGCTCGCGCCGCAGCATCCAGCGTCCGTCGGTGAAATGCACCAGCGTCTCGACATCGGTGGCCGACTTGCGGGCTTCGACCTGCTGCTGGACCCATTCTTCAGGGTCTCGCCCCTCGGTATCGAAATGGCCGCGCTTGACGGCCATGCGGACAAGCTCCTCGAAAGTCACGCCTGGCACGATCATGTCCGCATCTTCGGCGCGCATCCGCTTGTAGGCGCTGTTGGCCATCACCAGCCGGTCGTATTCGTCGTAGATGACGAAGCCTTCGGAAATCGCCTCGATGGCCGAAGCCAGCCGGCTTTCGGCCCGCTCCGCCGAACGTCGCGCCGCTTCAAGGGCGCGTTGCTGTTGGTATTCGTCGGTCACATCGCGCTGTACGGCGATAAATCGGTCAATCCGCCCGCCGGCGCTGCGAACCGGGCAGATGTTCAGGTCAGTCCAATAGGCCCGCCCTTGCTTGTGATAGTTCAGCAAGGTACAGCGCGCCCCCTCGCCTGACCTCAGCGCCGCTGCAATGTGGGCGACCATTGCCGGATCGGTTTGTGGTCCTTGCAACAGATCGCCGGGCTTGCGGCCCGCGAATTCCGCTGCACTGTAGCCGCTCAGCCGCTCCATAGCCTCGTTGACCCAGATTGCTCGCCCCTGGGCATCGGTTATAACGA
>CAZNGB010000017.1:0-2429 GCA_964572465.1 uncultured Hyphomicrobiaceae bacterium
CGCTCCGACATGATCCGGCTGCTGGGTGTGCATCACAGCGCGCTGGCGGATCAGCCGGCGCGGCTGGTCTTCGTCGTGCGGCGCATGGAGATCGATTTCTTCCGGCCCGCGCGGATCGACGATGTGCTGGAGATCATCACCGAACCCGCCGGGACCACGGCTGCGGCGGTCACCTTCGCGCAGACCGTTATGCGCTCGGGCGAACGGCTGGTGAGCGCACGGGTCCAGATCGTGCTCGTTGACGAGAACGGCCGGCCCCAGCGTCTGGCCACGGCCCTGCCTGAGAGCATAACCCAGTGGATTCACTCAGGGTGAGCGCCACGGCTTTTCCACACTCCCCGGCCAAGGAATGTGGCTGCGATGAAACCATGCCGGACATGTTTATTTGATGGAGCCAGTCAGCTCGCCCCTTGTCCTCCGCGCCGCGACGGTCGATGCTTCAATCTTTGCGCTTTTCGCGCAAGCGGGCTTGGCCGTGCAGGCCGTCATGCTAGTCCTCGTGGGGGCTCTAGTGCTGACGCTGGTAGTCGCGGTGGGCAAATCCGCCGACCTACTGCGCGTGCGCGGCGAGGCAGACGCGTTCGAGCGGCTATTTTGGTCCGGACCACCGCTTGACGAACTCTACGCGTCGATGAACGGCAAAAGGACCGGCTCCTTGTCGGCGATTTTCATGGCCGCGATGTATGAGTGGCGGCGCACGCTGGACACGTCTGTGCGGGCGCTACCCGGGGCGCAGGGGCGGATGGAGCGGCTGATGGAAGTTTCGATTGCACGCGAAACGGATCGGCTGGAGTGGGGGCTGACCGCGCTTGGAATCGTTGCCGGTGCAGCGCCGCTTTTGGGCCTTGCCGGCGCGCTGTGGGCTCTGATGACGGGCTTTCTCGCTGGAGATGGCTTTGCCATGCTTGCGCCAGCCGCGGCGCAAGGGCTTCTCGCGGCGGCGCTGGGGCTTTTTGTTGGCTCGGTTGCGGTTGCCCTCCATCGCGGCTTCTCGCGCGCGGTGCGTCGGCATGTCCGGCGCATGAAGGATTTCGCGCAGGAGTTCACTGTCATCGTGTCCCGCCAGATCGACGCAAGCACATGATCCGCCAGCGACGCTATCTGTTGTTTGATCTCCTGAGGCGAGGGCAGTGCGCAACCTTTACATGGCTTGCGTTTCTTCTCATCACGCTGTCGTCATCTGCCGCCGGGCAAGAGCGGGACGGGGCGCCCCAACTCCCTGTTCGCATCGCCATTCCGACTTTCTCCAGCGACTCGGCAGACACAGAAGAGCTGGCGCAGCGCATTGCGCGCGTGCTGAGCGCTGATCTTGCGCGCTCACAGGCTTTCGTTCCGCTGGAGCAGACCGCGCTCGCGCAAGAGCGTATCAGTCTCAGCGCCGTGCCGCGCTTCACTGACTGGCGCGCGACCAACGCGGCCGTGCTGCTCGTGGCAGAGGTTTCCGCCGCGCCTGGCGGCAGGGTCCGCCTTGCCTTCCGCTTGTGGGATGTGCCCTCGGGCACGCAACGCATCGGCGCGCAATACTATGCCCCGCAACAGCATTGGCGGCGTCTCGCCCACGTCGCCAGTGACACCGTGTACTCCGAACTGACGGGCGCCCCGGGTTATTTCGACACGCGCATCGCTTTTGTCGAGCAGCGCAATGACATCGAGCCTCCCGTGACGCGCCTGGCCGTGATGGATCAGGATGGCCGCAACCTGGAATATCTGACTAACGGCGCGGAGCCGGTGCTTTCGCCGCGTTTCAGCCCGGTTGCCCAGCAGTTGATCTATGTCGTCGACACTGGTGGAACGCTGCGAATCGTGTTGCGCGACCTGCAACGTGGTCTGACCGAGCCGATCGGCGATTTTCCCGGCCTGATGGCTCCGCCCCGCTTCGCACCGGAAGGCCATCGTATCGTGATGAGCCTGAGGCGCGGCGGCAACGCCAACCTGTACGACATCGATCTGCGCACACGCGCGATGCGCCGCCTCACGGAAACCGCTGCGATCGACACCGCGCCGAGTTACTCGCCATCGGGCCGGCACATCGTATTCGTTTCCGGGCGCAGCGGCACACTGCAGATCTATCTCATGCGCGCAAACGGTCAGTCTCAACAGCGCATCAGCCGCGGCGAGGGCAGCTATGCCGAGCCGGTCTGGTCCCCCCAGGGCGACCTTATCGCCTTCGTCAAGCGGTTGCAGGGTGAGGCATTTCTTGGCTTGATGAAGCCGGATGGCTCGCAGGAGCGGCTGCTAACAGCTGCGGCGGATATTAGCGGGCTGTCGTGGGCGCCGAACGGGCGGGCGTTGGTGTTTTCCCGCGCGCGCGCAGACGGTCAGGGCGGAGCCGAGCTGGTGGTCATCTCTCTGGGCGGCAACGGCGAGCGGGTGTTGGAGACGCCGCATTCCGCGACTGATCCGTCGTGGTCGGCACCGCTGGGCCCACG
>CAZNGB010000017.1:2529-21238 GCA_964572465.1 uncultured Hyphomicrobiaceae bacterium
TGCCTTCGTGTCTTTTTCGCATCATCAGGTTTGAAATCCGGTGCGGCTGTGCGGGGCCGCGCTTGATCTGATCCTGTGCGACCGGTAACTCCTTGAGAGGCAATTGCCATAAATTCAGAGGAGATATGATCATGAAGGGTCTTAAAGGCGTTATCATCGTGGCCACCGTTGTTGCCACCGCCGCTGCCGTCAGCGCTTGCCGCAAGGAAGTTGCCGAGCCGTCGCTGAAGCTGGGCGCTGCTGACGTCGCCGTGCACGTCATCCGCTAAGAGGCGCCATTTTGGAGCGCCTCGAAGCGAAGTGCGTTACTTCGCTTGCGAGAATGAACTGGAACGCTGGATTATCGGGGGGGACCCATGATTGCCAGTGTTTCAGTTCTTTTCATTTTTGCCGTCTTCGAGACGTCAAATAACATTATGGGTTGATCATAAAGCGCGCCTTTGGGCGCACACGTCGCTGCAAAATGGCATGAAGGCGCCACAAGCCGCTCCACCGCAGCCCCACGCGCAACTCAGCGCGTAGCGTGCGCGTGCAGTCGCTCCCTGATCTCGTCAAGAATCGCTGGATCGTCGATCGTCGCCGGCACACGATACTCTTCGCCATCGGCGATTTTGCGCATCGTGCTCCGCAGGATCTTGCCGGAGCGGGTCTTCGGCAGCCGATTGACCGTAAGCGCCAGCTTGAACGCTGCCACCGGCCCGATCTCGTCGCGCACAAGCTGGATGATCTCCGCCTCGATCTGTGCCGGCTCGCGGGTAACCCCCGCGTTCAGCACAACGAAACCCGCCGGCACCTGTCCCTTGATCGGATCGGCAATGCCCACGACCGCGCATTCGGCCACATCCGGGTGGTTGGCGATCACCTCCTCGATCCCGCCAGTCGACAGACGATGCCCCGCGACGTTGATGATATCGTCCGTGCGCGCCATTACGAACACATAGCCATCTTCGTCGATATAGCCGGCGTCGCCCGTGCGGTAATATCCGGGAAAGTCGTTGAGATAGGAGGCACGGAACCCTTCGTCGTTATTCCACAGCGTCGGCAGGCATGACGGCGGCATCGGCAGCTTGATGCAGATCGAGCCAACATCGCCAGCCGCTACATCATAGCCCTGCTCGTCCAGCACGCGCAGCTCATACCCTGGCATCGGCACCGTCGGCGAGCCGTATTTGACCGGTAGCATCTCCAAGCCAATCGGGTTCCCCGCGATGGCCCACGCGGTCTCCGTCTGCCACCAGTGGTCGATCACCGGCACATGCAGCACCTTTTCGGCCCAGCGGATCGTGTCGGGGTCGGCGCGCTCGCCCGCCAGGAACAGCGTCTCGAACTTCGACAGGTCATAACCGCCAGCGAGCTGCCCGCTCGGGTCATGCTGCTTGATTGCGCGGAATGCGGTCGGGGCGGTGAACAGTGCCTTTGCGCCGTGCTCGGAGATTACCCGCCAGAAGGCAGCGGCGTCTGGCGTGCCGACCGGTTTGCCCTCGTACATGATCGTCGTCGCGCCGTGCAGTAGCGGGGCGTAGACGATGTATGAGTGCCCGACCACCCAGCCGACATCGGATGCAGTCCACCACACGTCGCCTGGGTCGATGTTGTAATGGTTTTTCATCGTCCATTTCAGCGCGACCATGTGCCCGCCATTGTCGCGGACGACCCCCTTGGGGATGCCCGTCGTGCCTGAGGTGTAGAGGATGTAGAGCGGATCAGTCGCAGCTACGCTCACACAATCGGCATGTTCGCCCGCCCGGCGCGCGCGCTCGACTGCCTGCGTCCAGTCATGATCGCGCGGGGCAAACAGCGGCGCGTAGGTCTGCGGGCGCTGCAAGATCAGCGTCGCCTGCGGCTTGGTCTCGGCATGCGCAATCGCTTCGTCCAGCAGCGGCTTGTATTTCACGATGCGGCCGGGCTCGATCCCGCACGACGCCGACAGAATAAGCTTGGGCTGGCAATCGTTAATGCGCGTCGTGAGTTCATGCGCCGCGAAGCCGCCGAACACCACCGAATGAATTGCGCCGAGCCGCGCGCAGGCCAGCATGGCGATCGCCGCTTCCGGGATCATCGGCATGTAGATGATGACCCGGTCGCCCTTCTCGACGCCCATGTCGCGCAGCACGCCAGCAAACAGTGCCACCTCATCGCGCAGCTCGCGGTAGCTGTAGATGCGCTGTGCCCCGGCCAGCGGGCTGTCATAGATCAGCGCGGGCTGGTCGCCGCGCGTCGGCACATGGCGGTCCAGGCAGTTGTAGCAGGTGTTGCACTGCGCGCCGACGAACCAGCGGCCGTAGACGCCCATTTCAGGATCGAAGATCTTGTCGGCCGGCTTGTCCCAGTCGACATCCTTCGCAGCTTCGGCCCAGAAGCCTTCCGGGTCGTCTTGCCATTGGCGGTAGATGTCGTGATAGCGGCTCATCGGCGTTTCGCTCCCTGGGTCGGCGGGCGTTGTTGCTTATTGAGGCGCGACAAAACGCGGTCAGCGGCCCGGCTGCGCTGGCGCGACTATTTTGAAATTGGCGGGCAAGCTTGGCAAGAGGCTGATGCGCGCGGCGTCTGGCGCAGGGTGAAGCTAGAGGCACATGAAAGATGCAACGCTGGTGGAGAGGTCGAGCAGCATCGCCTGGCCGCGCTCCATCCACAGCACTGCCGCTCCGGCAACGAGCGCCGCGCCAATCATGAGCACCAACCATGTCATCGCGCGTGGCATCAGCAATTCCTCTCAGGACTGCGCAGGGCCGGTCAAGACGCAGCAGGGCTGGCAGGCGCGGGGCGTCGCACGCGGATAGATGCGTGCAGCAGCGCGGAGATCACACCCAGCGCGATCGAGATCCACCACATGATGTCATAGCTTTGGAAAATATCATAGAGATAGCCGCCGAGCCACGCGCCAAGGAAGCTGCCGATCTGGTGCGACAACAGGGTGATGCCGAACAGCATGGACATCCAGCGCGGCCCGAACATGTCTGCCACCAGACCGCTCGTCAGCGGCACCGTCGCCAGCCACAGCAGGCCCAGCAGCGCCGAATAGATCAGCAGACTGTTGTAGGTCATCGGCAGCAGCACAAACGCCATAAAGACCACCGCGCGGGCGCTGTAGAGGAACACGAGCAGATGGCGCTTGTCGTAGGTGCCGCCGAGTTGGCCGAACAGATAGGTGCCCGCGATATTGCCAATGCCGATCATCATCAGCGCGAGCATGCCGGTTTCCGCACTGAAGCCCTGGTCGGTCACGAAGGCGGGCAGATGCGTCGCAACGAAGGCGATATGAAAGCCGCAGACGAAAAAGCCGACCGAGAGCAGCCGGAAGTCCCGGTCGGGCATCGCTTCGCCCAGCGCCGCGCGGATCGTTTGCTGTCCGGCGGAGACGATGTTCGCCGGACGCCCCCGCGCTTCGCGCCCCGCGCCCGCGGCTAGCATCCAGCCAAGTGGAGCCATCATTGCAGCGGTCAGCGCCAGAACCACGAGGCTCCAGGACCACCCGTAAGCATCAATCAGCACATGCACGTAAGGCAGCGCGGCGAACATGCCGATGGCGCTGCCCATGCTCGCCAGACCAAGCGCCTTCGCGCGGCTTTCCTCCGGCGCGGCGCGCCCCACAACGCCAAGGACCGTGGTGAAGCCCGTTCCGCTCACGCCCAGGCCGATCAGCACGCCCGCAGCCAGCAGGCTCGCTTCGCCTCCGGCATTGGCCATGATCAGCAGTCCGCCCACATAGCACAGCGCGCCGAAGGTCAGCACCCGGCCCGCGCCATACTTGTCCGCCAGGCCGCCAGCAGCGGGCGCCGTCAAACCCCACAACAGGTTCAACAGGGCCATCGACAGCCCGAATGATTCCCGTCCAAGCCCAAGATCGAGGCTTACAGGCGTCAGGAACAGCCCGAAGCTCTGGCGGATGCCCATGTTGACGGTGAGCACGAGACCGGCGGCCAGCACGATCAGCCAAAGCAGCGGCGTCGCGGAAATACGTGGTGAGGCCAAAATCGATTTCCTGTGGTGTTAATGGACGCGCCTTCGCTGCGCGCGATCTGGACTTGAGTCTATGCCGGTGCCATATTCGCGCGCAAACTCAAAAAGTGGATCGCTGATATGAGCTTCTTTTCCGACATCTTTACATGGTGGAACGGCGCAACGCTGGGGACGAAGCTGTTCACGCGCCGCCATGGCCAGCTCATCGGCGAAGACGAGTGGGGCAACAAATATTATGCCCAGCGCTCAGGCAATGGGCCTCTTGGCAAACCTCGCCGCTGGGTCATCTATAACGGCGTGGCCGAAGCGTCCAAGGTGCCGCCGGAGTGGCATGCCTGGCTGCACTACACCGTCGATACGCCGCCGACCGAGGAGGCCTACCGCGCCAAACCGTGGGAGAAGCCACACATCCCCAACATGACGGGCACCGCCCAGGCATACCGACCGCCGGGCAGCATCCTGCGGCCGCATCCGCGCCCTCAGGGCAAGCGGGATTACGAGCCCTGGCAGGCCGAATGAGCAACGCGAGCGAACCCGCGACGCGGCCTGAGCGTGCCCAGACCTGGAATGCCGCGGGATATGATACCAATGCCCGCTTCGTCTCGGCTCATGGCGCGGAGATTCTCAACTGGCTGGCCCCACGGGCGGGCGAGCGTGTTCTTGATCTCGGCTGTGGCGACGGCGTGCTGAGCCGGAAAATCGCGGAGGCTGGCGCGCAGGTCGTGGGCGTGGATACCAGCGCGGACCTGCTGCGCGCAGCACGCGAACACGGGATCGACGCACGTCAGATCGACGGTGAGGCTCTGCTGTTCGAGCACGAATTCGACGCCGTTTTCTCCAATGCCGCCCTGCACTGGATGACCGATCCCGACGCAGTCATCGACGGCATCAAGCGTGCGCTAAAGCCTGGCGGCCGCTTTGTTGCCGAATTCGGTGGGCACGGGAACGTGGCGGCCTGCGTTACGGCGATGCGCGCAGCAGCGGACAAGTTTGGCGGAGATCCGGCGTTGGCCGGACCATGGTTTTTCCCGACGCCAGAAGAATATCGCGCGCGGCTTGAGCGCGCGGGCTTCACGGTGGACCGCATTGCGCTGGTGGCGCGGCCAACGCCGCTGCCCACGGGCATGAAAGGCTGGCTGATGACGTTTCGCGGTCCGTTCTTTGCGCAGTTCGGCGAGCGCAAGCAGGACGTGCTGGACTGGGTTGCCGATCTGCTGGCGCCTTCGCTGTGCGACAGCCACGGGCAATGGTTCGCGGATTACATGCGTCTGCGCGTGGCCGCGGCCCTCGCGTAGACCACGGACATTCATCAGGAGGGGAGCGATTTATGGCACGAATGGTAGCGATCGCGGCGGCAGCCTTCCTGACGCTTGCTGCAATGCCGGCGCAGGCCGCCAAGATTGCCAATGATGTCGCCGTTTTCGCTGCGCTGGACAAAGTGACCGCGCGGGTCTCAAAGCTCGAAGTGCAGATCGACGAGACAAGCGTGTTCGGTGCGCTCAAGATCACGCCGCGCGCGTGCAACACCCGGCCGCCGACCGAGCGTCCGCGAACCTCAGTGTTTGTCGAGATCGACGAGATACAGCTCGACGGCCGGGAAAAGCGCATCTTCACCGGCTGGATGTTCGCTGAAAGTCCCGGAATTCACGGGGTTGAGCACCCGGTGTATGACGTTTGGCTGACCAACTGCAGCACAACAGACGGGTCCGCTTCGCTCGACAGCCGATAGAAGTCGGCCTTGCCGCGCACGGCCGCTGCTAACAGGCTCTGGAATTGCTCGCGGCCGATTTCGCGCGCGCCAAAGGTCTTGAGATGCTCCGTGACGAACTGGGTGTCCAGCAGCGTGAAGCCGCCATGGATCAGGCGCGCAGCAAGATAGACCAGCGCGACCTTGCTCGCATCGCGCTCGCAAGAGAACATGCTCTCCCCGAAAAACGCGCGGCCCAACTCGACACCGTAAAGCCCGCCCACAAGCTCCCCGTCCATCCACGTTTCGATCGTATGGCAGTGCCCCATCTTGAACAGCTGGCCATACAGTCGGCGGATCTGTGGATTAATCCAGGTCGTGCGGCGGCCAGGGCGCGAACTCGCGCAGCCATCAATCACGCCGTGATAGTCCGAGTCGACACGCACTTCGAATTTACACTGGCGGATGGTGCGCGATAGCCGGCGCGGCACATGCACCTCGTGCAGCGGCAGGATCCCGCGCAACTCCGGCTCGACCCAGAACAGCGAATGATCCAGTGCGCTTTCGGCCATTGGGAAAATGCCGCACGCATAGGCCTTGAGCAAGACCTGGGGCGTGATTTCCGTATTGAGATCGGATGGCGACCCCATGCAACTCCACCGCTCGGTGATATCTTGGGCCAGCAGCCCGTTCGCTTCGACTATTTAGTGTCCGTCGAGGAACTTTTCGAGCCAGTGAATGTCGTATATCCCATCAACGATATCCGGCTCGGATATCAGCATAGCATAAAGCGGTATGGTCGTTTCGATGCCGTCGATCACGAATTCGCTTAATGCGCGCTTGAGCCGCATCAGACATTCGTTTCGGTGGCGACCGTGAACAATCAGCTTGCCGATCAGGCTGTCGTAATATGGCGGGATTGAGTAGCCGGCATAGACACCGGAATCCACGCGCACGGACAGTCCACCGGGCGGATGAAAATAGCGAATCTTGCCGGGTGAGGGCGCGAAGGTCGTCGGGTTCTCGGCGTTGATGCGGCACTCGATGGCGTGGCCATTGAACTCGACATCGTCTTGAGCAATCGTGAGCGGCGCGCCAGAGGCGATGCGAATCTGCTCGATGATCAGGTCGATGCCTGTAATCATCTCCGTAACCGGGTGCTCGACCTGAATGCGCGTGTTCATCTCGATGAAGAAGAACTCGCCGTTTTCATAGAGAAACTCGACCGTCCCCGCGCCGCGGTATTTCATCTCGCGCATGGCCTTGGCGACGGTTTCACCAATCTCGCGGCGCTGCTCGTCATTGAGCGCGGGCGAAGGCGCCTCTTCCCATACCTTCTGGTGGCGGCGCTGAAGCGAACAGTCGCGCTCGCCCAGATGGATTGCGTTGCCGCGCCCGTCGGCCAGCACCTGGATCTCGATATGGCGCGGCTGGGAGAGATACTTCTCGATGTAAACCGCGTCATCGCCGAATGCGGCTTTGGATTCGGAGCGCGCGGTGGAAAGCGCGACCGAGAGACGGTCTTCGGAATGGGCGACCTTCATGCCCCGCCCGCCACCGCCCGATGCAGCTTTCACGAGCACTGGATAGCCGATTTCGTTAGCGATCTTGTAGGCCTGCTTGTCAGTCGTGATTGCCCCTTCCGAGCCGGGCACGACTGGGATGCCGAGGCTTTTGGCGGTCTCCTTCGCCTGGATCTTGTCGCCCATGAGCCGGATATGTTCCGAGGTTGGGCCGATGAAGGTGATCTCGTGCTCTTCCAGGATTTCGGCGAAGCGTGCGTTCTCTGACAAGAAGCCGTAGCCGGGGTGGACCGCGTCGGCGCCGGTGATCTCGCAGGCCGCCAGCAACGCCGGTATGTTCAGGTAGCTCTCAGTCGCGGAGGGCGGGCCGATACACACGCTCTCGTCGGCGAGGCGGACATGCATGGCGTCGGCGTCGGCGGTAGAGTGGACCGCGACCGTAGCAATTCCCAGCTCCTTGCATGCGCGCTGGATGCGCAGGGCGATCTCGCCGCGGTTGGCGATCAGAACCTTGTCAAACATGATGCGCCCCGCTCTGTCATTCGATGATCATCAGCGGCTCGCCATATTCGACGGGTTGGCCGTTTTCGACGAGGATTGCAGTGACCGTTCCGGCGCGCGGCGCGGGGATATGGTTCATGGTCTTCATGGCCTCGACGATCATGAGTGTCTGGCCGCGCTCGACGGTCGCCCCGACCTCAACGAATGCTGCTGCGCCCGGCTCCGGCGCACGATACGCCGTGCCGACCATCGGCGAGGTGACAGCGCCGGGATGGGTGGCGAGGTCGGCATCCGGGTCGGCAGCGGGGTTCGGGGCCGAAGCCGTTTCAGCCGGTGAGGGGGCGGGCGCAGGAGCGCTGAGCGTCGCGGTCACATTCCGCGCCACGCGGATGCGCAGGCCCTTCTGTTCCACCTCGATCTCGCTCAGGCCCGTTTCATTCAAGACCTCCGCCAGGCCCCGTATAGCATCCTCGTCGATCAGCGGAGATTTGGATTTTTCGTTCATGTTTTATGTTCGCCTCGCTGTTCCCCGTTATGGCGCAGCGCTCAGCCGGGTCGCTATCGCCTCCAGCGCCAGGTTATAGCCCTGCGATCCGAGACCGCAGATAACGCCTGTCGCCGCCTGCGAGACGAGCGACCGCTGTCGGAACGACTCGCGCTTATAGATGTTCGACAGATGCACCTCGATGCAAGGGATGTTGTTGGTTGCCAACATGGCATCGAGGATCGCGACGGATGTGTGGCCATAGCCGGCCGGATTGATGATGATGCCCGATGCGCAAGTGCGCGCCTCATGGATCCAGTCGATCAGTTCGCCCTCGCGGTTTGACTGGCGGAAATCGACCTTCAGGCCCTTGGCCGATGCGCTTTGCTCCAACCGTGTGCGGATGTCGCCCAGGCTCTCACGGCCATAAATCTCCGGCTCGCGTTCTCCGAGCAGATTCAGATTCGGGCCATTGAGGACATAGACGGGCTTGGGCATTGCGGTCTCGGATGGAGAACGTACGCGGCGCGCGCAGAGTGCTCGTGTTGCGCCGGGTTGTGCCTTTGCCTAGCAAATATCGAAGGCAATGCAAAGCACCGCGACGTTCAAGGCCCGCGTGGTTCAGCAGACCGTACATCCCTCGCGGGCCTCGGCGATCGCCTCGATCAGTTCGTCACGCAGGTTTTCTGGCGCGCCGGGAATCGCACTATCGCCGATGAAGAAAGCCGGCGTACCCTGGACGCCGAGCGTATCCGCAAGCTGGAGGTTTTCGTCGATCATCTCGCCTATCTCGGGGGCCTGCATGTCCTCCTTCAGCTGCTCGACATCCAGCCCGATCTCCTCAGCGGTCTGGAAGATGACGTCTTCGCTCTCAATGCGCTGGGTCAGCCCCATCAGGGCATCATGGAACTCCATGTATTTACCCTGTTTTTCGGCCGCGAGCGCAGCTTGCGAGGCGAGCGTCGAGCCCGGACCGAGCACGGGAAACTCGATGAAGCGGACCTCGATATCGGCTTCCGGCGCCAGCTCGCTCAGTACAGAATACGCTGTCCGGCAAAACGGGCAGTTGTAGTCCATGAACTCGACGACCACGACGTCGCCCTCGCCCATGCCAAAGCGCTTGTATTTGGAATCCTCGCTGTAAAGATCGCGCAAGAAATCCTGCCGCGCCACGGCGACTTCGGCCTCGCGCTTCTTCTGCAGCTCCGCGATCACCTCTTCCAGGATCTCGGGGTTTTCAAGCAGGTAAGAGCGGACGATCTGCTCGATCGCCTCTTCCTGCGCAGCGTCGAATTGATCGGTTGTGGCTGCGCGTGGCTGAACGGTGAAGACGGCGGCTATGGCCAGTACACCGGCCACAATCACGAGTTTTTTCATCCTTGGACCTTTTCGGATATGCGTTGCGCGGAGCGCTACCTCTGCGGCGGCTCGAAATTCACAATGTCGTCGGCTTTCACCCATGATGCTGAGTGAGGCGGGAACCCAGCCTTGGCGCGTTCAGCCTGTTCCTTGGCGAGTTTCAGCTGACCTTCATAGAAATAGGCCTGTGCCGAAGCAAGCTCCGCATCTGCAATGCGGCCCAGTCGGCCGTAGGCAATGGCGAGTTGCCGATAGCCGCGCGCCGACCTGTCTTCCGTCACCAGCGCCTTGCGCAGATGGTCCACCGCAGCATTGAGATTATCCTTGCCGCCCTCGGCCAGCAGCGCCTGCGCGAGCATGATCCGGATCAACCCTGCGTCCGGCGCAAGGCTCACAGACCTCTTCAACGGGGCAATTGCTTGTTGAACCTGTCCGCTTTCAAGCAGGAACTGTCCCTTAAGCTCATGGAAATACGGATTACTGGGCCGTGATTCGATCAATGCATTGATCTCCGGCATCGCTGCGTCTGCGCCGGCGGCGAAGTTGCGCGCAATGGCCCGGGCGTAGCGAGCGGGCAGGCTCTTGTCCGATTGCGGGTATTTGTTGAACACCGCTTGCGGATTACGCTGGTTCATGAACCCGTCGAGCTTGGCCCGCGCCAGATTATGCCGGCGCTGCAATTCCTCGGGATCGCGCTTGTCGTAATACGGGCTCTGGCGGACCAGCTGCCTGAGTTGCTGGATGCGATCGCGCGAAATCGGGTGGGTCTGCGAATAAGGGTTCACGACGCCAACGGCGGCCAGTTCGCGCTGCGCGAAGAACTCCAGCACCTCGATCATGCCGCGGCCCGACTGGCGTGTCCGGTTCAGATAGGTGATCGCGGCCTGGTCCGCCGAATATTCCTCGGCGCGGCGATAGGCCATGATGGTGTTCATCAGCGCGCTCTGTCCACCCAGCGCCAGCGCCTGGCCCGCCTGGGCCGCATCGCCGCCTGCGCCCGATGCCGCGCCCCCGACCGCTGCGGCGATACTCAAAAGCTGGAGCATGAGCGAAGCGCTTTGCGCGCGCTTCATGACCGTGCGCAGCCGCGACAGGTGCCCGCCGGCAATATGCCCTGCCTCGTGCGCGATCACGCCGATGATCTGGTTGGGCGTGGAGGCCTGCATGATCGCGCCAACGTGGATGAACATGTTGCGGCCGTCGACCACGAACGCGTTGAAGCTATCTGAATTGACCAGATGGATATTCACATTCTGCGAGCCTAGAGCGGCCGCCTGAAGCACGGGCCCGGCATAGTCTTGCATGAGGGCTTCGATCTCGGCGTCGCGGATGAGGCCTTGCGCTGCAGCAGGGTGCGCGCTCGCGGCGAAGATCAGCGCCGACAGCAGCGCCGCGACCTGGAGCTTGCGCGCGGTTCGGCGCGCTGGTCTTGGCGCCCTGGCGAACCGGTCGCTGGTGCCGAAAACTTGCCGGAGCCGGCTGAAGAAAGCGAACATAGGCATCTCAAAAGATTGTGGGGATTGCGCAAGCGTCCAATCGGCGAGAGCCTATGGGACGGACTCACGCCGGTCAACGCGATCCGCGCACGTTAACTCGCGCGCGCCATCCGTTGCATAGGGCACGGTGAGATTGACGAAAGCGTGACGGTCGGCCTTGGGTAACGAAAGAGTGAATGCAGGGAGTGGCGAAACCATGAGCGATCCCGACGTTTCGAGGCGCGCGCAGATCGAGTCTTTTGTGGCTATGGACGTGATGGCGGAGGCGAACCGACGCGATTGCGCTGGCGAGAACATCGTTCATATGGAAATCGGCCAGCCTGGCAGCCCTGCGCCGGAGGCAGCGCGCCTGGCGGTGAAGCAAGCGCTCGATACCGGGGTGCATGGGTACACCGACGCGCGCGGCCTGCCAGAGCTAAGACAGCGGATTGCCCGGTATTATGCCGAACGGCATGCGGTCGAGGTATCGCCCGAGCGGATCATCGTCACAACCGGCTCGTCGGCGGGCTTCACGCTGGCGTTCTTGATGCTGTTTGACCACGGCGGCGCGCTCGGCCTGCCGCAGCCCGGTTATCCGTGCTACCGGCATATCGCGAGTGCGCTGGGGGTGCACCCGGTTGGCGTGGAGGCCGGTCCGGCGTCGCAGTGGATGCCGACGCCGCGCGCGGTGGAGGACGCCGCAGCGCGCGCGGACGGCCTCGACGGGCTGATCGTTGCCAGCCCGGCCAACCCGACGGGCACCATGCTCGGCCCCTCGGACATGGCCACGCTGATCGACTACTGCCGTGCGCGAGGGATGTGGTTTATCTCCGACGAGATTTACCACGGGCTGGAGCACAGCATCGAGGCGCAGACCGCGCTGCGCTTCTCCGATGACGCTATCGTCATCAACAGCTTGTCGAAATACTACTGCATGACGGGTTGGCGGATCGGCTGGATGGTGGTGCCGGAGCGATTGCTTCGCGCGGCGGAGCGGTTGCAGCAAAATTTCTACATCTGCGCACCGACACTTTCACAAATCGCGGCAACCGCCGCCTTCGACGCCACCGACGAGTTGGACCGGATCAAGGCCGGATACGCGCGCAACCGCCAGCACCTGCTATCCGTGCTGGGCGAAGCAGGCTTCGGCGAACTGGCCCCGGCGGATGGCGCGTTCTACATCTACGCTGATGTCAGCCACCTCACCGAGGACAGCCGGGTGTTCGCGGCGCGCGCGCTGAGCGAGGCTGGCGTGGCGATCACCCCGGGCGTCGACTTCGACCCTCAAGACGGCCACCGCTATGTCAGGCTGTCTTATGCCGGCGGCTTCGCGCAGATCGAGGAAGGCGCAGCCCGGCTTGGCGCTTGGATTGCCTCGCTGAGGGCGTAAGCTTTGCATCCACGCCACATATGCTCAGGAACACGCAGAGTTCATCGCCGTGCGATAGCGGAATCGGCGAGGGCGCGTTATTCTTGAGGCCAAACTTAAAACTTGGGGGACCGGATGCTTCGTGATCTGTTTTGCGCCGCCGCTGCCGCGGTGATCATGTTTAGCGTGCTGCCCGCGCAGGCGGTTGAGCCGGGCGCGCCCGCGAAACTCATCAGCCGAATGGACGCAGCTGCCTTCAAGCTTCAAGGTCGTCTGAGCGAGAGCTTCAAGACCATCTCCGATGCTGAAAAGCGCGAACGCGGCGCCATGGCGGAGTTCTACGCTGAGACCGGCTACCAGTTTTTGTGGGTGGATGAGCAAGGTCTAAATGACAAGGCGCGGGCCGCGGCATCCGTGATCGAGCGCGCTGGCGCGTTTGATCTCCGGCCGCAAAATTACCCGCTGCCTGAGCTGGACGGCTTCGCCGATGCCAGCGACAGCGCGGCGCAGTGGCTGGCGGACGCAGAGTATCGGATTAGCCGGTCGGTGCTTGCCTATGCACGCCATGCGCAGTCGGGGCATCTCAACCCACGCGCGATCAGCGCCGATCTCGACATCACGCCCGATGCGCCCGATCCGCTGGAGGTGCTGCGCGCTCTGGCTGGGGAGAGTGTCGACGTCTTCGCGTCTCTTGAAAGCTATCATCCGAACCATCCGCAGTTCGTTGGGCTGCTGAAGCGGCTGCATGAGCTACGCGATATGACCGCGCGCGAGCAAGTGCGCATCCCCGACGGCGACGTGATCGAACCTGGCGACACGCATCCGCACGTGCCGCTGGTGCGCAAACGGCTGAATGTCCCGGACACCGAGGCAGCGCAGACCTACGACGAGACGCTGGTCGCGAGGATCCGCGCATTCCAGCAGAGGAACGGCTTGCATGTCGATGGTCTGATCGGCCCAGCGACACGGCGCGCGCTCAACCGCAGCCCGGCGGAGAAAATCGACATCATCCGCGTCAATCTTGAGCGCTGGCGCTGGTTCCCGAACGACCTCGGCGACCGCCATATCCGGGTGAATGTACCCGAGTACGTGGTGCGCGTGGTGCAGAAAGGCGAGACGGTTTTCGAGGAGCGGATCGTGGTCGGCAAGCCGCGCCACGCCACGCCGTCGTTCTCCGACGAGATGGAACTCGTTGTCTTCAACCCGTACTGGAACGTGCCGTATTCGATCACGAAAAATGAGATCATCCCGATCGCCCAGCGCAACCCAAGCTATCTGTCCCGCCAGAATTTCCAGGTGCTCTGGCGTGGGCGGCGGCAGGTCGAGCCGTATGAAGTTGATTGGGACCGTGTCGACGCGAGCAAGGTGCGCCTGCGCCAATCGCCAGGGCGGGGCAATGCGCTTGGGGAGGTCAAGTTTCTATTCCCGAACAAGCACGCCGTGTATCTGCACGACACACCCTCGAAACACCTGTTCAATCGCTCGCAGCGCGCCTACAGCCATGGCTGCATGCGGGTGCGCAATCCACGTGACTTTGCCGAGGCGATCATGCGCACCGAAGGATGGAGCAAGCAGTCGATCTCTCGTGCGATTGAGCGCGGCAACAACCGCGCGATCCGGCTGGAGCAGAAGCTGCCGGTGCATATCACCTATATGACGGCGGCGGTCGCCGGGGATGGCGTCGTTCGGTTCTTCGCCGACATTTACAAACACGATGACCGGATGATGACGGCGTTGAAGTCAAGCTAGAAGCATGAGTTTCCTGGTCGCGGCGGACGCGTCGTCGGGCCGTCGCGGCCGGCCCGGCTTGCGCGCTCTCGGCTTGCGCCATGTTTTTCCCGCAATTTTCGCGGATTACTCCCCGTTAAGCATGAGTGATTAGAGTACGCGTGTTGACATGCCTGCCGGCAAGCGGGCGCTCGCGTTGCTTACGGGGACCTGATGTTCCGCGCGTTTCGCAGTCTTTTCCTGACAGTCTTCTGTGTGTTGATCGCCGCTTCGGGCGTCATGCCGACGTTGGACGCTGGCGCGCTTGCGAGCGAGCGCCGGCTCCAGATCTATAGCGTCAACACCAAGGAGAGCATCGATGTCATCTACAAGCGCGACGGGGCGTACATCCCCGAAGCGCTCGACAAGATCGACTGGATCATGCGCGACTGGCGACGCGACGAGCAGATCGAGATGTCTCGCGAACTGATCGACCTGCTGTGGGAGGTCTATGCGCAGCTCGGTTCGGCAGAGCCGATCCATCTGATCTCGGGATACCGCTCCCAGAAGACCAACAACATGCTGCGCCGGACCAAGGGCGGCCAGGCGCGCAAGAGCCAGCACACCCTCGGCAACGCCGTCGATGTGCATTTCCCCGATGTGCCGGTCAAGCGGCTGCGCAATGCCGGTTTGATACGCCAATATGGCGGCGTCGGCTACTACCCCACGTCGGCGATCCCGTTTGTCCATCTCGATGTCGGCCGCGTTCGGCATTGGCCGCGGCTTCCCCGGCAGGAACTCGCGCTGCTCTTCCCCTCCGGAAAAAGCAAGCATGTCCCTTCCGATGGCCGGCCGCTGAGCAGGGATGACTTCAAGGTGGCCCTCGCCACGCTTGGCGAGCAGGGCAAGCCGCTGCCCTGGGCCACGCAACAGCAGCTTAAGCGCGCGCCGCGCCCGATACTGGCGAGCCTTGGCCCGGTTGTCTCTGGCTTCGATCTAGGCGATGAGACGGGCGCGGGTAGCCTGCGCGCCGCCTTGGCCCCGGGCCTGCCAGACGAAATTCCTGAGGCACCACAACCGCGCACGATCGCTCGCGCGATTGTCGCTAGCGCGCCCGCATATGATGATGAACACTCAGACGAGCTTTATTATCAGCCATTCCCATTGATGCCGATGATCGCCGAGGCCAGTGTCGCGTCGATGGATTTCAGTCGTGATACCGCAGGCATTCTGAAAAAGGTGCATCTGTTCTTCGACGATGGCAGCGGCAATCTGCCGATCGCATTCGAATCCGGGCTGCAATACGCCAAGCTGTACTGGGCATCACGGTTTTCGGGCCGCGCGGTCAGCCGGGTATTGGAAGACCGCGCCGAGGCGGCTCAGTCCGCACCCAACCGCGCGCGACTGGCCCAGCGATAACTCATCACTTCAGCATTTCGCGCACATAGCGGCTTGCCTTCGCGAAATTCATCTTGTCCTTGTAGCGGCCCTTCAACGCGTTCATCGTGCGCCCCACGTCCTTTAAACCGGACGCGCCGATCTCCCGCACGACCTTTTGACATTCCTGACGGGTCTGCGACTCATCTAGCTCCTGCGGCAGAAACGATTTGAGGATGTCAATTTCGTCCAGTTCTTGCTGCGCGAGCTCCAGCCGGCCAGACTGCTCATAGTCTTGGGCCGCGCGCCGCCGCTGTTCGACCATCTGCTGCAGCAGTTCTATAACATCAGCCTTTTCGAGGCTGTGCTCGCCATTGGCGCCCCTCGCAGCGGACCGATCGGTAATGGCGGCGTTCACTAGTCGGAGCATGTGAATGCGCCGTTTATCACCCGCCGCGATCGCTTCCTTGAGCGCGCGGTTGATTTCATCGCGTATCATTGACTTCGCATAGGCTGACGACAGCCAGTCCTCTCGCTCGTGCCCAGCATTCCCGGATGTACGTCAGCGCCATTGGTTTCAGCACAATGAAGCACCTGGCGCAGAATTGCTGGTCTCGCCAGAGACTGGAGGTGCTCCCGCGCACGACCTTGACCCTGACTTGTCCGCTACGTACTTTCCCCATTGCCCGATGTGGCTGGAAAATGGCGTTGTTCGCCACGTCGGTCAAGGCGTCGTGTTGGCGTCTCGACGAGACCTCGCGCCAATCGTTAACGCTCCATGGCAGGATAATCGCATGACCGATCACCCGACCGCCGCTTCTCCGTCCGGCGGCCAGTTGCCGGCGGCTGGGCCAGCCTCCGCGCGGCCTCGAGACGGGCTACCCATCCGCGCAACGGCTGTCATCGTGCTTGCCGACGGTTCGGTCATCCGCGGCGCGGGGTTGGGCGCGACTGGCCATGCCTGCGGCGAGCTCTGCTTCAACACCGCAATGACAGGCTATCAGGAGATCCTGACCGATCCGTCCTATGCCGGGCAGATCATCACCTTCACCTTCCCGCATATCGGCAATGTCGGCACCAATGCCGAGGACATCGAAACTTCGAATCTTGCCGCCAGTTCCGGTGTGCGCGGCTGCGTGCTCCGCGCGAATATTACCGACCCGTCAAGCTACCGCGCGACGCGCGCGCTCAGTGATTGGCTGCGCCAGCGCGGCATCATCGGCATCGCCGGCGTGGACACCCGCGCGCTAACCGCGCTGATTCGCGAGCGCGGGATGCAAAATGCCGTCATCGCGCACGAGCCGTCCGGCAATTTCGACATGCACGCGCTGAAGGCCGAAGCGGAAGCCTGGCCAGGCATCGAGGGCATGGACCTCGCGCGCAATGTCACCTGCGGCCAGAGCTATCAGTGGGACGAGACGATCTGGCGCTGGCCGGATGGCTTTGGCCAGCAGATGCACCCGAGCGCGCATGTCGTCGCGGTCGATTACGGGCTGAAGCGCAACATCCTGCGTTGCCTTGCGACGACGGGCTGCCGCGTCACAGTTGTGCCGGCGAGCACGAGCGCCGAGGACATCCTGGCGCGCGAGCCAGACGGCATTTTCCTCTCTAACGGTCCGGGCGACCCCGCAGCGACGGGCGAATATGCCGTGCCGGAGATCAAAAAGCTGATCGACTCGGGCAAGCCGCTGTTTGGCATTTGCCTCGGGCATCAGCTTCTCGGTCTCGCGCTTGGCGGGCGCACGACGAAGATGCACCAGGGCCACCACGGCGCCAACCACCCGGTGATGGACCACACCACCGGCAAGGTCGAGATCACCTCGATGAACCACGGCTTCGCAGTGGACCGGGACAGCCTGCCCTCCGGTGTCACCGAGACGCATGTTTCGCTATTTGACGGCAGCAACTGCGGGATCCGCATGGAGGGTCGCCCCGTATTCTCCGTGCAATACCACCCGGAAGGCTCGCCGGGTCCGCAGGACAGCCACTACCTGTTCGTGCGCTTTATGAACCTGATCCGCGCGGCGCGGGGCGAGTCCCAACTGCCCGAGGTCTGGGATCACCGCACCGGTCCCGAGACCGCCGAGCCAACAGACTCGTGAGGTCGACCATGTTGCGCCTGTCTCTCGCCGCCCTCGCGCTGCTTTGGGTGATGGTTATACCGATGCATGCAAGCGAACCCTGGACCACCTGGCAAACCCCCCTTTACGCCGACAGCGAGATGGCCGGGAAGGTGTGGGACGCGCGCGCTCAGCAGGTTATCACGCCCGCGCAGATGATCGAGCGGCTGGCGCAGGCGCGCTTTGTCCTGATTGGCGAAATCCACGACAACCCGGACCATCATCGCCTTCAGGGCTGGATTATAGCGCGGCTCGCGGCTGCGGGCGCGTCGCCCGCCGTGGTCATGGAGATGATCTCGCGGGACAAGTCAGATGCGCTGGAAGCGTATCTGGCGCAGCCCGGGGCTTCAGCCGAGGGGCTTGGGCCGGCGCTGAACTGGGGCGAGTCGGGCTGGCCGGCCTGGCGCGAATATCAGCCGATCGCCGAGGCGGCTTTCGATGCAGGGCTGCCGATCCTCACGGGTAATCCATCTGGTGAATTGACGCGCGCAATAGCGCAGCAGGGTTTCGACACTCTGGATCAGGCGCGCACAGCGGAACTTGCATTGGATGAGCCGCTTTCTCCCGAGCTGGTCGATGCGCTGAGCGATGAGCTTTATGACGGCCACTGCCAAATGGTGCCGCGCGATAAGCTAGCTCCGATGGCGGCGATCCAACGGCTCCGCGATGCATTCATGGCCGACGGTTTGCTGAGCTCTGGCCGCGAGAATGCTGTGCTGATCGCGGGCAACGGCCATGTGCGCGCGGATCGCGGCGTGCCGTGGTATTTGCGCCGGCGTGCGGCCGACAGCGAGGTTGCGGTTGTGATGCTCGTGGAGTTAAACGACGGGGGCCTTGTGCCGGGCGATTATGTCGACGCCGGCCCGGACGGCGCGCCGATCGCCGACTTCGTCTGGCTGACCCCGCGCGCCGAGCGTCCGGATCCGTGCGAGCAGATGCGCCAGATGATGCAGCAGCGCAGCGGCGGCTAATCCACGGCTGGTTTCGCGGCGGACATGAAGTAGTTCACGCTGGTATCTCCAGACAGCCGCCATTCGCGCGTTAGCGGGTTGAAGGTCAGCCCGCGCGTATCGACGACGCTCAAGCCGCTCGCCTTCAGCGCATCGCCCAACTCCTCCGGCGTCACGAACCTGTCCCACTGATGCGT
>CAZNGB010000018.1:0-8898 GCA_964572465.1 uncultured Hyphomicrobiaceae bacterium
ATGCAGCGCAGCATGACGGATTTCCCGGTGCCGGACCCGCCGACGATGCCGAGAATCTCGCCGCGATAAACGTCCAGATCGAGGCCATCGAAAATCTGCTGGCCGCCAAGGTGCTTTCGCAAACCGCGCACGCGGATGACCACCTCTTTTGATGGTTTGTTGGCGCGCTGCGTTGCGCTGCCCATCTCTGGCGTGACCTCGGCCTGGCTCATGCGTCTTTAATATCCCGCGGCTGAGAGGAAGATCGCGAACACCGCATCCATCACGATAACGAGGAAAATGGCCTTAACGACGGCACGCGTGACCTGCAGGCCGAGCGATTCGGCGCTGCCTTGAACCCGCAGCCCCTCCAGGCAGCCGACCAGGGCAATAATCAGCGCGGCGAACGGCGCTTTCACCAGCCCGACCAGGAAGTGGCGCAAGTTGATGGCGTCATGCAGGCGCTGGGCGAAGACATCCATGTCATAACCCAAGTACACCCAGGCCATGAACGCGCCGCCCGCAAGGCACATCAGGTCGCCCCAGAACACCAGCAGCGGCATCGCCACCAGCAGCGCCAGCAGGCGCGGCATCACCAGCGTCTCCATCGGGTCGATCCCCATGGTGCGCATGGCGTCGATTTCCTCGCGCATCTTCATGGTGCCGATCTCGGCAGTGAAGGCCGACGCAGAGCGTCCCGCGACGATGATCGACACCAGCAGGATGCCGACTTCGCGCAGGGCCAGCACGCCCAGCATGTTGACCGAAAACGTCTCCGCGCCGAAATAGCGCAGCTGCACGATGCTTTGCTGCATTATGACCGCGCCGATCAGGAAGCAGATCAGCGAAATGATCGGGATGGCGCGTAGGCCGGCGTGCTCCAGGTGATGGATGAACGAGACAGCGCGGAACCGCCAAGGCATAAGCACGATGCGTGCGAACACCGCCGTCGCCGCGCCAAGAAAGGCCGTAAGCGCTGCTGCATCCCGAAACAGGCCACTGACGGCGCGCACCGTCTCACCGAGCACCTCGACCAAGCCGGGACGCGGGAGCGCGGGCGCGTCCTGCACCGATCGCCGTGCATGAATCTCGCGCAGCAGCTTGCGATGCGACTCGCGGACCCGCCGGAGTGTGACCTCGTATCCTGCGGCCTTGAGGTCGTGCATGAGTTTCAACAGCCGCCACGCGCCGGCGGTATCCAGCGCGTCCAGATCACCAAGATCAACATCGAGCGGGCGACCTTTTACACCCGGCGGGCTGGGCATTGCGGCAGCGAGGTTGGCTTCGATGCGCGTGAGCATCCTCACGGTCCAGTCGCCTGAGAGCGAAACTGTCGCGCCATCCTCGCTTGAGTAGCGGGCGAAGTCTGCGCGCTTCGCGCCGTCCCGGTCTTGCGTCGAGGTCACCGCCGTCATGCCCGCTTCCGGCTCCGTCTTGCGCGCCTGGCTTGACTGCCATTTCCGCGCGCAAACCTACCGCCGCCTCCCGCGATTGGCAATCGCGCGTTTGGCACTCGCGGCTTTGTCTTGACACGCGCGGCATCAGCGCGAACAAGCACTCCGATGGAAAGCATTTCGCTCGGGGACGGCCGCACGGTCAGCGTCTGCGCCCAAAGCTGGCCAATTGCCGGGGCTTTCACGATTTCGCGCGGAGCGAAGCACGCGGCGCAAGTTGTAGTGGTGGAGATCAGCGGCGGGGCACACGGGCGCGGCGAATGCGTGCCGTACGCGCGCTACGGCGAGGACGTCATTGGCGTCATGGGGCAAATCGCGGAGGCGGCGCGGACGCTCGGGGCGCAACTGAACCGCAAAACGCTGGCGCGAGCGCTCCCGCCTGGCGCGGCGCGCAATGCGCTCGATTGCGCGCTGTGGGACCATGAGGCGAAAGCAGCAAGCGCGGCAGTCCACGTGATGGCCGGGCTGGATGCTCCGCAACCGATCTTGACGGCCTACACGATCGGGCTTGGATCGCCGGATGAGATGGCCGCGAAGGCCGCGGACTGCGGCTATCCGCTGCTCAAGCTCAAGCTCGGCGGCGATGGCGACGAGGCGCGAGTGCGCGCGGTGCGTTCGGCTGTACCTGGAGCCCGGCTCATCGTGGATGCCAACGAGGCGTGGCGCGCGCACCAGCTTCCGGCGCTGCTAGGTGCTTGCGCTCACGCGGGCATCGAATTGGTCGAGCAGCCGCTGCCCGCCAGCGAGGACGCCGCGCTTGCCGAGACCGCGCGATCTGTCCCCGTCTGCGCCGATGAATCGGCTCACGCCCGCGACGGACTCGCCGCTTTGCGGGAGCGCTACGACGCTGTGAACATCAAGCTCGACAAGACCGGCGGGCTGAGCGAAGCGCTCGCGATGCGCGCCGAGGCGCGGCGGCTGGGTTTTCGCATCATGGTCGGCTGCATGGTTGGGACTTCGCTGGCAATGGCTCCAGCCGTGCTGGTCGCGCAGGACGCGGATTGGGCCGATCTCGACGGTCCGCTGTTGCTCGCGCGCGACCGCGACCCTGGCCTTGTGGTCGATGGCGCGACGATCTACCCGCCCACGCCTGCGCTCTGGGGATAATCAGCCGCGCTGCGCAGCAGCCTTGAGTTGTCCGCATTTTCCTGAATAGTTGCGTCAACCATGAATGAATGTACGTAACGCGGCGGAACAGCCACCATGATCGACCATCAACGGCAAATCCAGTGGCGCGCGAACTCGCGGCTGACGATCATCGCGCTCGTCCTGCTCGGCCTGTTCTTCATCGTCCTGCCGGTTGTCGCGCCGCTGCTCTACGACAGCTACGTGATGCGCTTCCCGCTCGGCTATCTGCTGGCCTCGATTGGCAGCGTGATCAGCCTCGTCGCGCTGATCTACTGGATCGCGGGGCGGCAAGATCGCCTCGATGCGCGCTATAACATCACCGGCGAGTATTAACGATGGCGCTCAACTATCACTATCCGGTCGTGAACCCGCGGCTCGGCGCGAGCTTCGCTGTGTTTGCCAGCGCATTTGTCTCCCTCGTCCTGACCTTATTGATCCTCGAACAGCTCGGGCTGGCGTCGTTCTGGGTCAACCAGGTGATGATCCTCGGCCCGGCGCTGTTTTTCCTGATCATCGGGCTGATGGTGCGCACCACCAATCTGGAGGATTTCTTCGTCTCGGGCGAGCGGGTGCCCGCGCTTTACAACGGGCTTTCGGTCAGCGCGAATGTGATGGGCGCAAGCGCGCTCGCCACGGCGCTGGGCGCGCTGGTGTTCCTTGGCTATGACGGCCTGCCGCTGGTGCTGGGCTGGTGCGCGGGGTTGGCGCTGCTGACGATCCTGTTCGCGCCATATCTGCGCAAGGCGGGCAGCTTCACCATGCCCGGGTTCCTCGGGATGCGCTTTTCCTCGCGACCGCTGCGCGCCGTCGCGGCTGTGATGCTGCTCGCGCCATCGGTGATGCTGCTGGCTGCTGAACTCAAGATCGGCGCGATGATCGCAGCGCTGTTTCTGCCGCTGCCCGAACAGATGCTGATTGCGATCGCCGCCGCATTCGCGATGTTCACCGTGCTATTCGGGGGCATGCGCTCGCTGACCTGGGTCCAGTGCGCGCAGATTATCGTGTTGCTGCTCGGCATTTCCGTGCCGCTGGTGATCATCTCGCTTCAGGTGACTAACCTTCCGGTGCCCCAGCTCAGCTATGGCGCGATCCTGGAGCCGACCGCCGCGGCCGAACAGGCCAAGGGCATTCTGGACGCCAGCCCTCAGCCGCTTTCGCAAGCCCTGCCTGGCGTGGCGCCCGAGCCGATTGGCAAGCCGTTCCTTCAAGCGTTTGGGGCGATGAGCGCGCTGGATTTCGTGTTGCTTGGCCTGTGCGTGATGCTCGGCACGGCAATGCTTCCCGCGGTGCATGCGCGCCTGAGCACGACGCCGACGATCGCCGCGGTGCGCGGTTCGATGGGCTGGGCCGGTCTGCTTGCCGGGTTCATGGTGCTAACGCTACTCGCGTATGCCGCGTTTCTGCATTCCGCCATCGTCCAGCAAGTTATCGGCACACCAATGGCCGAGCTGCCTGGGTGGGCGCGCTTCGCTGCCGATCTCGGGCTGCTGCAGCTGCAATCGGACGGCTTTGACCCGACATTTGGCGCAGCACAAGCTTCGATTAGCCGCGATTTGAGCGCGCTCGTGCTCCCGGTTGCAGGCGGCTTGCCGCAGGTATTCACCGGCATGGTGGCGGCCGCGTTGCTGGCGGCGATGCTGGCGGGCGCGGCGGCGCACATCACCATGATCGGCAACATACTAAGCAACGACCTGTTTCACCCGTGGATGCGCCGGCCCTCGACAGCCGCACAACGACTGGCGGTCGCGCGCCTCGGCATGATCCTCGCGGCTATAGCCGGGGCATGGATGGCACGCGCGTTGAGCGTCGATCCGCTGCAGTGGATGCTGCTGGCGTTCTCGCTGCTGGCCGGCGGGTTCTTCGCGGTCGTGGTGCTCTCGATCTGGTGGCAGCGGATCAACGCGGCCGGTGCGATGGCCGGGCTGCTCGCGGGCTTCGGCCTCACTGCCGTTTACATGATTCTGGTCGGCAGCGGACCGGCGTTCATCGACCCACTGACCGCAGGGCTAATCGGCGCGCCGGCGGCGTTTATCGCTGCGATCGCGGTGAGCCTCATCACGCCGAAACCGGACGATCTGACCGCCGAAATTGCGAGCGAGATCCGCGTCTCCGGCGGAGAAACGCTGCATGCGCGGCTGACGCGCCTCTCGGCACGCGGCAAGGCGCCGCGCCCATAACCGAAAGCGCCGTTGACAGCCGCGCCGCGATACGTTCCTTCTTTCCGGATCGCCGCGCAACGCAACCCTTGCCAGGAACGAAGCCGTGGACTTCCCGGCCCCACAAGAGCGTCTGCATCTTTATCGACCGATCGAACAGGTGCACACCTACGGCTACCTGCCTGAACAGGACGGCCACGAAGTCTATTACGAGGAATGCGGCAATCCGCGTGGCATCCCGGCGGTGCTGCTGCACGGCGGGCCGGGCGGCGCGATCTCCGATGTCATGCGCCGCTTCCACGACCCGGACCGCTACCGCATTATCCTGTTCGACCAGCGAGGCTGCGGCAAGTCCCGCCCCCGCGCGAGCCTCGAGCACAACACCACCTGGCATCTGGTCGAGGATATGGAGCGGCTGCGCAAACATCTGGGCGTTGACCGCTGGCAGGTATTCGGCGGCTCATGGGGTTCCACGCTGGCGCTGGCCTATGCGCAACGACACCCCGAGCGCGTCACAGCGCTGATCGTGCGCGGCATCTTCACGCTGCGCCGGGCCGAGCTGCTGTGGTTCTACCAAAGCGGCGCGTCCTGGTTGTTTCCCGACGCCTTTGAGAAATTTGTCGCGCCGATCCCGCCCGATGAGCGCGACGACATCATCGCGGCTTATTACAAGCGCCTGACCGACACGGACCAGCAGGCGCAGCTTGAGGCAGCGCGGGCCTGGAGCGTGTGGGAAGGCTCGACGCTGGCACTGCAGATCGACCCGGCCACCGTCGAAAAGTTCAGCAACAGCGCCTATGCGCTCGCCTTCGCGCGGATCGAGTGCCACTACTTCTACCACGCTGGCTTTTTCGACTATGACGGCCAGCTCTTGAACGAGATGGACAAGATCAAGCATTTGCCTGGCGTGATCGTGCAGGGCCGCTACGATCTGGTGACGCCGCCGGCGACGGCGTGGCAACTGGCGAAACTCTGGCTGAACGCGCCGCTTGAGATCGTGCCGGATGCCGGTCATGCGATGACAGAGCCGGGCATCGTTGACCGGCTGGTGCGCGCCACGCGCAAATTTTCGCAGGACAATTAGCGTTCGGGAGGGGAAATGGGGATCATTTCAACGCTGGGGCCGATCGTGGCGATCGTCGTGGGCGTCGCGGCGCTCGTGCTGGCCATCCTGATGATCGCGACGATCCTCTCGGACAGTTTTCGGCTGTGGCCGACGCCCGGCAAGAATAGCTGGCAAAATTATACCTTTTGGCCGCTGTTCCGAACGTCAATGGGCGGCCTGCCGATTGCCGCGATCCTGCTGGCCGATTTGAACGGGCCGCTGTGGTGGCTGCAATTGCTGATCGGCATCCCGCTGATTGTGGTGGGCTTCGGTCTTACCTTCTACGCCTATTTCGACCTCGGTATCGAGAACACTTATGGCGCGGATGAGAGCCTCGTGACGGACGGCCTCTACCGCTACAGCCGCAACCCGCAATATGTGGCGTCGATCATGGGCTACATAGGCATCGGGGCGGCGGCGGGATCGTGGACCATCTGGGGTCTGGTCGCGCTGGCGGTGCTGGTCTACGCGCTGATGCCACTGGCGGAAGAGCCATGGCTGCGCAAACGCTTCGGCGAGGTGTACGACGACTACATGAAGACGACGCCGCGCTTTGTGAGCTGGCGCAAGCTGCCCTTCATACAGTTGCCGCAAGGATCCGGTAATTAGACACGCATGGTGAAAAACGCAGGGGACATCATGCGGGTATTCCGCCGATCGGTTGGCACATTGCTCGCGCTGGCCGCAATAATGTTCACAGCGGGTGCGGCCGCGGCTCAGGAGCGGCCGGCCAAGCATGTTTTTGGCTTTGTGAACGGTCCTGTGCCGCTGGAAGCGCGCGCAATCGGTTCATATGCGCGCGGCTGCCTCGCCGGGGGTCGCGAACTCTCCGTCAACGGCCCCGCCTGGCAAGCCATGCGCCTGTCACGCAACCGCAACTGGGGCCACCCGGCGCTGCTGGACTACATCGAACGGCTGGCGCGCGACGCGCAAGAGAAAGACGGCTGGCCTGGCCTGCTGGTCGGCGACCTGTCCCAGCCACGTGGCGGGCCGATGCTCACCGGACACGCCAGCCATCAGATCGGGCTGGATGGTGACATCTGGCTGAAGCCCATGCCGGACCGGCGTCTGAGCCGTGCCGAGCGCGAGCGCATCTCCGCCGTGTCGGTGCTGGCGCGGGACGGGCTGTCTGTCGACCCTGATGTCTGGACGCCGGAACACGTCAAGCTGCTCAAGCGAGCAGCTTCGTACCCGGAGGTGGCGCGCATATTCGTGCATCCGGCGATCAAGAAGGCGGTTTGCGAGGCTGCAGGCGACGACCGTGGCTGGCTGCGCAAGGTCCGGCCCTGGTGGGGGCACCATTACCATTTCCATGTTCGGATCAAGTGTCCGCCCGGTTATGCCGGATGCACGGACCAATCCGCCCCACCGCCGGGCGACGGCTGTGGCGAACCGCTCGACTATTGGTATCGCCTGCTCACCGCCCCGCCGAAGCCGGCCGCGCCGAGAGCACCGAAAGCGCCGATGACCCTCGCTGACCTGCCGTCCGCGTGCAAAGCGATTGTTGGACGTGACGGGCCGCGGTTCGGTCCGCCGGTCGGTGAGGTGCCGGTTCCTGCGCCAAAATCGCTGGCCGTTGGCATGGGTGGAGGCTGATATGGGGCGCTGGGTCTGGGCTGCGGTGCTGTTCGTTGCTCTCTCGCAGGCTGCGGCGGGAGGGCAGGCCGCGGCAGACCCGCGCGATATTCGCGTCGAAGCGCGGCCATTGTTTCTCGACTACGCCAACCCGAACCGGAAACGCTTTGGTCAGCTGACATGGCTCGGCGGGCTGGTCCTGCGGTCCTCGGCGGGCGCGTTTGGCGGTTATTCGGGCCTGGCCGTCAGCGCAGACGGATCCGAACTGCTTGCGATTTCCGACCGGACCTCGTGGCTGAAGCTGCGCCTGAAGGAACGTGACAGCCAAATCATCGATGTCGGCGACGCGGTCATCGGCAAGCTGGCGCTGCGCGAGGAATGGGACAACCCCGAAGCGGGGCGTGGACTGGACGACGCGGAGGCTCTCGCCCCAATTGCGCCGGGGGCGCTTGAAGGGGATTACTTCATCGCGTTTGAGGGTACGCATCGCATCCACCGCTACAGCTTCGACGGGGCGGATTTTTCGGTGCCGACGGGCGCGCTCGCGCTACCGCCCGAAGCGCTGCGTTTGCCTGGCAACAAGGCGCTGGAGTCGCTGGCCATACTGCGCGCAGGCGCGTATGAGGGCGCGGCGATCGCCTTCTCAGAGCAGCGCGCGCATAGCAGCGGCGACAGCCTGGGCTGGCTGTTTCACGGCGGCAAGGTTGAGCAAATCCGACTGAAGCGTAGCGGTATGTTCGACATCACCGACGCGGCGGCGCTGCCGGATGGTGGGTTGGTCGTGTTGGAGCGCTATTTCGCCGGGATCATGCGCGGTGTGTTCATGCGCATCCGGCGCATTGACGCCGCGGACATTCGGCCGGGCGCGCGACTGGACGGCGAAGTGCTATACGAAACGAAAGGCGGGCGGATGGTGGACAATATGGAAGCCATTGCGGTGCACACCGACGCTGAAGGGCGCGCGATCCTGACCATCATGTCCGACGACAATTTCAACCCGATCCAGCGCACGCTGCTATTGCGCTTCGCAATAGAGTAGTGCGGTCAGGACGCCGCTTCTACCTCGCCAGCCGTTTCGCGCTCGGCCAGCGCTTTGCGCAAGTCGCGCTTCAGTTTCAGCGCACGCGAGGAAAGCTGCGCATCCGGGGCTTTCAGCAAGAACGCGTCCAGACCGCCGCGATGGTCGACCGTCCGCAGAGCGTGAGCGCTAATCCGCATTTGCACGCTGCGCTGGAGGGTATCGCTGGTGAGCGTCACGTCGCACAGGTTCGGCAAAAACCGCCGGCGGGTCTTGTTGTTCGCGTGGCTGACGTTATGGCCCGTTTGCGCGGACTTACCGGTTAGCTCGCAACGGCGGCTCATCAGACTCTCCCGAAGGTTTAGGTGAGAAAATAAAATCGCGCGCTCGTGGCACGCGGTGTTTGGTGTATTAGCCGGTCAGCGCAGCACCGTCAAGAGAGGCGGAGACCAAGAGCCTCCGCCTCGCCGTCATTTAGCCCTG
>CAZNGB010000018.1:8998-21126 GCA_964572465.1 uncultured Hyphomicrobiaceae bacterium
GGCTGCGGCTCCATGCCGCCAGTGTCCGGCTCTTCATCACCCTTTGTCTTGCGCCCCGCGCTTGGAACGGCGGACGAACGCTTGCGTGGCTCACCCTCGGTCGGCTGCGCCGCCTGGAATTCGCGGATCGGCGGCTTGCCTTCCAGCAGATCCTTGATCTCCTGCCCGCTCAAGGTCTCGTACTCCAGCAAGCCGTTGGCGATGATGTGGAGCTTGTCGACATTCTCCTCAATCAGTCGCTTGGCGAGTTCGTAGCCCTCGTCGACGATGCGATAAATTTCCTCGTCAACCACCTTCTGGGTTTCATCTGACAGGTTCTGGGTCCGCGCGACCGAGTGCCCCAGGAACACCTCATCCTCGTTCTCCCCATAGGCTAGCGGGCCGAGCTTGTCGGACATGCCGTATTGCGTGACCATAGCGCGGGCCATCTGCGTTGCCATCTTGAAGTCCATCGAGGCGCCCGATGTCACCTTTTCGTAGCCGAACACGACTTCCTCGGCCACGCGGCCGCCCATCGCCACGGCGATATCGGACTTCATCTTCTGACGGGTCACAGACAGCGCATCGCGCTCCGGCAAACGCATGACCATTCCGAGCGCACGGCCACGCGGGATGATCGTTGCCTTGTGCACCGGGTCCGAGCCCTCGACCATCATGCCGATCAGCGCATGTCCGCCCTCATGATAGGCCGTGAGGCGCTTCTCCTCATCGGTCATCACCATCGAGCGTCGCTCGGCACCCATCAGCACCTTGTCTTTGGCGTCCTCGAACTCCTGCTGCGTGACGAGCCGCTTGGAACGGCGCGCGGCGAGCAGCGCAGCTTCGTTAACGAGGTTGGCCAGATCGGCGCCGGCAAAGCCAGGCGTTCCTCGCGCGATCACGCGAACATCGACATCCGGCGCGAGTGGCACCTTGCGCGTGTGGACCTTGAGGATCTTCTCTCGGCCCATCACGTCCGGGTTCGGCACGACAACCTGCCGGTCGAAGCGACCGGGCCGCAGCAGCGCCGGATCAAGCACGTCTGGGCGGTTGGTCGCGGCGATCAGAATTACGCCCTCGTTCGCTTCAAACCCGTCCATTTCCACCAGCAACTGGTTCAGCGTCTGCTCGCGCTCATCGTTGCCTCCGCCAAGGCCCGCACCGCGATGCCGGCCGACCGCGTCGATTTCGTCGATGAAGATGATACACGGCGAGTTCTTCTTCGCCTGCTCGAACATGTCTCGGACGCGGCTCGCGCCGACGCCGACGAACATCTCGACGAAATCCGAACCGGAGATCGTGAAGAACGGCACGTTTGCCTCACCCGCGATCGCGCGTGCGAGCAGCGTCTTACCCGTGCCTGGAGGGCCAACCAGTAGCGCGCCGCGCGGGATGCGGCCGCCCAAGCGCTGGAATTTCTGCGGGTCGCGCAGGAACTCGACGATCTCTTCCAGGTCTTCCTTGGCCTCGTCGACGCCGGCGACGTCTTCAAAAGTGACGCGATCCGTGCGCTCGGTCAGCAGCTTGGCTTTCGACTTGCCAAAACCCATCGCGCGACCGCCGCCGCCCTGCATTTGCCGCATGAAGAAGATCCACACAGCGATCAGCAGGAGCATCGGGAACCACGAAATCAGGATGCTCAGCAGGGTCGGAGAATTATCGTTCTGTGGCTCGACCGAGATGCCGACACCCTTGTTCTCCAGACGCTCGACAAGCTTGGGATCGTTTGGCGCGAATGTTTCAAACGTGCGGCCGTCTGTGTATTGGCCCACGATCTTGTCGCCGGAGAGCGTCACCGCGCGGATATTGCTGTCTTCCACGGCGCTCAGGAACTGCGAGTAACTTATGCTGTTCTCAGCGGTCTGCTGGTTCGGACTCTGAAACAGATTGAACAGAGCGATCAACAGCAAACCGATGATGATCCAGATGGCGAAGTTACGGAAATTCGAATTCATCTGACGTCCTTGCCTTTCGCTGCCTCGCGTGCGCAGCGAACGTTCCCGGCAGACCGCCGGGCGATACGCAGAGCAAACGAGCACCACACGCACACTGTAGCCATGCGCGGTATTACGGAGAACATATGGTTGGTGGTTTTATTTGCCAAGCATTGCGCGTTCGCGTCACAGCGGAAAGCGCTCAGACTTATACCGCGCGCGTGCTGCCGAAGCACCCGATGAAGCTGCCGGTGCAAGCCGCGACGTCTGCGTGCTGCTCGGTTAGGGCCATTCCACGAATAGGCACCCCCAGCAGGTGACCGTCCGCATAGAGCGCAGGGAGCGTTGCCAAGGCGGGCGCGGGGTGCGTCTTGCGGACGTCTTCTGGAAGAGCTGCAAGGTTCTGTTCGCCCAGGGCGGCGACCTCCACAGGCCGCAGCAGGTCAGCGCACCGGATGCAGAAGCGCGCGTCCCAGATGAGCGTTTCGCCAGAACGGAGAGCCGCGGGCGTGGCTGACAGGCGTCCTGGCTCGCGACAGAACAGGATACCGCCCGGCGAGGGCGAAATGACGCAACCGCCCAGCGTCGTTGTTGCGTTCAGGCCATCGGCAAGTTGCGCGGCCAACATCTCCAGCTTGCGCAGGCGAGGGGCATGGCCGCCGCCAATACCGTTCAGCAGATGCTTGAGCGCGTGGATCGAGACCTCTTGAGGCAGCGCGCGTAATGCGCCAGGGGGGATCCGGGCATAGCCAGCAGGGTTGATCTCAGCATGAATGTCGATGAATTCCGCCGCGGCCGTATCGATTGCGCCGCGCGCGCGCCGCAGCCGCTCCGCACTCTCGACGATCCGCTCCCGCGTGATGCCAAGCCCGGCCAGCGTCTCCAGCGCCCGGCGCACCCGCACGCGCTCATACCGGTCTTCGGCGTTGCTCGGGTCCTCCAGCCATGCCGCGCCGCGCGCCTCCAATTCCGCGCGGAGCTGCGCACGAGTGACGCCCAGCAGCGGCCTGAGCACAGGCACGCCATCCCACTCGGCTGCCGCTGACATCGCCGAAAGGCCATCAACGCCGCTGCCACGCGCAAGGCGCATGAGAAATGTCTCGGCGACATCGTCGGACGTATGCGCGGTCACGATCGCACCAATACCACGAGCGCGGGCCAGAGCGGTCATCAACGCATAGCGCGCGTCGCGCGCGTCGGCCTGCGAGGCGCTGTGCTGGTTGTGGGTCCATGTCAGAATATGATGCGCGAAGCCGACGTGGGCGGCTTGCTGCGCCACCCATTCAGCCTCCTGCCGCGATTCCGGGCGCAGCCTGTGATCGACCGTCAAGGCGACCACCTCGGGCGCAGCCTGGGCGCGCGACACCCACTCGCCCGCCAGCAGCATCAGCGACATGCTGTCGCCACCGCCCGATACAGCCAGCCCGAGGCGCTCATAAACGGCTAGCGGCGCAAATAGCGCGTCAATGTCATGAGGCGTCAGCACGCCGGAAACCTTGCATCAAATGCCGGCGCAGGATCTGGGCCCGCAGCAATCGCGGTAAACTATTGGCATCCCGAGCGCCGGCGTTCGTCAGCCACCTGCGTGCGAAAGCTCTCCGGCATTGTATCCAGGCGGCCATCCAGACGGCCAAGCGCGTCGCACGCGGATTCCGCACGGTCCAACCGGCGCAGTACAACAGCCAGCTTCAACAGCGTTTCCTCTGATTTTTCGCCAGTCGGCGCGGTGTTGTAAACCCGCACGAAGTTGTTGGCCGCAATGACATAATCGCCCTCGGCGAATGCGGCATCGGCGAGCCAGTAGCGCGCATCGTTGGCGAGGGGATCATCGGGATAACTGTCGAGAAACGTCTGGAAGCTATCGCGCGCGGCCGCGTAGTCCTGCACTTGCAGTGCATCATATCCTTGGGTGAAGAGCGCCTGCGCATCCGAGTTGCCCGCTTCGTCACCCGGCGCGGACATGGCCTCCTGCTCCCAGCTTCCAAAGTCATCCTCAGGCGCGACGGGCGGTTCAACCGTCGTCGTGCCGAAACCGGTTGCCGCGTCAGGCTCGGGGTCCTGCGCAAACATGTCGTCACCCTCGCTCTCGGCAAATGGCTCGCGCCCTGCCTCACTCTCTGCGGTGTTCGCTCCGCCGAGCGAGGCCTCCAACCGGTTCAGCCGCTTCACGGTTTCGGAGAGCTGCGCGGACAGTGCCTGCACCTGTATCTCAAGCTGTTGGAGGTCCGGGCTTGGCCCACCCGAGGGTTGCGGCGTCGATTGGGCGAAGGTGTCCTCCCGCTGCGCCAGTGGGTCTTGGCGCTGCGCGAACGGATCGCCAGAGAAATTGGCATCAGGCATCGAGTCGGTCGGCGCGGAGGCCGAGCCGTTGCCGGGCGCGAAGCTCTGCAGGGCCCCAATCATCGCACGCATGTCGATCAGATTGTCCTCGATCCGGCGCAGGCGCATTTCGATATTTGCTGGCGCAGCCTGCGCCTCGCTCGCGGCCTCCTCACCGTCCTGTGCAAGAGCCGGGGCGCCGGCAGCCGAACTAAGCAGCAGCGCCATGACACAAGCGGATTGGACAAGTCTCGCATGAATGACTGGCATCACATCTCCCAAACGCGGCCGGTGGCAAAGATTGCCCCGATCGCTCCACCACAATCGCGACAGGACTGCGGCAAATCGCGTGTTGGTTGCGCTATGCTGGCGGACTTGTCAAGCCGCTCACCGCAATGGGACGGCTACACCCGCGTCGATCAGCAGGTTGCGCAGCATATAACGCTCGCCCAGATCACCGCTGCCGCTGCGCGCGCGGGTGAGCGTGAAGCGGTCGCGCTCGCCGTAGGCGCTGGCGCCAATGGGCGGCCGGAATCCCAAGCCCTTGCCGGTCTTCATCGCGTAATGCTCGGCCAGGCCGATGAGCACTTCACCGACGATCGTACCGCCGATGGGGCCAAGGGTGTGGCCGCCTCGCGCGCGCGCGCGCCCATCCGAGACGCTATCGCGTGCCGCCGCTAGCCGGGCGCTGCCGGTGGACGACGCATAGGCGCGCGTGTTCGGACCAATCCCGGTCGCGCGGCCCAACGCCCCAGCCTCCTGAAGCACGTAATACCACAGCGGGGTTTCGCCGCGCAGTATCTCGCGCGTCGCGCGATCCGGCGGCAGCACGTAGCCGCGCCAGAGCTCGCCGTCGCCTGCTTCGCCGCGCGGCTCCCACAGGTAGAGCACACCGCGCTTGCGCAACTCCGGCAGCACTTTCTCCGCCACCGCTTGCCCAGAAGGCAGATCAGCGCGCGCACCAGCCAGCAGGATCGCTTCCGCCGTGCCAAGCGTGCGGCGGTTTTCGTGCCAGCCGTCGCGCATCGCGGCGATGTATGGGTCGATTAGCCGAGCACGGTTAAAGCCAGCCGGCGGCTCCGGCAAAATATCGACAAACTGCCGCCAGTCCGCCAGATCGCGGCGACCTAGACGCTCGCGCGAGGCCTCGTTCGCGGCCAATTGGCCGATGTCGAAGCGGCGCGGGCGCGCGTCAGCGTCAATGGCGTAGCTGGCACGCAACTGGCTCGCAGTGAATTGCCATGCCGCCAGTGCGAACTCGTAGGGAATGAACGGCTGTTTGATCTCTTCGCCATCGCGGAAGCCCGAGGCGAAGAACAGATCGCGGCCGTTGGTGATGATGTCTTGCGTGCGCTCCTCGCCGATCAGGCGCGGCAGCAGGTCCTCTACGATGACGCGGTGGTAATAGTGGATGACCGTCTCGCGCGCATCGCTGAACAGCAGCACCCGCTTCGCGCTCGGCAGCGCGCGCGCCAGCTCTGCATTGGAGCAGTCTGCATTTCCGCAAAACCGCTGCTTGTCGCTTGCCAGGTGCCGCTCGATCAGCAGGTCGACCGCGCGATTATGCAATTCGATCAGCGCGGCCTGAAGCTGGGTCACGAACAGATGCCCGGCGGGCGGCATATGCTGCGACAGCGCATAACGCTTGCCAGCATCGCTCAGGCGCGGGCCAGTTCGCACATACGGCAGATAGAACCGCTCCGGGTCGGCCTCGGGGCCGTTGCCATAGATGATGTCGAGATCGAGTTCGGCGGAGACACGCTGCGCGCCGCCGCCCCGGCGCCAGGCGCGCAGCATCCGGTCGACCTGCAAGTCGGCACCGACGAGCTGTGCAAAGAACGTGTAGCCAGCGGGCATCTCGCCGTCGCGGCCACGGCCAGCAGGCTCGCGCATCGTATCAGCGAGACGGCTAAGCTCAGCGGGGTTCGGGCCGGTGCTGTGATACTCAGATCGCGCGCGGCGCTCGGGCCGCTGCTCGGGCGCAGCTGGAGCCTCCCGGAAGCGCGGATCGAAATCCTCGTCTCGCGGGCGTGCCAACCGTTCGCGCGGACGCGGTGCTGAAAATCGCGGCTCATCCTCATGCCAGCGGTCAAGCCGAGGGCCGCGCGGCCGCGACAAGGCCTCATCAGGGATCGAAAGGCGCTGGCCGACGCGGAGCTGGCGCGGATCGGGGATACGGTTCGCACGCATCAACGCCTCGACGCTCACCCCATATTGCTTAGAGATGCGGAATAGCGTTTCGCCACTTTCCACGATGTGAGATTGGACCGGCTCGCGTTCATCGGGCGGCTCCCGCCGTGATGTCGCGCGCGGGGGCATGTCGTATTGTTCTCGGCTTGACGCTCGCCGCTGACCGGGGTCGCGCGCATGTTCCCAATGACCGTATTGGTCAGCAAATCCGGACAACTGTGCGCTCGCTTCTGGCGCATGCGCCAGGGCAGTGCAAGCAGCCATCAGCAGTCCGACAATCGAAAACAAACGCCTAACCGCCGCAAGCGCCCGCGCGCTCCGAACGACGCAACCCCACTGAATCCCCATCGCAGTTTGCACCCCTGCCGATCACACTGGTTACCAAGAGCTTGATCGTGATGGCGATTGGTGAAGCGAAAATTAAATTTGAATTGTGCCGCCGTGTTTCACGAATCGTTAGTTAACATTTTCTCAATTTGTCGGGGAGCGGGGGCGTGCGCGATCTGCTCGCGCTTGAGTTCAGGGCATCGCATGATAATAGGGGGAGGTGTGCATACAGATATGGGGATCATTTTGCCGAAGGTGTTTCACATGAGCTGGCTAAATCGCGCTTTGCCCGCGTCTCTGGCGTTTGCAATCACAGCGTTTATGGTTTGGCCCGCACACGCTGATGAAGCGTTCTCCACTTGGCTCGATGGCTTCCGCGCCGATGCCGCCGCACAGGGCATTTCGCGTAGCACGCTTGATGCGGCGCTGAGCGACCTGACGCCCGACCCGGACATTCTCGAAGCTCAGAACAACCAGGCCGAGTTTGTGAAACCGATCTGGGATTATCTTGAGAGCGCCGTATCGCCGGCACGCATCAGCAAGGGCAAGCAGCAGCTTCGCCGCTATGCCGAGCAGTTTGCGGCAGTCGAAAAAAAATATGGTGTGGACCGCCATTACCTCGCGGCGATCTGGGGCATGGAGACGAGCTATGGCTCCTTCATGGGTAATAAGGGCGTCATTCGATCACTTGCAACTTTGGCTTACACAGGCGAGCGAACGCAATTTGGACGCACCCAGTTGCTTGCAGCGCTCAAAATCCTCGATAATGGGGATATCGACGTCGCGAATATGAAAGGCTCCTGGGCCGGCGCGATGGGACACACGCAGTTCATCCCGACAACCTATCTTGAATATGCGGTCGATTTCACCGGTGACGGGACACGCGACATCTGGCGCGCAATATCGGATGCACTGGCTTCTACTGCCAATTACCTCAAGGAGAAGGGTTGGAACAGCGGCGAGACTTGGGGCTATGAGGTGATCTTGCCGGATGGCTTCGATTATGGTCTGGCCGATGGACGCACGCGGCGCAAGCTCGCCGAATGGTCGGCACTGCGCATTACACGGCCCGGTGGCCGGCCATTTCCGCGCCCGTCTGATCCTGCCATCTTGATCGTGCCAGCCGGCGCGAACGGCCCCGCGTTCCTGATGATTAATAATTTCGATGTGATCAAGCGGTATAACAATGCGACGGCCTACGCGCTTGGCGTGGGGCATTTGGCTGATCGGCTGATGGGCTTTGGTCCGATTCAGCAATCATGGCCGACGAATGAGCAGCCGCTGGCACGCAGCGAGCGCAAGGAGTTGCAGCAACTGCTCGCGGATATGGGTTTCTTGCGCGGCGAGATCGACGGGATCATCGGCCCGCAGACACAAGCAGCGCTTCGCGAATTCCAGCAGTCGCGCGATCTGGTGCCGGATGGCTTCGCAACCAAGCGGTTGCTGGAGAAGATGCGCTTGGCGCAGGCTGGTTGAGGGAATAAGTCCGCGTTTCGCCGCATTTTTCGTTTGGTGTATCAGGATGATACGGCAACTTCTTCAACATCGCGAGAGCTTGGGCGTGGTCTGGATCACGGCGCTCTTTGCGTTAGTTTTCGCGGTTTCACCAGTTCGCGCGCAGGATGATCGCGCGCCTTTTGTTCCTGCATGGACGCAAAGCTACATCAACCCGTTCCCTGAGGCTGACACTTACAAGCTCCACGTGATTGGGGATTTTCTCGCGGCGGGGCTGGCAACTGCGCTACCTGCTGCTCTTGATGAGGCCGCCAGCGTCGAAATCTTGCAGGAGACGCGTAATTCCAGCGGCCTCGCGCGGCCTGATCAGTATAACTGGTCGCGACGCATCGAAGACATCGTCGATGATGGTCAGATGCACATCGCGGTTATCATGCTCGGAGCGAATGACCGCCAGCGCATTCGCGCTGCTGGCGGGTTCCAGGACTTTCCTACTGAAGCCTGGTCCGAAACCTACAGGCTGCGGGTCGACGCGCTCCTGGAGAAACTCACCAAAGCCAAGGTTGCCGTCTACTGGATGGGTCTTCCTATCGTGGCCGACGAAGAGGCGCGTGCCGAGTATGAGCAGATCAACAGCATTATTCGTGAGCGCGTCTATCTCGGTGGTGTCAAATATATCGACACATGGAATGGATTCTCCGACCAGTTTGGCAATTACAGCGCCTTCGGTCCAAGCGTCGACGGGGTGACCAAACGCTTGCGCGACAACAATGGCATCGGCTTCACAGCCGAGGGCAACCGCAAGCTGGCGGAGTTTGCGGCGTCTGTTATCAAACGCGATCTGGCGGCTGCGCGGCGCGAGCGAAGCGTTCCGCTGGCAGGCGATGAGCAGCAGCAGGAAAAGATTGCCAGCCTGTCACGCGAAGAGGACGAGTTTGAAAGCAGCCGCGCGGACAGCTCGGCGCAGGCGGGCGATCGGTCGATACCGCCGCTGTTGGGCAACCCACCCTCAGCCGCGGCGGAAGCGCAGCAGTCATCTGGCAATCGCGCGGTTTCGTTTTCGGATTATTCGCCACCCGGCGAGCAATTGGCCATCGATATCGCCGACAACCTCACCGCGCTGGCGACCATCTCACCCGCCAACATCCTGAGTGCCCGCGGCGCGCGGCAACAACTCCCACTGTCGGAGCGGCTTTATTACCGCGTCCTTGTTCAGGGGGAAAAGCTCAAGGCACCGGAAGGGCGGGTCGATAACTACGCGTGGGACGGTGGCTGATAACGCCGCGCCGCGCTCCAATTGATGGCGACGATGAAGCAGCACCGCTTCATTGGCAGCAAAAAATCAGAGTAATGCTGAACCTTCGCGGATTGCGCGGGGTTTGGCTTGGCGGGGAGTAATGCGTATGACGGCGCGCACTAGTGATTTCTTGGCGTTGTCAAAAATAGTTGTCGAACATCATGACTTCGTTGCTTGGCTTATGCGTCTAGTAGTTGCTTTGATGGTTGTCGCGATCTCGCTTCTGCTGTCAGCATGCTTTCCCGAGGGACAAAAAGCGGGCGGCCAGCCTCAGAATACGACGATCAGCAATGCGCCGGCGAAACGTGACCGGCTTGATTCCCGCGGCACGCTGATGAGACGTGATGTCCGCGTTGAAACAACCGCAACGGTCATTCCGACCAGCGCGCCGGAGCCAGTCAGCACGGTGTCTCCACCACCCCCATTGATTCCCGCAGACGAGGCGCTCCGGAACTTTTTTGAAGCACTGGCCGCTCTCGATCGCGGGGATCGGCAAGAGCCGGTGACTATTCTGCACCTCGGTGACGAACATATTGCCGCTGACCGCATCACCGCAGAACTGCGTGCGCAATTTCAGGCGCGTTTCGGCGATGCGGGCCGGGGATTGATGGCGCCCGGCGTGTTTCGGATTGCGGGGGCGCGGATCTCGCGAGAGGGCGATTGGCGCGTCGCGTCGAGCGCAGCGGGCGATGCCGGTCCGTTCGGCCTGACCGGCGTGCGGCTGATAGGGCGGAACGGCGCGACATTGAACATGACGATGCCCGAGGCACCTTTCGACTGGGCGGAGTTGACTTTCGCGACAGGTCCAGATTCGGGCGACGCGTATGTTGCGGTCGGGGATAAGGGCGATGTTGTCAGCACGCGCACCACCACGCAGACATGGCAGCGGATCAAGATTAACGCCGGCGGTTCTGCCTTATCAATTCACGCGGTGGGGTCAGAGCCGGTGCGCCTCTTGTCGTGGCGTGTGGTGCGCGAGAACCCAGGGGTCCGATACGTCAATCTTGGGGTCCCGAATGCGCGAATTGAGACGGCCGGAGCTTGGTCAGATGCTTTTGTCAAAGCCGATCTTACGCACCTATCGCCGGATCTTATCATCTTCGGATATGGCACAAATTCCTCATTCGATCATGCGTTCAATGCGCAGCAATACGCAGCGGCTACCGAGAACTTGATTGCTCGGATGCGTGCAGCGCTTCCCGACGTCTCAGTAATCATCGTTGGGCCGCCGGATCTTGCGACTTTGCCGCCCCACGCCAGAGGCCAGTCAACGGATGCCTGCCGCCCGTTGAGCGCCGAGGAGCGTGCCAATTATGATCGCTTGGTGGATGCGGAAAGCCCCAGGCTCGCGCGGTGGCATCCACCCATCGTATTGGCAGAGGTTCGGCGCGCGTTGCGATCAGCCGCCAGCCGTCATGCGGCATTCTTCTGGGATTGGTCGGAAGCAATGGGCGGGCCGTGCAGCATCCACGCATGGGTTCACGCGACACCACCGCTGGCCGCTCCGGATCATCGTAATTTGACCCCGGAGGGCGCGCAGAGAACGGCGCGTGCCCTGTACCGAGACTTGATGCTGGGGTTTGAGCGATATCGGTTGCGCGTTGCAAGCGCCAAGGAATGACAGGATTGGAGATTGAGGGTGTGTGCCGGAATACGCGCAATAGCTGCGGTGTTGACCGCTAGCATGCACTACTCGTGAGGCCCACTGAGAGCGACACACGACAGCAAATAAAATGACAATAGAAGGCGTTCGTGTCAGAGGGGATATATTTCAAAGCAACTTCAATATGCCTGGCGGCGACCTACTCTCCCGCTTTCGCAGTACCATCGGCGCTGGAGTGTTTCACGACCGAGTTCGGAATGGGATCGGGTGGGGGAACTCCGCTGTAACCACCAGGCAAACAAAAGCTGCTTTGAAACGATGATCTGGTCAATCACCTCATACGAGAGGTGAGCATAGATAAATGAGAGCGATCAAGCCGATCGAGCGATTAGTACTGGTTAGCTGCATGCATTGCTGCACTTCCACACCCAGCCTATCAACGTGGTGGTCTACCACGGCTCTCAGGCGAGACCTGGTTTTGAGGGGGGCTTCCCGCTTAGATGCCTTCAGCGGTTATCCCGACCGCACATAGCTACCCTGCAGTGCCGCTGGCGCGACAACAGGTCCACCAGAGGTGCGTCCATCCCGGTCCTCTCGTACTAGGGACAGCTCCTCTCAAGTCTCGAACACCCACGGCAGATAGGGACCGAACTGTCTCACGACGTTCTAAACCCAGCTCACGTACCTCTTTAAACGGCGAACAGCCGTACCCTTGGGACCTGCTCCAGCCCCAGGATGAGATGAGCCGACATCGAGGTGCCAAACGATGCCGTCGATATGGACTCTTGGGCATCATCAGCCTGTTATCCCCGGAGTACCTTTTATCCGTTGAGCGATGGCCCTTCCACACGGGACCACCGGATCACTAAGGCCGACTTTCGTCTCTGCTCGACCCGTCAGTCTCGCAGTCAGGCAGGCTTATGCCTTTGCACTCAACAGCTGATTTCCGACCAGCTTGAGCCTACCTTCGCGCGCCTCCGTTACTCTTTGGGAGGCGACCGCCCCAGTCAAACTACCCACCACG
>CAZNGB010000019.1:0-21049 GCA_964572465.1 uncultured Hyphomicrobiaceae bacterium
CAAGGCATCGCGATGGCTGGCTTTTTCCGCTCGCACCATTGCGGCGTGGCCGGGCATAGCGTCGAGCGGCTGGCGGAGAATGGCTGCGCCGCGCTGATGTTCGCCAACACCCCCGCTGCAATGGCGCCATGGGGCGGAGCGTCGCGCCTGTTCGGCACCAACCCGATCGCCTTTGCCGCACCGCTGACAGGCCGCGAGCCATTGGTGGTCGACCTCTCGCTATCCAAGGTGGCGCGCGGCAAGATCGTGGCGGCGGCCGAGCGCGGCGAACCCATACCCGAGGGCTGGGCAGTGGACGGCGACGGCCAGCCGACAACCGATCCGGCCCACGCCGTCGCAGGCGCGATGCTGCCATTCGGCGAGGCAAAGGGGTCCGCGCTGGCTCTGATGGTGGAACTGTTGGCGGCGGGCCTCACCGGAGGACGCTACGCCCGCGAAGCAACGTCGTTCCTCGATGCCGAGGGTGATCCGCCAGCCACCGGGCAGCTCATCATCGCCATAGACGCGACGACGTTTAGTCCTGATGCGCCCGGGCGATTCGCGGAATTGGCGGGGTGGATCGAAACAGATGGCAATGCGCGTCTGCCGGGCGCGCGAAGGCTAGAGCGGCGCGCAAAGGTCGAGCGTGAGGGTCTGAAGGTCGAAAGCGCGCTGTTGGAGGCGCTTGGCGGTTAATCCTGGCCGGACTTCGCGAACAGTCCATCAGAAAACCGCATCGCGCCCGGCGGATCGCGCTTCAGTCGATAACAAATTCGAAGCGGAAAAAGCCCGGCGAGGTGAACTTGTCGCGCTGATCTTCCCAGAAATCGAGATAGACACGTCGCAGCGTGTACTCGCAGGTGATCTCGCAATCATACCAGTTTCCGCCCGGCGTCATGACCTGATCGCCCACTGGGCCATGGCGTACCGGCGCAACGACCGCGCGCGAGCTGTAGAAGCTTTCAGCGCGCACGTGGCGATAAACCGGCCCGTGACCGGCGTCATGATAGCGTGCTCCGGCATTGCCCGCCTCCGGCGTCCCCGAGATCGCCGCGACCATCAAGACCGCGGAAAAGAGCGCTCCCGTCCTCAGGTGCCCCATCATGTGCCTCCTTGTGCCGCCGAAATTCATTGCGCCCTCGTCGAGCATGCCGCGAAAGGTTAACGCGTGGTGGACAGGAATCAATCGAAACCTTCGTGACAGCACACTGTACGGATAAGACTTACAATTTCCTTAAAAATGCGCTCGTTTTGTGGTGATTAGGGCAAGCGTTGCCACATTTCGGCGGAAGGCGCGCACAGCTTTGACAACGGGGATGCGCATGGACTGGAGCCAGAAGATTTTCGCCTATTGTGAGCGCGGTCTCAGCCCGGCCTTCTGGGCGGAGCCAGTAAACGCCACCACAAATGCGGCATTCATAATGGCTGCGCTAGCCGCGCTGGCGTTGCTCTACCGTGAGCCCAATTACAAGCGGACCGTGACGCGGCATTTGCTGATCGCGCTGGTGTTCATCATCGGGATCGGCAGCTTCCTGTTTCATACCTACGCGACGCGCTGGGCCGCGATCGCGGACGTCGCGCCGATCGGCATTTTCATGCTTGCCTATCTGGTGTTCGCGATGCGCCGCTTCGTCGGAGCCAATGTGTTCTGGTCGCTCGTTGGACTGGCGGTTTTCATCGGGGCGATGATGGCCGCCGGGCGCCTGCAGTGTTGGGACGGGCAGGTCGGCTTCAACCTCGATTTGCCCGCAGGCGCGCGCGGAAGGTGCCTGAATGGCAGCGTGAGCTATCTGCCAGCCTGGGCCGCGATGCTGCTAATCGGAGCGTATCTGACGGCTTTCGCGTCCCAGCCATTCACGCGCCGGCGCACGGGGCCGCTGGTGCTGACCGCCGGCATCGTCTTCACCGCGTCGGTCGCTTTTCGCTCGCTCGACATGGCGCTATGCCAAACCGTGACGATAGCTGGAGCGCCGCTCGGCACGCACTTCATGTGGCATGTGCTGAATAGTGTAACGCTGTTCCTGCTGCTGCTCGCCGCCATCCATCATCCCACCGCGCGGGAGCGGCAGGAAATCACGCCACCACGGCCGGCGCGGGCCTATTAGCGGCGCGGCTTGCTTCGCTCCGCGGCCTCGCGCATAACGGCAGCACGCGCGGACGTGGCGGAACCGGTAGACGCAACGGACTTAAAATCCGTTTCCCGTATGGGAGTGAGGGTTCGAGTCCCTCCGTCCGCACCATCCAAGGAGCGTGGCCATGGACATCTTTCGCTTTGCCGAACGGCTCATGCTGATGGATGACGAAACATGGCAGCGCCATGCCCATCCGATCAGCGTGTGGTCTCGCGTTTTCCTCGGCCTGCCGCTTCTTGTGCTGGCCGTATGGTCGCGCGTCTGGATCGGTGGTTGGTGGCTTGTGGCGCTGGCCGCGGCGCTCGGCTTCGTCTGGATAAACCCACGGATGGCGCCGATCCCCAAGCATACGGACAACTGGGGGTCGAAGGCGGTGTTCGGCGAGCGCGTTTGGCTGAACCGGAAAAATGTGCCGATCCCTGCGCATCACCGCGTCGCGCCGCATGTGCTGACTGCCGTGTCGGCCTCCGGCATCCCGTTTCTCGCGTGGGGGCTATATGCGCTGGAAATCTGGCCGACCCTGCTCGGCGCTGCGCTGATCTACCTCGGCAAGATGTGGTTCGTTGACCGGATGGTCTGGCTCTACCAGGACATGAAAGACGCTCGGCCGGAATATGCGGCTTGGCTGCGTTAGTTGCATCTTGTACGCCAGCTTGAATGCCGCCTTCCGCCATGCTAGCCACGACAGCGACAAAGATCCGCGCGGATCGGTTGTAGAGAAATAGCCAACCGTGCCGCGACCAACCGCAAAGGGACAGAGGCGAGCGATGGCAGAGGAAAACAAGCCAAACGGCGGCGACGTGCAAGCCAACCAGGAAGGCGAGCAAGGGCTTAAGGTCAGCGTTCTAGGGCAGTACATCAAGGATCTGTCCTTCGAGAATCCGAATGCCCCCCAATCGTTCCAGGAGCCGGGGCAGAACCCAAATCTTCAGCTCAACTTCAACGTGGGCGCAAACAAGATCAGCGACAACACCTATGAGGTGACGCTGCATTTTGAGGGTGCGGCCAAGAGCGAAACAACAGGAATTTATCAGCTCGACCTGGTTTATGCTGGTGTTTTCCGGGTCGAGAACTTCCCGCAAGACAGACTGCGCTCGTTCCTGTTCATTGATTGTCCGGCCACGCTGTTCCCATTTGTGCGCCGAATCATTGCCGATATGACGCGCGAGGGCGGCTATCCGCCACTGCTGATTGACCCGATCGACTTTGCAGCGCTTTATCGCCGCAACGTTCAGCAGCAGCAGCAACAACAGGAAAGCGAAGCGGGGGCCTGATCAGTCGCGGTTACCGTAGCTCTGCCAAACTGCGGGCGCGCCCAGTTCGCCGACAAATGCGCGATGCGCGCGCTCCTCTGCGGTGGTCAGCCGGGGCGGAAGCGGCGCAGAGCGCGGGCGCACATTGGCCTTGGCGCCGTGTTGAAGCGCCGGCCCGGCGCCAAGTGCTTCTTCCAGGCCCAGCGCGGCCTGCGTCCCCCCGATCAGTTCCATGTAAACGCGCGCGAGCAATTCGCTGTCCAGCAGCGCGCCATGCTTGGTCCGCTCGCTCAGGTCGATGCGATACCGCTTGCACAGCGCATCGAGGCTGTTCGGCCCCGCCGGGTGTTTGCGCCGCGCCAGCGCCAGCGTGTCCACCACCCTGTCGAACGAAATCGAATCGCGCGGCAGCAGCGCCAGCTCGTGATTGAGGAAGCCGACATCGAAGCTGGCGTTATGGATGATCAGGGTGGAGTCGGCAATAAACTGCAGGAAGGAATCGGCGATTTCGCGAAACACCGGCTTGTCTGACAGAAACGCGGTCGAAATCCCATGGACCTGCTGCGCGCCGTCGGGAACGTCACGCTCGGGGTTGATGAACTGGTGAAACTCTCGCCCGCTCGGCACGTAGTTGACCAGTTCGATACAGCCAATCTCGATTATGCGGTGGCCCTGTTTCGGGTCCAGTCCGGTTGTCTCGGTGTCGAGCACGATCTCGCGCATCACTCCCCCCGGCATCTCACGTTCAGGTCGCGCCAGACGTCGATTTTGCCGCCTTCGCGCTGGCTGAGTGTAGCGAGGATGCGGTCCAGCTGCGCACGGCTTTGAGAAATCGGGCCGTTTGTGTCCACAACGAAATCGGCGCGGGCGCGCTTTTCAGCATCGGGCATCTGCCGGGCGAGCAGGTCGTCGACCCTGTCCGGGGTCATTCCCTTGCGCGCGGCGAGGCGCTGGCGTTGCACCTCTTCCGGCGCGCTGACGACAATCATCGCATCGCAAAGCTTGTCTGCGCCAGATTCAAACAGCAGCGGAATGTCGAGAACCACCAAGTCCGTGCCACGCGACGCTTCGGCGAGAATGAAATCGCGCTGCTTGCGGCGTACCAGCGGGTGGACAATCGCTTCCAACCGCGCCAATGCCTGCGGGTCGCTGGCGATAGCCTCGCCCAGCTTCTTGCGGTCCACGCGCCCGCTGTGCACCACACCAGGGAAGGCCCGTTCGATGGCCTCGACCGCTTCGCCCTCGTAAAGCGCGTGAACGGCTGCATCGGAATCGAACACCGGAACGCCGAGGTTCTTGAGATAGCTGGCGGCGGTGGACTTTCCCATCGCCATAGAGCCGGTCAGACCGACGATCATCATGACGCGGCTTTGTCCTGCTCGATATCGGCCACGATGCGCGCGCGCAGTTCCAGCGTGACATCGGGGCGGACGCCAAACCAGCGCGCGAAACCGGGCACCGCCTGGTGCAGCAGCATCCCCAGCCCGTCAACCGTGCGCAAGCCCTGCTCGGCGGCCTGGCGCAGTAGCGGTGTTTTCAGCGGCACATAAACGATGTCCGTCACCACGGCATCGTGAGGCAGCGCGGCAAGGTCGATCTCCAGCGTGGGGGCGCCTTCCATACCGAGCGAAGTGGTGTTGACCAGCAGGCCGCAGCCATCCAGCATCGCGTCCCGCTCCGCCCAGGCGACCGGCTTGACCGCGGGGCCAAAGGCGTCGGCCAGCCCTTGCGCCTTGGAGACCGTGCGGTTGGCCAGGCGGATTTCGGAAAAGCCCCGGTCGATCAGGCCCTTGAGCACAGCCCGCGCCGCGCCGCCTGCGCCGATCACGGCCGCGCGGTTACCGCGATCCCAGTCCGGCGCGCGCTCATCGAGATTGGCGAGAAAGCCGTAGACGTCGGTATTGTCGCCGACAAGCTGCCCGTCATCCAGCCAGAGCGTGTTGACGGCTCGCACTGCCTCGGCGGCTGCCTCTCGCCGGTCCACCAACTCATAGGCCAGCTCCTTGTGCGGCACGGTCACGTTAGCCCCGACCAGCCCGCTCGCCGCAAAGCGGTCGAGAAACGCGGGAATGTCCTCCGGCGGCACCGCCTGCTTCTCGTAGCGGCCACGCAAACCATAGGTCTCAAGCCAGTAACCGTGGATCAGCGGCGAGCGCGAATGCGCGACCGGCCAGCCGATCACGCAGGCACGCGGGGGGCTCCCTTGCGCATCCGGCTTTCCTTGCGGCTCAGACAAGCAGCACCTCCATCTCGCGCAGCTTCGCCAATAACGGAAGCAGGGGCAGGCCAAGCACGGTGAAATAGTCGCCGTCAACACGCTCGAACAGCTGCGCGCCCGGGCCTTCGAGCTGATAGGCGCCGACGCTGGTCAGCACGGCTACCCCTGCAACGCTCAGATAGCGTCCGAGAAACTCCGGCGAGAAGTCGCGCATGGTCATGGTCGCGGTGTCCATATGCGTCCAGACATGCTGGCCGCCGCGGCATAGACAAACGGCGGAATGCAGCACATGCGTCTTGCCACGCAGGTCGAGAAGTTGATTGCGGGCGGCGTCAAGATCGCGTGGCTTTTCCAGTGTGCGGTCCTCGAAGGCAAGCACCTGATCCGCGCCGATCACAAGCGCGTCTGGCTCAGCCGAGCTGACCTCCATGGCCTTGGTAATCGCCAGCAACTCTGCGATATCGCCGGGCTGGGTGACTTCTCCCTCCCGGCGCAACGCCTCGCGCACGCTGGCTTCATCAAGGTTCGACGGCTGCTGGGTGAACGCGACGCCGGCACTGCGCAGAATGGCAGCGCGCGCCGCGCTGGCCGAAGCAAGGATCACGGCAGGTTTTTTCGTCTGCAGGCCGGCGACCACCGGCGAGTCGGTATTGCTCATCTTCAACTCTCCTGAGCCGTGCGGGCAGCCTGGCGATCCTGATATCGGCGAATGATATCGGCTGCGGTTTCCTCGATAGAGCGGCGGCTCACATCAATAACCGGCCAGTTATGGCGCTGGCACAAGCGACGCGTATACGCAATCTCCTCTTTGATCCGGTCCATATCAACGTAATCCTGCAAGCGCCGGTCATTGAAGGACATGACGCGGTTGTGACGAATTTCGGCAATCCGCTCGGCGGTGGCTATCAAGCCGACGACCAGGGGGCGCTCTGCCATCCCCAATGTATGGGGTACGGGAATGTCGGGCACCAGCGAGACATTGGCGGTCTTGTAGCCGCGATTGGCGAGGTAGATGCTCGTCGGCGTCTTCGAAGTGCGGCTGATGCCTACAAGTATGATGTCGGCCTGATCCAGCGTCTCGGTGTTTTGTCCGTCGTCATGCATCATCGAGAACTGCATGGCGTCAACGCGGCGAAAATAATCGGTGTCAAGCACATGCTGGCCAGCCACCACCGGCGTCGAGGCCGCGCCGAGATATTGCCCGAACGCGTTGAGGATTGGCTCCAGCACGGCGATGCAGGGCAGGCCCATTTCTTTGCACTGGTGCTGCAACTCGCGACCGAGATCGGCATTGACGAGCGTGTAAAGCACAATACCGGGGTTCGCCCGGATCTTCTCGACGACATCATCGAGTTGGTTTCGCGTGCGCACCAGCGGATAGACGTGATGGATCGCCCGGATCAGCGAGTACTGAACCGTGGCCGCCTTGGCGATCATCGTCAGCGTTTCACCCGACGCATCGGACACGAGGTGAAGGTGAAACGACTTTTTTGGTGTCTTGTCAGGCATCATCTGCTCCGTTGGCGGTTTGCGCCTGCTGCGGGCAGCCTCCTTCAGGGGAATCGGTGCCTCGTTGAAGAAGCTACCGCGGCGTGTGCGCGAATCCTGGATTCGTCAACACAACCAGATTGAACTGCGCGCCGCTCTCCCGAGTCCCGCACGCCAATCAGAAACTCATGCACAGCGCTGCTCCTGGTGAGAGGCTTGGCCGGATGTTTCCGGTTCAGTGTATCATTGATGCGGCATCCACAGCTCCGATGCGCGCACGTGCACCCGGTTTACACCTTACGCAAGATGTATAACCAGTGGCGAAATCATCAAAAATTGGCATTGTCCAGATTGACAGACACACGCTTTGTCGGCAGGACTTAACGCCAGAGCGATGGCTGACAACAAGCTGTGGAACGTTGGTGGGGCATTTTGAATTCAACAAATTCGCCTCCCCTGAAATTAAACAGCAGAGTCAGATTCAAGATAGATTCTTGTTTGTGAGATTAGGGGTCAGGCCTAATGTCAGATGAAAGCACGCTATCCCAGCCGGGCCGCTTTTTGCAGGCGCTCTCTGGCAAGGCCGTGTCTCCGCCGCCAGTCTGGCTAATGCGTCAAGCCGGGCGCTACCTGCAGGAATATCGCGAAGTGCGCGCGCAAGCCGGCGGCTTTCTCGATCTGTGCTACACGCCCGAACTGGCAGCGCGCGTGACGCTCCAGCCGATCGAGCGGTATGGATTTGATGCAGCCATCCTGTTTTCGGACATCTTGATCGTGGCGCACGCTCTCGGTCAGAAGGTCTGGTTCGAGGAGGGCAAGGGCCCTCAGCTTGAGCCCATCACGCGGGAGGCTGAGCTTTCGCGTCTGTCGATGGACCATGTCGATGAAACCGTTGCACCGATCTACGAGACCGTGTCGCGTGTCTCGGCAGCGCTCGATCATGAAACGGCGCTGATCGGATTTTGCGGCGGCCCTTGGACAGTGGCGACTTATATGGTTGCCGGGCAGAGCACGCCGGACCAGGCGCCCGCGCGGATGTGGGCCTATCGGGATCCGGAAGGCTTCGCTCGGCTGATCGATATTGTAGTCGAAGCTTCGGTGGTTTATCTCAGCGGCCAGATCAAGGCCGGCGCGCAGGCGGTCCAGATTTTTGAGAGCTGGGCCGGTACACTGCCCGATAGCGAGTTTCGTCGCTGGGTTATCGCCCCAACGCAGAAGCTCGTTAACGCGCTGCGTGCCCTACATCCGGACATACCGATCATCGGCTTTCCGCGCGCCAGCGGCCCGATGTATATCGATTTCCTCCGCGAAACCGGCGTTAATGCGCTTGGCTGCGACACAGCGCTTTCTCTTGAATGGATGAAGGCGAATCTGCAGCCTCACACCGTAGTTCAAGGTAACCTGGACCCGTTGCTTCTAGTTGCAGGGGGTAAGGAACTGGAGCGGCGCGCCCGCGAAATTCGGGATACGTTGTCAAGCGGCCCACATATTTTCAACCTTGGTCATGGGATTGTGCCGCAAACCCCACCCGAGCATGTCGAAACGCTCGTAAAAACAATCCGTAATAGTTTTTAGGAATAGAGGCAATGGAAGGTCTGTATCTTTACGTAAAAGCGTTTCACATCATCTCGATAATTGCGTGGATGGCAGGATTACTATACCTTCCAAGGCTTTTTGTTTATCATTCTTATGCAGAGGTGGGTTCAAAAGAGTCGGAGACCTTCAAATTAATGGAGGTGCGTCTGCTGAGGTACATCATGAACCCGGCCATGATTGCGAGCTGGGTGTTTGGGCTCCTGTTGCTTTTTTATTACGGTGTTGTGAATTGGTCGGTAGACATTTGGTTCCATATCAAGTTCTTGCTCGTGATTATCTTGACCGGATATCACATGTTCTTGGCGCGCTGGCGGCGGCTGTTCGCTCAGGATCAAAACCCGCACTCCGCGAAGTTTTATCGCTGGATGAACGAAGTGCCGACCGTGATTATGGTGTCGGTTGTCATCCTTGCAGTGGCGCGTCCGTTTCTGGCGAGCAGCTAGCTTGTAGCCGCGCGGCGACACCCAAGATATTGTGGACACGTTCCGGTGGTCTGACGTGTTCGTTGCGAATTGGTCACGAACAAGCCAATACTGGCTTTGCGCGTCCAATTAAGTCTGGTATGATTCCATGAGATCGCCAGTCTTGAGCAGACCCAAGCGCGCTGCTCACATGAAATGCCCCGATCACAAGATGCTGCTCTGGGTGTTTTCCATCCACGTCTTTGCATTCCAACGCCCCCTCGCGACTCCGCTCCACTGACATGTTCCAGCGCGGGCGCGCCCCAACAAGGCGGCAATAATTTTCCAGGAGCCATATCCGTGCAGGAAATGAAGCTACAAGAACTCAAGATGAAAACGCCGGCGGAACTGCTGACCTTCGCCGAGGAGGTCAGTGTCGAGAACGCCAGCGCGATGCGCAAGCAGGAGTTGATGTTCGCTATCCTGAAGCAGCTCGCGACGCGCGACATCGACATCACCGGGACCGGTGTCGTGGAGGTGCTGCAGGACGGTTTCGGCTTTCTGCGGTCGCCGGATGCGAACTATCTGCCCGGGCCGGACGATATCTATGTGAGTCCGAGCCAGATTCGCCGCTTTGGCCTGCGCACCGGAGACACAGTCGAGGGACAGATCCGCAGCCCCAAGGACGGCGAGCGATATTTCGCCCTGCTGAAAGTGAATAACATTAACTTTCAGGAGCCTGAGAAGAGCCGGCACAAGATCCATTTCGACAACCTCACCCCGCTCTACCCCGAGGAGTGGCTGCGGATGGAGGTCGAGAACGATGAGCGCAAGGATCTAAGCGCGCGTGTGATCGACATCGTTGCGCCGCTTGGCAAGGGGCAGCGCGGGCTGATCGTCGCGCCGCCGCGTACGGGCAAGACCGTGCTGCTGCAAAATATCGCCCACTCGATCACATCGAATCGGCCGGAGTGCTACCTGATTGTCTTGCTGATCGACGAGCGGCCGGAAGAAGTAACGGATATGGAGCGCTCAGTGGACGGCGAGGTGATCAGCTCGACTTTCGACGAGCCAGCGACGCGCCATGTGCAAGTTGCCGAGATGGTGATTGAGAAGGCCAAGCGGTTGGTCGAGCACAAGCGGGATGTGGTCATCCTGCTCGACTCGATCACGCGATTGGGTCGTGCTTACAATACGGTGGTGCCGTCTTCGGGCAAGGTTTTGACCGGCGGTGTGGACGCCAACGCGCTCCAGCGACCAAAGCGCTTCTTTGGCGCGGCGCGGAATATCGAAGAGGGCGGGTCACTGACTATCATCGCTACCGCGCTGATTGACACTGGCAGCCGTATGGACGAGGTGATTTTCGAAGAGTTCAAGGGCACGGGTAACTCAGAAATTGTCCTGGACCGCAAGGTCGCGGACAAGCGCGTGTTCCCTTCCATCGATATTGCGCGCTCTGGTACGCGCAAGGAGGAATTGCTTGTGCCCGAGGCGCGGCTGAAGAAGATGTTTGTCTTGCGCCGCATTCTTAACCCGATGGGCACGATGGAGTCGATTGAGTTCCTTCTCGACAAGCTTCGCCAGACCAAGACTAACGACGACTTCTTCGATTCGATGAACACCTGATCGCTTAGGCTGGTGGCTCGACCCGTCCCCCGCGTGCTTCGAGGAGCACGTCACGCAGCGCATCTTCTGATACCACTGGCAGCGAACACTGCGGACCCACACAAACATAAGCCGTCGGCTGTCCATCAACCGTCGCCTTGCCCGCCAATGCCGGATTCCCCGGTGCTGTTTCAGCCTCCACACTGGTCTGCACGACCGTGCCGGGCAGTGACATCCCGGTGACTGCTTTTCGCAACGGGTCTGCTTCACTCTGGTCGTTCCGCGCGATGAGCACCACATGCCGCGGCTCGGTCAGTGTCATGATCGCGTCGACGAAGCCGGCGTGCGCAACCGGGTTCTGAGCGATTTCGTCTCGAAATGCGCGCTCGATCTTGTGCGCCTGTTCCTCAAACCGGCGATCGCCCGTGAGCAGGAATAGCGTCATGAAGTTGGTTGCCATGACCGGGTTTGCGTTTGGTGTGGAGTCGTCGTGCGCATTAAGCGTGCGAATGATAATGTCGTCTGTATCATCTGCCGAGAGAAAGTAGCCGCCGTAGTCGTCCGACCAGAAATGACGCTCAAGCACGTTGGCCCAGGACAAGGCGTCGCCAAGGAAAACCTCTTCGGTCGTATGCGAAAACAATGCGAGAGCGGCTGAGATCATGTTGGCATAGTCAGTTGCAATGGCCGGCGCGGAAGTCTGCCCGGCGCGATAGCTATGGCGCAGGCGGTCGCCCACGCTCATCCGTGATTTGATAAATTCATATGCGGCGCGCGCCGTCGTGATCCAGGTCGGCCGTTCAAAGGCTTCGCCCGCCCGGACCAATGCGGCGATCATCAGTCCGTTCCAGTCAGCCAGCACCTTGTCATCCCAGCCAGGGCGCACACGCGTTTCACGTGAAGCAAACAGCTTGCAGCGCATCTCGGCGAGTTGCACCTCCTCGGCGTCCGACAGCCGATCAGGGCGATGGAGCCGGTTCAGGATATTCTTGCCTTCCCAGTTTCCTTCAGGCGTCACATCGTAGATGCGCGCGAAAAACGCAGCGTCGTCCGCGCCAAGCACGTTAACGATTTCCGTGTAGTCCCAGACATAAAATTTGCCCTCCTCGCCTTCGGAGTCGGCATCGAGCGATGACGCGAAGCCGCCATCTGGCGCGATCATCTCGCGTTCCAGCCAGCCGACAGTTTCGCAGGCGCGCTCGGCGTAGAGCGGGTCACGGGTCTCTTTCCATGCCTCTGTAAGAAGGTCCAGAATCTGCGCGTTGTCATACAGCATCTTCTCGAAATGCGGGATCAGCCAACGCTCGTCGACCGTGTAGCGCGCAAAGCCTCCCCCAATATGATCGTAAATGCCGCCCTGGCACATGCGTGTCAGCGTGAGATTCATGGCGCGTCGGCAAATTTCGATGTCGAAGCGCAAGCCTGTGCGCCACAGCAATGCGAAGATCGAGGTATTGGGGAACTTCGGCGCGCCTTGCAGGCCGCCATTCACCGGATCGATTACGCCGGCGATTTTGCCCGAGATGTCCCGGATGGTCTCCATGGACAGCTGCGCCATGCCGCGTTCGGTGCGGCGAGGTTCCAACGCCTCGCGCAGCAGGGTGGCGTTGTGCGAAACCTTGTCGGACTCCTCATGGTAAATCCGCGCAACCTCCTTGAGCACGTCGGTGAATACCGGCCGTCCATATTTGGATGTGTTGGGAAAGTAAGTGCCGCCCCAGAACGGTTCGCCTTCTGGCGTAAGGAACATCGTCAGTGGCCAGCCGCCATGCCCTTCAAGGCTCTGGAGCGCGCGCATGTAAAGCGCATCCACATCCGGGCGCTCCTCACGGTCGACCTTGATGTTGACGAACAACTCGTTCATCACTTGTGCGGTCGCATTGTCCTCGAAGCTTTCGTGCGCCATGACGTGGCACCAGTGGCAAGCCGCATAGCCGACCGAGAGCAGCACCGGCTTGCCTGTGTGCTGCGCGTGCTGGAAGGCTTCAGCGCCCCATGGCCACCAGTGAACCGGGTTGTCCATGTGCTGCAGCAGATAAGGGCTGGTCTCTTGCGCGAGGTGGTTCTGCTCGGGATTGTCAAAAGTCTTCGGCTTATCCATTCCTGATCTCCGCTGTGTAATGGGGGATGAAGGTTTGTGAAGGTCATGACCAGCAGAGCCGCTGCTATTCCGCACATGGTGCGATACGGGTCTTAAATATGCAAACAACGATCTATTCGCTTTCGAGCGCCCCGGGGCGCGCTGGGGTTGCTGTGATCCGCGTGTCGGGTCCGACGGCTGACGCAGCATTGTACGCACTTGCCGGCGCTTTGCCGCAAGCGCGCGTGGCCAGCCTGCGAGAACTGCGCCATCCGAAATCCGGGGCCGTTCTCGACCATGCGATCGTCGTGTGGTTTCCAGCCCCTGCGAGCTTCACTGGCGAGGATGTCGCGGAGTTTCACGTGCACGGGGGGCGCGCGGTCACCAAGGCGGTGTTGTCGGCGTTGTCCGCGGTGCCAGGACTGCGCCCAGCCGAAGCTGGCGAGTTTGCACGGCGGGCGTTTGAAAGCGGCAAGCTGGACCTGACAGCGGTCGAGGGTTTGGCCGATCTGATCGACGCGGAGACAGAAGCGCAGCGGCTGCAGGCGCTTAGGCAGGCGGACGGCGCGCTAGCGCAGCTTTACGAAGGCTGGCGGCAACAGATCATTCTCGCGCTGGCCGAGATTGAAGCGGACCTCGATTTCAGTGATGAGGCAGATGTGCTTGGCTTCAGCAATCGCGCCGCTTTCGCGCAAATAGCCAATCTTGAGCGGAATATTCGGGCGCATCTGGACGACAGCCATCGCGGGGAAATCTTGCGCGATGGTCTGCGTGTCGCCATCGCGGGGCCGGTGAATGCAGGCAAGTCAAGCCTGCTGAACGCGCTCGCCCGGCGTGAGGCTGCGATCGTATCTGACATACCTGGAACAACCCGTGATGTGGTTGAGGTGCGGCTCGACCTGAACGGCTTTCCGGTGATCGTCTCCGACACTGCAGGTCTGCGCGAGACCGACGAGGAGGTCGAGGCAGAGGGCGTGCGCCGGGCCTTCGCGCGTGCGGCGGAGGCCCAGATCGTCGTTTGGCTCGTTGATGGCGCTCAGCCGGAGCCGGTGAGTCCGCCCGCCGAGCTTGCGGCCGAGAAACTGCTCGTTGTGGTAAACAAGGCGGAGCTCTTGCTCTCGCGCGAGGATTACCCAATTGACGCAGGCTTGTTCATCTCGGTGCACAAACAAGAAGGGATCAGCGAGCTTGTGGCTTGGCTTGGCGAGGAAGCCGCGCGGCGCCTCGAGACTGAGGGGGATGCTCCGCTGACCCGCGAACGGCATCGGCGGGAACTGGACGAAACGCTGTGTGCTTTGCGCGCTTTTCTCGACGGGCCACCGAAAGAGCTGGAGTTGCGTTGCGAGGACTTGCGCCGCGCCGCCGTTTGTATGGGCCGTTTGACCGGCCGTATCGATGTTGAGGATATCCTCGATCAGATCTTCGCCCAGTTCTGCATCGGGAAGTGAGGTTTCACGTGAAACGCGGCTTTGACGTACTGCGCGGCCTGCACTATTTTCGGCGTGAATTGGAGCGTTTGGCTTATCACAGAAGACAGGAACGATGACCGATCGTCGCTTTGATGTGATCGTGGTTGGCGGTGGCCATGCTGGCTGTGAAGCCGCTGCCGCTGCCGCGCGGATGGGCGCGACCACTGCCCTGATCACGCATCGAGCTTCGGCAATCGGTGAGATGTCATGCAATCCGGCAATCGGCGGGCTTGGCAAGGGGCATCTCGTCCGTGAGATCGACGCCCTCGACGGCGTCATGGCGCGGGTCGCGGATCAGGCTGGTATTCAATTCCGCGTTCTGAACCGCTCGAAGGGGCCGGCTGTGCATGGGCCGCGCGCTCAGGCTGATCGCAAGCTCTATCGCAATGCGATGCAGGCCGAATTGGCGAACACCGCGGGGCTGACGATCGTCGAAAGCTCGGTCGAAGATCTTATCGTCGCTGATGGCCGTGCGACCGGCGTGGTTACACGCGATGGCGCGCGCTACACGGCCGGCGCGATCATCATCACCACCGGGACTTTCCTCAAGGGCGTTATTCATGTCGGCTTGAAGCAGACGCCAGGCGGACGCATTGGTGATGCACCGGCCATAGGCCTATCCGAGCGCTTCTATGCGATGGGTCTGCGCATGGGCCGGTTAAAGACCGGTACCCCGCCGCGCATCGACGGCCGGACTATTGATTGGAGTGGCCTCGAAGTGCAGGTCGGCGATGACCCGCCGGAGCCCTTCTCGTTCCTCACTTCGCGGATCACAACGCCGCAAATCGCGTGTCATATCACCGCGACACGCCCGGAAACCCACGAGATTATCCGAGCCAATCTCGAAAGAGCGCCGATGTTTTCTGGTCAGATCGACGGCGTGGGTCCGCGTTACTGCCCCTCGGTCGAGGATAAGGTGGTTCGATTCGCCGACCGTGCGAATCATCAGATCTTTCTGGAGCCGGAAGGGCTGGATGATACGACCGTCTATCCGAACGGAATTTCTACATCGCTGCCGGAAGACATTCAGTGCGCATTCGTTGCGACGATCCCGGGGCTTGAGAAAGCGCGCATCATTCGACCTGGCTATGCCATCGAATACGACTATATCGATCCCCGCGAGCTATTGCCAACTCTTGAAGTCAAGCGGCTGCCGCGCCTGTTCCTGGCCGGGCAAATCAACGGCACAACGGGCTATGAGGAAGCGGCGGCTCAGGGCATTGTCGCTGGCATCAACGCCGCCCTCGCCGCGAGCGGTAGTGGCCGCGAATTTATTGTCTCGCGTGCCGACGCATATATCGGCGTTATGATCGACGACCTCACGACGCGCGGCGTGAGCGAGCCTTATCGCATGTTCACGTCGCGCGCCGAGTATCGCTTGCGGCTGCGCGCCGACAATGCCGACGAGCGTCTGAGCCCGGCTGGCGAAGCGATCGGCTGTGTTGGTGCGGCGCGGTCGCGCATGTTCGCCGAGCGCATGGAAATGCTGGACGGCGCTCGCACGCGGCTGGACGGCCTTAGCCTCACTCCGCGCGAGGCCGCCGCGCATGGGCTGAGCCTCAATCAGGACGGCCGCCGGCGCACGGCATATGAACTCCTCGCCTACCCCGACATCACTTGGGAGCGGCTCACGGCAATCTGGCCGCAGCTTAGCCATGTCCCCGATACCATTGCCAAACGATTGTCGACTGACGCGCGATACCGCGTCTATGTCCAGCGCCAGGAGGCGGACATCGCAGCCTTCCGTAAGGATGAGCAAATCGCGATTCCGCGCGGTTTCGATTACGGCTTGATCGCCGGGCTGTCGAATGAGGTTCGGCAGAAGCTCCAGCAGCATCGCCCGGCGACACTCGCGCAGGCAGCCCGAATTGACGGTGTGACGCCCGCCGCGCTTATGTTGCTGCTGGCTCATTTGCGCAAGACGCCGCAGAAGCGCTCGGCATGAACGGGTCCGCCCACGCACAAATCCGCGAGCGAGAAGCTTTTCAGGTCGAGTTCGACGCCACGCCCGACCAGCTCGACAAGCTTGAGACCTATGCCGGCCTGCTGCACAAATGGCAGCGGGCGGTCAATCTTGTCGCGCCCGATAGCCTTAATTCGGTCTGGCGTCGACACTTTGCCGACAGCGCTCAACTCATTTGTCTGATCCCGCCGGGTAGCACCTGTCTCGACTTTGGATCGGGGGCCGGCTTTCCGGGACTTGTTGTAGCCATACTCACCGCGGACAAGAACACCCGGGTCCATCTGGTCGAGAGCAATGCTCGCAAATGCGCTTTTTTGCGTGATGTCGCCCTGCAGACAGGAACGCCTGTGGAAATTCACAATGCCCGCGTTGAAGAGATCATGGCTCGGGGTACAGTGAGTGGCGTTGATGTTGTTATGGCTAGGGGAGTCGCGCGCCTCACCAAGCTTCTGGAACTGTCGTGGTCATGTTTCAGTCGCAGCACGAAGGGCCTGTTTCTGAAAGGCCGCCGCGCGGGCGACGAGATCGAGGAAGCGCGCCAGGCTTGGGCTTTCGATTTGCGCGCCCATTCGAGTGTTACCGAACCGGACGGGAAAATTCTCGAGATCAGGGCTTTGGAGCGGCTGGAAGGTTTGATGTGATGGAGAAGCGGTCTTCGGGATGCGACTTCCACGTGCTCGCTGTCGCCAATCAGAAGGGCGGCGTTGGTAAGACCACAACCGCCATCAATCTTGGGACTGCGCTCGCGGCCATCGATCAGCCCACGCTCGTGATTGATCTGGATGCGCAGGGTAATGCGAGCACGGGGCTGGGGCTTCCCGAACCTGAGCGGAATGTCTCGACTTATGACGTCCTTGCCGGCGCGGCGGCGCTTGAGCAGGCGATGGTCGAAACGAGTATCCCCAATCTGTATCTTGCGCCCTCGACGCGCGATCTGGCCGGTCTTGAACCGGAGATCTCATCTGCGCCGAACCGCGCGTATTTCCTCCGCGACGCGATCATGTCGCTGAAGGCGTCACAGGAGGAGCGCGGAAGCGGCCCGCAGATTCGCTATATCTTGATAGATTGCCCGCCATCGTTGAACATTCTCACGATCAACGCGATGGCTGCATCTGACTCTGTTCTGGTGCCCGTTCAATGTGAGTTTTTTGCGCTTGAGGGGATCTCGCAGCTCAAGGGGACGATCGACTTCGTGCGTTCCAGCCTGAACCCGTCGCTGGAGATTCATGGCGTCGTACTCACCATGCATGATCCGCGAACCAAGCTGGCGGACGAGGTCGCAACCGAGGTGAGAAACTTCTTCGGCGAGAAAGTCTACGACACCGTGATCCCGCGCAATGTGCGCGTGGCCGAAGCGCCGTCACATGGCAAGCCGATACTATTGTACGATCAGAAAAGCGCTGGCAGCAAAGCCTACATCCAGCTGGCGGCGGAAATCATGGACCGTCAACAAAGCGCCTCGGCGGCGTAGCGAGCGCGCTGCGGGCGATGGTTTGAGCCTGCGCAGGTCGTCTCGCGTCATTGCGCAACGTGGAGAGACGCATGTCGGAACAGGCATCTGCTGCAAATCGTAACCGGCTTGGGCGTGGGCTGGCTTCCCTCGTCGGCGACCCGGCGCCCTCGCGCGGGCGGACAGGCGCCGCGGAAGGCGAGCAATTCGCTCTGCCCATCGACAAGATCAAGCCAGGTCCATTGAACCCGCGCCAAAGCTTTTCTCCGGGGGAGTTGGAGGAGCTTGCAAACTCGATCCGCGAAAAGGGATTGGTTCAGCCTCTGGTCGTCCGTCCCATGGAGGACGGCATTCACTATGAGATCGTCGCGGGCGAGCGCCGCTGGCGTGCAGCGCAAATGGCCGGGCTGCACAGGTTGCCCACGGTCATTCGCTCGCTGAATGATCAGGAGGCGCTCGAACTCGCAATCATCGAGAATGTTCAGCGCACAGACCTTAATGCGATCGAAGAGGCCGGGGGTTATCAGGAGCTTATCGGGCGTTTCGGTTACACCCAGGATGAGCTGTCCCAGATCATCGGAAAGAGCCGCAGCCATCTGTCCAATATGCTGCGATTGCTGAAGCTCCCTGAGGGCGTGCAGAAGCTGGTGCGCAGCGGCGAACTGAGCCCGGGTCATGCGCGCGCGCTGATCGGCCGGGAGGACGCCGATCAGGTTGCAAGGATGATCGTGGAAAAGGGTCTGAGCGTCCGCGACGTCGAGGCGCTGTCTCACAGGCGCACCGAGTCGTCTGGTGGCAGCAAATCGAAAAGCAATGATCCCGACACCCGCGCATTCGAGCAGGAACTCGCGGACGCACTTGGATTGGCGGTCGCTGTAAAGACGGGCGCAGGCGAAAGCGGAGAGTTACGTATCCGGTATCGCACGCTGGAACAGCTTGAAGGCGTCCGAACTCTGCTGCTCCGCCAGAGTTCTTAGCTCGTCAGCGGGCCGGCGATTTGCGCCTTCGTTCCAGCTCCAGAATCACGTTCGCCGCGGTCTGATGTGCGACTTCGGGGCGGCGTCTCGCGTCGTGGACGCCGCGCGAAACACGCTCAAGCGCATGCTTCAACCGCTCACGGGGCCAATAACGCATTTGAAGTTTCATCTCGTCCGCTCGGCGAAAATGAAGCGGGGGGCGGAACGCTCTCGCTGCGGCATCCAGCGAGCTACCGGCATCCATGCGCGCATGCATCTGCAACAAGCGCATCAGTTGCTGGGAGAGTGCGTAAAGCAGCACGTCTGGCGGCGTTCCGCTCGCCCTTAGCTTATCCATCTGCTTGAAGGCGCTCTCAGCGGTGGAGGTTAGCACTTCATGGACAGTAGCGTTCAGAGTCGCTTCGGCCGCATCTCCGATGACTGCGTCGATGTCCTCTACTGTGATCTCTTGTTCACCCTGCGCGTATGTGACGAGCTTCGTCAGTTCCGATCTTGCGACGCCCAGATCGCCGCTGAGCAATGCGGCAAGATGAGTCTCAGCATTGCGTTTCATGTGCAGGCCAGCCGCCGTGATTTCCTGCCGGAGGAGCTGGACAAGGCCTTCTGTGCTTCCGCCGTCATGGCAAGCCAGCGCGGCGAGTGACTTCTCGCTCTCGAACTGCTTTCTCAGCTTGGCGTCTGGCTTGAGATTTCCAGCCTCGATGACAATCCGCACGTTGTCGGGAATCTGGTGCCAAGCAAACCTGGCAAGGTCATTCGCTGCGCGGCCGGATACGCGGGCGCGCAGAAGCTTACTCGGGGAGAACATAGACACTGTGTGCGCCTCGACGGCGAGCAGGTCAGGATCGGCGATTATCTCATCTTCGTTGAAACGAATGAGTTCGGGTTGGTTCAGAAGCTTGCTTTGCAATGTCTCGCAGAGCGTTGCACCGTTCACACGGACCAAGCCGGCATCCGTTCCATGCAACAAAAACCCCTTAATCTCCGGATCGGGCTGCTGAACGTAGCGCGCGACGCGCGGGGCCTTGATTAATACCATCTACATAGGGGTGTTTAGGCTGGTCCGTTGCCGAGTGGCAAGCCGTCGACGTTTCCAAGTGCCGGAGAGGCGGCACGCGATCCGCTCAAACGCCTCTAAACTTCGCGTGACAGGACTACCGCGACTCGCATTTGAATATCGTCAGCCACAGAACGTGCCGCCCTGTTTTCGGCATCGCGACGCGCGCGGATGTCCGCAAACGTCGAGTCCAGATTGTCGTAGGCCGCACGGCCGATGCTTGTGCCAGAGAGTAAAACCAAGTCATCGTCAAGCCGGACGAGTTTGAAAGCCGCGGTGAGGCGATATGCCCGCCCCTCAGCTTCACCCGTCTTTGCAACGACGGTATCCTGAACGGATTCGCGGATGGCGATCTCCAGGCGATACAACGGAGCAGCGCGATACCCGCCGCCCGTGGTCGCATAGATCAAATCGTTCCGAAGGCGCTGCCCAACACGACCAGGGATCTTCGCAACAGAGACCGTGCGCATCACCTCGTCAAGTTGTACGCCCGTCGAGTTTTCGGCATACATCGGCTGAAAGCCGCAGCCTGTGAGCAACGGAGCAATCACAACCATGGCCGCAGCAAGCCGGCTCGAAGATCGATGTTTTGCCCGTGGCATTCTCGCTCCGTCTCTATAGCTGCTGCTAGACCACAACATTCACAATTCGCTGCGGCACAACAATGACGCGTTTGACTTTTCGGTCGCCGAGCGCGCGGTGAACGCTTTCGAGCTCCAAGGCCGCGCGCTCCACATCCGCCTTGTCGGCATCCCGAGCGATGGTCAGTTCCGCCCGCCGCTTGCCATTGACCTGTACGGCAATGGTAATCGCATCGTCAATCAGCAACGCCCCTTCTGGCTGTGGCCATGGCTGGTTTATCAGCAGACTGTTGTAGCCGAGTCGCGCCCAACACTCCTCACAGGCGTGCGGGATAATCGGTCCTGCGAGCTGCGTGATAAACACAAGCGCCTCGCGCATTGCCCAGGCGAAGTCCTTGTCAGCGCGCCAGTCGCCTTGCTGTGCGCTGGCGATCCTGTTGGCAAACTCGTGGATCTGAGCAATCGCGCGGTTGAAGCGCAGCGCTTCCAGATCGCCCGTAACCGCCTTGACGGCGCGGTGCGCGGCGCGGCGCAGGTCTTCGGCCGGCTTGGAGAAGCTGTCGGGTGCTGGCGTGCCGTGCTCGGGCAGCGCCTCTGCGGCGTCCGCGACCAAACGGGTCAGCTTCTGAATAAAGCGCCATGCGCCGTCCACGCCCGCGTCGGTCCACTGCACGTCGCGCTCTGGCGGGCTGTCGGACAGCATGAACCAGCGCGCCGTATCGGCGCCGAAGCGCTCGACGATATCGGTGGGGTCCACTGTGTTCCGCTTCGACTTCGACATCTTCTCGGCGTGGCCGACC
>CAZNGB010000020.1:0-20239 GCA_964572465.1 uncultured Hyphomicrobiaceae bacterium
TGGTGCCATGCGCGCTGTCCGGCACGATCACCACCCGGCGCTGCGCGTTCTCGCCACTCGCCTCGTGCGCGGCCTTGATGCCCATCATCCCGCACAGTTCGCCATGCGCGCCCGCTTTCGGCGAAAGCGCCACGGCCTCCATGCCGGTGAGTTCGAGGATCCAGTGCGACAGCGTCTCCATCAGTTCGATCGCGCCGGGCACGGTTTTTTGCGGTTGCAGCGGGTGAATGTCGCCGAAACCCGGCAGCCGGGCGGCCTTCTCGTTGGCGCGCGGGTTGTGCTTCATCGTGCATGAGCCGAGCGGGAAGATGCCGGTGTCGATGGCGTAGTTGTTGCGGCTCAGGCGTACATAATGGCGCACCGTTTCCGGCTCGCTCAGGCCCGGCAGGCCGATCTCGCCGCGCCGCTCCAGCCCGCCGAGCCGGTTCTCGCCTTCCGGCACCTCGATGTCCACGCCAGAGCGGTCCGGCGCGCCGGTCTCGAAGATCAGCGGCTCCTCGATCCGCAGCGCGCGGTTGCCGGTAAAGGTCGCCGGGCGGATGTCGTTCGCGATCTCGTTCATGCCAAAACCTCCTTCAGCGCGGCGACATAGGCCGCGCGGTCCTCGGGCGTCGTCGTCTCGGTGGCGGCGACGATGATGCGGTCGGCCAGATCGGGCCTGTCCGGCCACAGCCGCGCCGCGGGCACGCCACCGAGCACGCCCTTATCTGCCAGCTTGTCGATTACGTCCGCGCCGTCGCCCGGCACCTGGATGGTAAATTCGTTGAAGAACTGGTCGGTCAGCACCTCAACGCCCGGAATCCGCGCCAGATCGTCGGCCAGGGCCACCGCCGCCCGGTGATTGGCGAGCGCCAGATCGCGCAGCCCCTTCTCGCCCATCAACGTCAGATGAATTGTGAAGGCCAGCGCGCACAGCCCTGAGTTCGTGCAAATGTTGCTCGTGGCGCGGTCCCGGCGGATGTGCTGCTCACGCGTGTTGAGCGTCAGCACGAAGCCGCGCTTGCCGTTCTCGTCCGTCGTCTCGCCCGCGAGCCGGCCCGGCATCTGGCGCACGAACTTCTGACGCGTGGCGAACAGGCCGAGATACGGCCCGCCGAAGTTCAGCCCATTGCCGATGGACTGGCCTTCGGCCACGACGATATCCGCGCCCATATCGCCTGGCGGTGTCAGCGCGCCGAGCGACAGCACCTCAGTGACGGCAACGATCAGCATCGCGCCGGCCTCGTGCACCTTGTCGGCCAGCTTGCGCAGGTCATGCACGCGCCCGAATACGTCCGGCGTCTGCACGATCACGCACGCCGTCTTATCATCGAGCGCTTCGCCGATTCCGTCGTCCTCGACGGCGACGCTCTCATGCTCGGAAAAATGCCCGAATGTCTCGATCACTGCGCGGTAATGCGGATGCAGCCCTGCGCTGATGATCGCCTTCGGGCGCTTGGTGACACGCTGCGCCATCAGCACCGCTTCGGACGCCGCCGTCGAGCCGTCATACATCGACGCATTGGCCACATCCATGCCGGTGAGCATCGCCACCTGCGTCTGGAACTCGAACAGGTATTGCAGCGTGCCCTGCGCGATCTCTGGCTGGTACGGCGTGTAGGCGGTCATGAATTCGGAGCGCTGGATCAGGTGGTCCACTGTGGCCGGCACATGGTGCTTGTACGCGCCGCAGCCAACGAAAAACGGTACGGAGCCGGCCGCCACGTTCTTGTCCGCCATGCGGGCCATTGCGCGCTCAAGCTCGATCTCACTTGCATGAAGCGGCAGGTCGGGCAGTTCTTTCAGCAGCGCGCCTTCTGGCACATCGGCGAACAGATTATCAATTTCGCGCACGCCGATCGCGGTCAGCATTGCAGCGCGGTCGGCTTCGGTGTGGGGTAAAAGGCGCATCAGTCGAGACCCTCCACATAGCTCTTGTAGTCGTCCGCGCCCATCAGCGCGTCGAGTTCGCCCTTATCAGCGATCTTCAGCTTGACGAACCAGGCCGCGCCCTCCGGCTCGACGTTGACCTGCTCGGGGCTGTCGGGCAGCCCCGAATTCACCTCGGTGACCTCGCCGGAGCAGGGCGCGTAGACCTCGCTCGCGGCCTTGACGGACTCGACCACGGCGAGTTCGTCGCCCTTGCTCACCTGTTTGCCGATCTCGGGCAGTTCGACGAAAACCACCTCGCCGAGTTGCTCTTGCGCGTGATTCGATATGCCAACCGTTCCGATATCGCCCTCAATGCGGATGTATTCATGTTCTTTCGTGTATTTGATATCGCTCATGGTCTTAGTCCCTCGGCGTTTCGGCGCACACCTCGTGGGTGACGACGGGTTGAGTATCACGAAGCTGCTTTCGCTCCCGTCGCGTAGCGATGGGCGACGAATGGCAGGCTGGCGACATGACCGGGATGGGGCTTGCCGCGAATCTCGAAGGTGACAGGGGTACCAGCCGTGGCAACGTCGGGCGCGACATAGCCCATGGCGATGGGGTGGCCGAGCGTGGGGCTGAACGCGCCGCTCGTCACCGTGCCGATGCGCGCGCCCGCCTCGTCGAAGATTTCCGCGCCCTCGCGCGGGGTGGCGCGTCCTTCCGGTTTCAGTCCGACGCGCAGCCGCGCCGGGCCGTCGCGCAGCTCGCCCAGGATGCGGTCTGCACCGGGGAAGCCGCCCTCAACGCGCCGCCGCTTGCCAATCGACCAGGCCAGGTCCGCCTCGACCGGTGATGTCGTCTCGTCGATATCATGGCCGTACAGGCACAGCCCCGCCTCAAGGCGCAGCGTGTCGCGCGCGCCCAGCCCGGCGGGCTTCACCGACGTGTCCTCCAGCAGCGCGCGAGCGAATGCTTCCGCCTGGTCCGCAGCAATCGAGACCTCGAAGCCGTCCTCCCCGGTATAGCCCGCGCGCGACACCCAAACCTTGCCGAACGGTGTATCGTCAAAGGCGCAGAACGACATGAACCTCATCCTTTCCACTTGAGGCAAATGGCGTGCCAGCGCCCTGGCCGCTGCCGGTCCCTGCAGGGCGAGCAGAGCCTGGGACTCCAGCGGCTCCAGCTGGGCGTCTTCGGGCAAGTGCGCATTGATGTGGTCATAGTCGGCGGCCTTGCGCGCGGCGTTGACCACGAGATAGAGCCAGTCGCGCCCGCCCATCGGCCCGACGCGCGAGATCATCAGATCATCGAGGATACCACCCTCGGTATTGGTCAGCTGCGTGTACCGCATCCGCCCCGGCTTGAGCGCGGCGATGTCACCAGGCACGAGACGCTCCATGATGCTGGCCGCGTCATCGGGATGCGACAGCAGTGCCTGTCCCATGTGCGAGACATCGAACAGGGACGCCTGATCGCGCGTGTGCTTGTGCTCGGAAATGATGCCGGCGGGATAGTTGAGCGGCATATCATAGCCGCCGAACGGCACTATCCTGGCGCCAAGCTCGATATGGAGGGCGTGAAGCGGGGTGCGTTTCAGCGGGGTTTCGGCCGGGGGCTGATCTGCGTCTGACATGTCTCTGGTCCATCGCGAGCGTTGGTCGCTTGACTGCCCTGCGGCATGAAAAGCGTCGCCCCCTCTGTCATGGAACCTGAGAGATTTTGCCAGCGTAAACGCGCCGCGTTACCCCTTCGGTGAGCCGGCCTAGATAAACCGGCTGCTTTCCAGAGTGCTGTTCGGCTCGCGGTCCTTTTGCCTGAGAGTTTCCGGGGCGGTTGCTCCTTCGGCGCCGGCGCTCAGGCCGGCCTCTCCCGCGGTCGAATGTCAGCTATATGCCCTCAGAATAGCGAAACGCCTTGGCGTGTCAAATCACCAGATGTAAAACGCGTCCTCCGCCAGATCAGCTTGCGCCGGGGATCTCCCTGTCGAATGCGACAAACAGCTGGTAGGAGGATGGCGACGTGCCCGCCTCAGCCTCGAAGCTGATCGTTTGCACGACCGAGAAATAACCGACCGGATTCTCCTGGCGCAGTTGCACCTCGACCATTCTGCGCTCGGTGCGGATTTTCGAGCCGTCCGCGCGTGTGAGGTGAAGGTTGACCGGCAGATTGATCGAGCCTTCCTCGCCACGTGGACCCATCAGCACGCGCCCGGCAAAGCCATATTTGATGCTGACCTGTCGGCCATTGATCTGGCACTCGCGGGCAACCTTGGTAATGCTGCCGCGATGGCGCATCGCGAGCCGCTCGCCGACGCGGCCCGGCTCGTAAACAGTGATATGCCGATCAGCCGGCCAGATCTTGAAGCGCGGGCAGCCCGAAGCCGGCCCGGAGGCATCGATCCGACCGCTGGTGTCCGAACGCGCGGCCTCCAGCATCCCCTCTTCCGTGATGGTTGCCGCCCAGTCCGATTCCTGTGGTTCTTCCTCGGAAGAGCCAAAAACGCCGCCCCCAAGGCCAGAGGTGATCTGGGAAATGCCGCAGCCACTCAGAACAAGCGTACCTGCCACAACGGCTGCCAGACGCAGCGCGAGGCGAGCCGAACGCTTGGTTGCCGATGCGGGCCTGACAATGCGGCTGCCAATCCTCATATTATTATTATTCATGACCGGCTACTGCCGCCTCCTGTCACGCGTTGCCCTTGGACGATTGAGTAGAAGGTTAATTTGGACACATCGTGACGAGCCTCTTGTTCATCCGCCGGTCCGCTTGATACAAACGCAAAAATCGAAAGCTGTTTCACAATGCGCGCGACCATAAAGAGACGGCACCCGCTCGGCAATGGCAAGCGGGCAACGATGCACAGATCAACTGCGCTTCATGCTGCCAGCCAGGCAGCCTCGACCATGAGAAGGGGAAGCTCGTGACAAAGCCCGCTTTACAAGTCCTGTTGGCCGCGCCGCGCGGCTTCTGCGCCGGGGTGGACCGCGCCATCGATATCGTCGATCTGGCATTGCAGAAATACGGCCCGCCCGTTTATGTGCGCCACGAGATCGTACACAACCGCTATGTGGTCGAAGGGCTGAAAGCGAAGGGCGCGGTATTCGTCGAGGAGCTTGACGAAATTCCGGACACCGACCAGCCGGTGATCTTTTCCGCGCACGGCGTTGCCAAGGCGGTCCCGGCTGCAGCGGAAAAACGCAACATGTTTTATATCGACGCGACCTGCCCGCTGGTATCGAAGGTGCATATCGAGGCAGAGCGGCTGCATGCGCGCGGCTATGATATCCTGCTGATCGGACATGACGGGCACCCGGAGGTCGCGGGCACCATCGGCCAATTGCCCGACGGCGCGATTTCGCTGATCGAAACGGTTGAAGACGCCCGGGCTTTCGAAGCCCGCGATCCGGACAAGCTGGCTTTCGTGACACAAACCACGCTCTCGGTCGACGATACAGCCGCGATCGTTGCCGTCCTCAAGGAGCGTTTTCCCAGCATTGTCGCGCCGCACAAGGACGACATCTGCTATGCCACCACCAACCGGCAGGCGGCCGTGAAGGCCATCGCGCCGCGAGCACAGGCGCTTCTGGTCATCGGCGCGCCCAACAGCTCGAACTCCCAGCGCCTGGTCGAGGTGGGCAAAGTCTCCGGCTGCGACATCGCGCATCTGGTGCAGCGTGCCAGCGACATCCCCTGGTCCGAGCTTGAGGGCATTTCCAGCATTGGCATCACGGCGGGCGCGAGCGCCCCAGAGGCGCTGGTGGAGGAAATCATTGATGCGCTCGCAGAGCGCTACGAACTCACCATCGAAACCGTGACGACAGCGACCGAGGACGTGACCTTCAAGATACCGCGCGTGCTTCAGGATTCTGCTGCCTGAGCGCAAGCCAGCGAACCGGCATGGCCGTTTATACCGAAGTCTCAGCCGAAGAACTCGCTGACCTGCTTGATGGGTACGACATCGGCCGGCCCGTCTCGATGAAGGGCATCGCCGAGGGCGTCGAGAACACCAACTACCTCGTCACCACCGAGCAGGGCGATTACATCCTGACCCTTTACGAAAAACGGGTGGCCAGCGTCGATCTGCCGTTTTTTATCGGCCTGCTCGATTATCTGGCCGCCCAGTCTGCTCCCTGCCCCATCCCGATTCATGATCGCGGCGGGCAGGTCCTTCACACATTGTGCGGACGCTCGGCGGCACTATTCTCGTTCTTGCAGGGTATATCGGTGCGCCGGCCATCCGTTGCGCAGTGTGCATCGGTCGGCGCGGAGCTGGCGAAGCTGCATCTGGCCGGGCGCGGCTTCCAATTACGTCGCCAGAACAGCCTCTCGATCGAAGGCTGGGAGCGCCTGCGCGGCGACCTGGGGGCGCGGGCGGATGAGCTATCGCCCCGCCTTGGCGATCTGCTCGATCGCGAGCTGGCGTTCTTGCGCGAACAATGGCCCCGCGATCTGCCAGCAGGCGTCATCCACGCCGATCTGTTCCCGGACAATGTGCTGTTCCTGGACGGCGAAGTGGCGGGCATGATCGACTTTTATTTCGCCTGCAACGACCTCTTGGCCTATGACATCGCCATCTGCCTGAATGCCTGGTGCTTCGAGGTCGATCACAGCTTCAACATCACCAAGGCGCGCGCTTTTCTGGAAAGTTATCGCGCCGTGCGGCCGATGAGCGCTTCGGAGACCGAGGCGCTGCCGATCCTTGCGCGCGGGGCGGCGCTGCGGTTTCTGCTGACGCGGGCTTATGACTGGTTCCACACCGCGCCTGATGCGTATGTCCGCCCCAAATCGCCTGAAGAATATTTGCGTAAGCTACGCTTTCACCAGCGCGTCGCTTCGCTGAGCGAATATGGACTTGCGCCATGACCCCATCGGACGGCGGGACAAGCGCAGCGGCCGCGCAGCGCGTGTGCATCTACACGGATGGCGGATGCTCCGGCAACCCTGGCCCTGGCGGCTGGGGCGCGGTGCTGATCTACGGCGGTGCGCGCAAGGCGTTGAGCGGCGGCGAAGCCAACACGACCAACAACCGCATGGAACTGATGGCCGCCATCCAGGCGCTTGAGACGCTGAAGCGGCCCGTCACAGTCGATCTCTACACCGACTCCAACTACCTCCGCCAGGGCATCACCCAGTGGATCGATGCGTGGAAGGCGAATGGCTGGCGCACCGCGCAAAAAAAACCGGTGAAGAACGAAGACCTCTGGCGCCGCCTGGATGAAGCCCGTCGGCGCCATCACGTGACATTTCATTGGGTGCGCGGCCATGCGGGCGACCCGGAGAATGAGGCCGCCCACGAGCTGGCTCAAAAAGGCATGGCGCCATATCTCCAGCGCAATGCCGATCCCGATTAAACCTCCGACAAAAGCGTCTCGGCGCTGCTGGACGTGACCTCGGTCGGCGCGTCCTCGACATGGACCGATTTCACCACACCGTCCTCGACCAGCATCGCGTAACGATGCGACCGGGTGCCCAGCCCGAAAGCGCTGGCATCGAGGTCCGCGCCAATGGCCTTGGCGAAGTTGGCGTTGCCATCGGCCAGGAACATCACCTTGCCGTCTGCGCCCGTGGCCTTTGCCCAGTGGTCGAGCACGAACGGGTCGTTGACGGCGGTGCAGGCGATGGTGTCGACGCCCTTGGCCTTGAAGTCGTCGGCGTGCTGGATGAAGCCCGGCAGGTGCTTCATGTGGCAAGTCGGCGTGTACGCGCCGGGCACCGCGAACAGCACGACCTTCTTGCCGGAGAACACATCATTTGCAGAAAGTTCCGATGGGCCTTCGGCGGTCATGACGTGGAACGTCGCCTCGGGGATGCGGTCGCCTGGTGCTATCATGTGGTTTTCCCTCGCTATCGCTTGGCATGCGTTAAAGTGTTCGTCGGGCGGATCATTCCACGGTCCAGGTCATTTCGCAACTTCGCGGCGCGGACACGGCTGTAAGGGTCAGGGCCTGTGCGACAAGCGCGCGGGGGTCGCCGCCAGCACTGGGGTCGACGTGAAAAACGGTGCGCTCCGGCGCAGCTTCGACGCGTTCGGGGTGCGGCAGGAATTGGCCCGTCTCGGCTTCAATGAAGAGATCGTCCGGCGACGCGTGTGCGGGATGGGTAAAACTGATTTCCAGTCGCGGCGAAGGACCGTCAAGACGCGCATCCACGGCCTCAAGAACCAGAGCGCCGCAGCGCGCTTGTTCATGCGCGCGCACAGGCACCTCGCGCAGCGCAGTCAAAACCAGATCGCGCCCGTCCCCCTCATCCGTCGACAATGTGAGCGCGAACGACTTGCTGACGGAGATGCAGACATCCTTGCAGACCGCATATTCCAGACCGAGCGCCAGTGTTACCGGCTTGGCTGGCTGCTGCGGCGCAACGACGATTGGCAGCACCACACGATCAGCATACCCATTGTATTCCCCTGCGATATCGCGGAAATGCGCTGGAACCGGCCAGAGCACCTGCGTCTGCGCAACGTTTTGAGAAGCGGACCAGTCGAACTGTGGCGCGATGCCATCTCCGGGCGTGCGCCAGTACGTCTTCCAGCCAACATCGAGCCGGATCTCAAGACCGGCAAGTAAAACCGGCGCTGTCAGGTCCGTGCGGCCTGCGAGTAGTTCAGCGTCAATCGCTCCTGCCCCGATAAGCCGCGCGCGTGCGTGCACTCCTTCGTGCCAGTCGTTTGCCGCCACCTGCGTAGCCGGCATTGCGGCGATCAGCAACAGAAGCACCAATCGTCTCAGGCGCATCGCGGTTCTCTACCTTGTCTTGGATTGAGCTAAAACTTGGGCGCGCCAATGTCTTCGATTCGCTGCGGACCATGCTTGTTGGGTACACCTTCGCGCCAGCGCGGGACAATGCAAGCCGGTTCACGTTTGCGTGCGGACAAACGCAAGGGTGTCGCAACCCGAAGCAAAAATGGCGCAGGTGGGTTCATGCACGCGCGCATCCGCGCTACTGTAGCAAGATGATGTCGGAAAAAAACCAACTCACCGAGCATGACGCGGAAGGGTATCTCAGCGGTCAGCTTCTTGTGGCGATGCCCGGGGCGGATGACAACAACTTCGCCGGATCAGTGGTGTATCTGTGCGCGCACTCTCCCGAGGGCGCGATGGGCATCGTGATCAACAGGCCGGCCGAGCATCTCAGCTTTCTCGATCTGCTCCAGCAGCTGGATCTGATCCCCGCGGACAAGGCGATCAATGTGCCTGCCACATTGGGATATATGTCCGTCTTTGTGGGCGGGCCGGTGGAAACCGGGCGCGGCTTTGTCTTGCACACCGCGGACTACTTCTCGTCAGACAGCACGCTTGTGATAGACGGCAGCGTCTGCCTGACCGCGACGATTGATATCCTACGTGCGATTGCCGAAGGGGCCGGGCCCCACCAATCACTGCTGGCGCTGGGTTACGCTGGTTGGGCGCCGGGGCAGCTGGAAAGCGAGATCCAGGCGAATGGCTGGCTAACCTGCCCGGGAGATACTGAATTGGTGTTTGATCCCCGCGCCGATGCGAAATATGCGCGGGCGCTCGCCAAGCTGGGGGTCGATCCGTCTTTCCTGGTCAGCCAGGCGGGCAACGCCTGATCATCCAAGCTTTCAAAAAATTCTTTGCAAGCGCTTATCCCCCCTCACGCGGGGAACATGATTTTTTCGATCATGCCTTGTTTGCCGAGCACTTGTTCTGATCCCCGTTTCACCCCGGTCGGAATGCGCTCTATCGACGGCGCATTGGCCCAGCCCTGCGGCGCGGCGGGGGGGCGCTGTCCGGATTTTCGTCGTCCCAGCTCCCGGCATCCGCGGGCGGCGGCGGTTGCTGGCCTGACATCCCGGGCTGACGTGGACGAAGCTGTCCGCCAGAGGGCGCCTCGCTCGCTGGCCGAGCACCTCGATCGAAAGCCCCATTGGCCGGGGCTGGCGCGCCGGCTTGTGCGCCCTTGCCTCGTGGGCCGGACTCAGGCCAGCCTTGTCTTGGTTCGCCCCTGGCATTTCCTTGGGCGCGTCTGGCCTCTTCTGCTGAACGCCGCCGGCTCGCCTGCTCATCGGTGATTGACAGCTGTTCCTGCTCTACACGCCCGCGCGGTGACAAGTCCGGCGGGGGCAGCCGTCTCGCCCCGCCGGCCGTCGCGGGTGGCGGGGCGGCCATGCGCCGTGGCGGCGCAGTGGCGGGCGCGCTTGCGTGCGGCCGCGGTGACCCGTCTGCTTTTGCGGCTGCGCGTGCCAGCGTGTTGACGAGGTTCATTACTTCTTTTTCGGTCATTGGCTCGCCGAAGTAGAACCCTTGGCCATAGTCACATCCAAGCGCGCGCAGGTATCCCGCATCGCGGTCACGATCGACCCCTTGCACAACCACGTCAAAGCCCATCTCCTGCGCCATCGCCAGCACCGAGCGCAGGATCACCGGGTCGGCCCCGGAGGCGCTTGCCGAGCGTACCAGTGAGCGGTCGAGCTTCAGTACGTCGAGGGGCAGCCGGTGAAGATAGGAGATCGAGGAATACCCGCTGCCATACTCATCGAGCGCGAGCCTCGCGCCAACCGATTTGAGACTGGACAGCGCCTCGACGATCTGTTCGGGATTCTCCATCACCACGGTTTCGCTGACCTCGACCCAGAAACAGCGGTCGGGCACCGCGCCGCGGCCAATCACGTTGCGCAACTCCTGCACAACCTCGCTGCGCAGCATGGCACGATGGGAGATGTCTAGCGCCACGAACATTGGATCGTCGCTACGCTGCCAGGCCTTCTGCCAGCGCTGTAACTGGCGCAATGCGCGTTCAGCGGCGTATCGGCCGAGCGTAGCGGTCATTTCCGCTTTCTCGGCGGCTTGGATGAATTCACGCGGGCTCAGCAAGCCGTGCCTTGGATGGTTCCAGCGCAACAGCGCCTCGAAACCGGCGAGCTGGTTATCGGCAAGGCGCATGACCGGCTGATACAGCAGCACGATCTGCCGACGGTCGATGGCCTTCTCCAGGTCTTTTTCCAATTCGGCGCGATCATCACTGCCCGCGCTCATGTCCGGCTTGTAAAGTTCGATCCGGTCGGCGCCGGCGCGTTTGGCGCGGTATGCGGCGAGTTCGGCTTCAGACAACAAGGCATGGCCATCAGCCTGCCGTCCGTCAAACACCGAAATACCGATGCTGCCGATCAGCGCGACCTCCTGCCCGCTCAATTTCATCGGTGAGCGCAACGAGCGGCGCATCCGCTCGGCGAGCATGGCGATATAGCGCGGATCCGTTTCCGAGGTCAGCAGCATCGCAAACTGATCGACGCCGATACGCGCCAAGGTGTCGGTGTCGCGCACATGACGGCCCAGGCGGCGCGAAACCGTGAGCAACATACTGTCGCTGATGATCGCATCGGGCGTATGGCCCCCACCGCGCACCTGGTCGATATCGATGACGATTACCGTCGGCTTGGTCCCCTCGCCTTCACAACGCAGCATTGCCTGGCTCGCGCGGTCGAGGAACAGTTCGCGGTTCGGCTGGCCCGTGAGCGCATCATAGACTGCGTTGTGAGTCAGGCGCTCCTGGCTGCGCTTTTGCGCCGTGATGTCGCGCAGCAGCCCAATGCACTGCAGGATCTGGCTTTGCGGCAGCTTCACCGCGCGTCCGCGCAGCTGATACCACAGATAGCTGCCGTCGCTGCGCCGCAAGCGCAGGTCGGCTTCCAGCTCCCCGCCATCGCGCTCGCGCACCGTCCAGAGCATGATCTTGACACGCTCACGGTCAGATGGATGCACGTATTGCAGCCAGTCCTCGGTGCCGCAGTTCAGCGTTCCCTTGGAATAGCCGAGCAGGCGCTCGATCTCTGGCCCGACCTTTATCTCCTCGCGGCGCACATCCCACTCCCAGACTGATGCGCCCGAGGCCTCCAGCGCCGCCGCGCCGCGCCCCAGATGACCAGCCTGACCCGAGCCGGCATAATCGCCCGGCGAAAAGGCGTATTGCGTGACGCTGAAGCCCAGCAACGCAACGAATAGCACCAGGCCGGAGGACAGCGTTGGCACGACGATATCGCCGGACAGATACCCCAGCACCGCCACGCCCGCGCCGAACAGCCAAACGAGAAACAGCATCCAGGTCGGCAGCAGCGTGAGCGCGCGATCCTCGCCCCGGAAGGTTTGCAGGAGGATCAGCAGCGTCCCCACGCCCGCGATCGGTACAAAGGACAGCCGTGCCAGCCCCGCCGTGAGCTGTGCGTCGATGACCGCAAAGGCAACCAGCCCCAACTGAAGGAGCGCCCAACCGGCGAAAACCGGCAGCAGCACGGGCTGCCACTGTCGCAATCTCAGATAGACGGCGAGAAAAATCACGATGCTGGCCGCGAGCGCAGCTTCTGCGCCAGCCCGATAAACGGCGTTCAGATCGGGCGACAGCTGGAACAGCTTGTGCCAAAAGCCGAAATCCACGCACAGATAAGCCACAGCGCTCCATGCGACCAACGCGGTAGCCGGGAATACTGCGCGATGATTGGCAACGAAAATCGCCGTGAGAAAGATCGCCAGAAGCCCCGCGATGCCCAGCAGGATGCCATTGAGAAGGGTTGTGTCGGTTGCCTGCTTGCCCAGCGCCGCGCCGTCCCAGAGCATCAACCTTGGAAAGTCCACCGATCGCAGCTCGACGATGAACGTGACGGTGCTGCCCGGCTCCAGCGTGATGCGAAACAAATCGGCGCGATCGGCCGGGATGCGCTGAGGCTTGAAGCCCACGGATGGGGTCACTTGAGCGATGCGTGGGGCATCCAGATCGGGCCATATGACCTTACTGCCAGAGAGTTGGTAGCGATGCGCGATCAGAATGCGCTCGATCCGGCTTTCCGTCGGGTTGGTGAGGGCGAACACCACCCAGTTCGGGTTTGTTCCAGGCGTTGACGCCTGCACGGCCATGCGCCCGGTGATGCCGTCTGCGTCGGGCGCGGTTTCGACGCTGATACTGTCGCCGCGGCCTTCATACAGTTCGCCGAGCAGCGTGATGTCGAGCTTCTTCTGATCCGGGCTGACGACGATCGCTTCCAGTGCGCGCGCCGGACCTGCCGCCAGCATGAGCAGCGCCGCAAGCGCAGCGACCACCAGCGCGGTCACGTACGTTCTCGTCGAGCGCGCGGTCAAGAGCCGTCCGCCCCACACCGCGTTCGCGGCCCGCTTATCGGCGGGGATCGTCCCTGAGTAAAGCGTAGAGAAAATGGTCTTGCCACCTACCGTTGATTTTCAGGTATTCCCGGGCCAGCCCCTCCCGGGTAAAGCCCACCTTCTCCAGCACCCGGATGGAGGCCACATTCGTTGGCAAACACGCCGCCTCAAGCCGATGCAGGTGAAGGGTTTCGAAGACGAATGTGGCGATCGCGCGCACACCGTTCGTCATGTGGCCCTGGCCTGCGTGAGGCGCCCCGACCCAATATCCTAGTGAACATGACTGGCTCACACCACGTCGAATATTACTCAAAGTTGCGCCACCGACTAGCGTCGTATCATCGGCTTTGAACATAAAAAAGGCATAGCCGCTGTTCTCACGCAATTCACGCATGTAGTGCTTGAGGCGCATGCGATAGGCCCCGCGGGAGAGTTCATCCGGCGTCCAGGCCGGCTCCCAGGGCTCCAGATGCGTGCGGCTCTCTGCGCGCAGCTCAGCCCAGGCGTGATAATCGCTCAGGCGGGGCATCCGCAAGATCAGGTCTTCCCACTCGATCTGAGGACCGTTTTCCGGGGTTGGGGGCGACCGCAGAAATGCCATTGCGCAGTTCCTCTGATGCCTGCCTCCCGCGCAGGCAGCTTGCTTAAAGCCTCAAAGACCCCTCGGCGATGGCCCGAAGCTCTGGCGCCTGCGCGCGCGGGCCAACATGAACGCAAGACGGCGAGCCAGCGCTCAGAAGCCGCTGCACGAACCGGCGAACCCGCTGCGGATCGACGCTCTCGACATGTGCTATCAGCTTTTCAAATTCCGGCGGTTTCTCGAAGATGTAAAGATGCCGCGCCAGAAACTCTGCCCGCGTTGCAGAGCTTTCCAGACTCATCAACAACCCGGCCTTCATGTTCGCCTTGGCGCGCTGCACCTCATCATCGCGCGGCCCTTCCTCAGCAAGCTTACGCACCTCCAGCGTGATCACATCCATCAGCGCTGGAACTTGCGTCTCGTCAGCCGCAGCATGGATGCCGAACAGTCCGGTGTCGGAGAAACCGGAGCAGAACGCATAGATTGCATAGCAAAGCCCGCGCTGCTCGCGCACTTCCTGAAACAGCCGCGAAGACATACCCCCGCCGAGCAGACCCGCGCAGACCTGCGCGGTGTAGAAATCAGGGTCGCGCGATGCGGGAGACTCGAACGCGATCAACACGTGCGACTGCTCAAGCGGCATGTTCACCGCCTTGTAGCCGCCGCGATATTGCGGCTGCGCAAAGGCTGCGGCGCGGTCGCTTGGCAGATCACTCAAAAGGCGCTCGGCCTCGCGCACCAGCATGTCATGATCCACGGCTCCGGCTGCGCTAAGGATCATGCGCTGCGCACCGTAATTGGCGTCGCGAAAGCGGACCAGGTTGTCGCGGCGAAAGTTGCGAACACTTGATGCCGTGCCCAGCACCGGGCGGCCCAGCGGCTGATCCGGAAAAGCAACAGCTAGCGCGGCGTCAAACAGCACATCCTCCGGATTGTCCCGCGTCGCCGCAATTTCCTGCAGGACGACCGTGCGTTCCAAGCCGAGATCTTCTTCCTTGTAGACCGGGTTGCGCAGAATGTCGGCCAGCACGTCCAGCGCGCCCGGCACCTCATCCTGGAGCACCCGGGCGAAATAGGAGGTCGTCTCAACCCCTGTTGCGGCATTGATCTCGCCGCCCGCGGTTTCGATCTGCTCGGCGATATCGCGGGCCGAGCGGTTCTCAGTGCCCTTGAAGGCCATGTGCTCGAGCATATGCGCGATGCCGTGCTCTTCCGGCGCTTCCGCACGCGAGCCACTGGCGACCCAGATGCCCAGCGAGACAGTGCCGACATGCGGCATTGCCTCGGAGATGACGCGCAGGCCGTTTCTAAGCGTCGTGACGCGCGCTCTGCTTTGCATAGTCATAGGGTTGGTCCAGCCTACTGTTTCACATGCGCGCCAATGTATTCCGCGATCTGTCCCTGCTCGCTATCGAGCACATCATAGCGCTCCGGCGCGTTGAGGCGCACGCGCAAGGCTTCGGGAACATCCGGCGTTATGCCAATGGCTTCGCGGATCGCGTCAGGGAACTTCGCCGGATGCGCGGTGGCGAGAGTGATCATCGGCACGCTGTCGTTGCCCCGGCACATGCAAGCGGCATGCAGACCCACGGCGGTGTGCGGGTCGGCGATGTAACCCGTCGCGTTGTACATGACGCGGATCGCGTTTGTCGTTTGCTCCTCATCCGCCCGCGCGGCGGCGAACAGTTCGCCCAGCGCCCGGTACTGCGCCGGCTCCAGCGTGAAGCCGCCCGACTGCTGCAGCGTATCCATCTGCGCGCGCACCAGGTCCGCATCGCTACCGCTCATCTCGAACAGCAGCCGCTCGAAATTGCTCGACACCTGAATGTCCATGCTGGGGCTCAACGACGGAACGACCGGCCCGCGCTCATAACGCCCGCTCTCCAGCGCGCGCGCGAGAATATCGTTGACATTGGAGGCGATCACCAGGCGCTCGATCGGCAGCCCCATCTGCCGCGCCACCCAGCCCGCGAAGATGTCGCCAAAATTGCCGGTGGGCACGCAGAAGCTCACAGCGCGGTGCGGCGCCCCGAGCGTAACGGCGGCGGTGAAGTAATAGACCACCTGCGCCATGATCCGCGCCCAGTTGATCGAATTGACCGCCGCCAGCCGATACCTGTCACGGAAGCTGTGGTCGTTGAACAGACCCTTCACGATCGCCTGCGCATCATCAAAATTGCCGCGCACCGCGATGTTGTAGATGTTCCGCGCGTCCACGGTGGTCATTTGCTTGCGTTGCACCTCGCTGGTGCGCCCTTGCGGATGCAGCACGAACAGGTCGATATGATCGCGCCCCTTGAACGCCTCGACCGCCGCACCGCCCGTGTCGCCCGAAGTCGCCGCAACGATCGCGGCGCGGTCGCCGCGACGGCCAAGCGCGCGCTCCATCAGCGGCGCGAGCACCTGCATCGCGAAATCCTTGAAGGCCAGCGTCGGCCCGTGGAATAGCTCCAGAATGAAATCGTTCGGTCCGGTCTGCACCAGCGGTGCGGTTGCCGGGTGGCGGAACGGCGCATAGGCGCGCGCAGCCATCTCGCGCAATTCGCCGGCGGGCATCGCGTCGCCCATGAACGGCGCCATGACCTCAGCGGCGACTTCAGCATAGGGTTTGCCTGCGAAGGCGGCGATCTGCCCAGGGGTGAGCGTGGGCCAGGTTTCGGGCACATAGAGCCCACCGTCGCGCGCCAGGCCGGTCAGGGCTGCGTCTTCGAAGTCAAGGCGGGGTGCGATGCCGCGTGTGCTGACGTATTTCACGAAAGGAACCTCAGAAAACCCACGCGCACGCCCGACAATCCTGCCAAGCCTCATACTTTACACGCCACGTTAAGCCTGCGACGACGCTACGGCAACCCGGCGAAGGCTGCCAGCTTCAGCCCGTCTGCGGCTTTTGCTGCGGACCGCGCCGACGCGAAAAAACGTAAGCCGCATAAACGCCCACAAGCGTCAGCGCCAGCCCGAACCATGTCATGGCATAGGACAAGTGCCGGTCGCGCAGTCGGAGCTGGGTCACGCCGTCGCGTGGCCACTCGCCTGGCAGCGCGCCGGCCTCGGCCTCAACGAAAAACGGCACGGCCCGCGCGCGGGCATCGGGCGGAAGCTGCGCCACGATGCTGTCCAGATCGCGCCAGTACCAGCGATTGCGCTGCGGCTCGTTCTCGGGCGTCACGAAGTTCGATTGGCCCGGCGCGCGCGCAAGGCCGGTGAGCGTGATTTCGCCTCGCGGCACGGGCTGATCGGCGCGGGAATTGGGGTCCTTCAGCGGTTCTGGCACGAAGCCGCGATCAAGCATGACGATCCGGCCAGCCGTCTCGAAGGGTGAAACCACGCGCCAGCCTGCTCGCCCGTCTCTGATCTGGTAGATGTGGAACTCCTGGGCGGCGCGCAGCTCGCCGGTCATTTCAACGCGCATGTATTCGATGTCGCGGTCGCCCTGCCAGCGCGCCAGCACCTCTTCCAGCGGCTTGGCCGGCGCTTCGGCGCGCGCCTCGATCCGCTCGATCAACGCATGTTTCCAGTCGCGGCGTTCTAGTTGCCAGACGCCGAGCGAGATGAGGATCGCCAATGCAACAACGGTGCTGATGGTGAGGACGAGGAAACGCGGCTTCATGCGCCTACATATGAATTGCGCGGCCGTCCACCGCAAGCGCGGCTTCCTTGACAGCCTCGGCCAGCGTCGGATGCGCATGGCAGGTACGCGCCAGGTCCTCCGCCGAGCCGCCGAACTCCATCAGCACCGCGGCTTCCGCGATCATGTTGCCAGCATCCGGCCCGAGGATATGCACGCCGAGCACGCGGTCGGTCTTGGCGTCGGCCAGCACCTTGACGAAACCATCGGTCTGGCGGTTGGCCTTGGCGCGGCCATTCGCCGTGAACGGGAACTTGCCGACGCGGTATTCGACCCCTTCGCCCTTCAATTCCTCCTCGGTCTTTCCGACCTTGGCGACCTCGGGATAGGTGTAGATCACGTCGGGGATCACGCCGTAATTTACGTGACCAGCCTGACCCGCGAGGATTTCGGCGACGGCGACGCCCTCTTCTTCGGCCTTGTGCGCCAGCATCGGCCCGTGGATCACATCGCCGATGGCGTAGATGCCGTCCACGCTCGTTTTGTAATGGCCGTCAACAGCGATCCGGCCCTTCTGATCCGTCTCGACGCCGGCATCGTCAAGGCCAAGGCCCTCGGTGTAAGGCGCGCGCCCCACCGCAACCAGCACCACATCGGCGTCGACTTCCTGCGGCTCACCACCGTCGGCTGGCTCGATCGTCGCCTTGAGGCGGTTGCCGCTGGCATCAACGCCGGTGACCTTGTGGCCCAGTGTGAACTCGACGCCCTGCTTTTTGAGGATACGCATGAACTGCTTGGAAACCTCGGCGTCCATGCCAGGCGTGATCCGCTCGAGAAACTCAACGACCTGCACCTCCGCGCCCAGCCGGCGCCAGACCGAGCCAAGTTCCAGCCCGATGATGCCGCCGCCGACCACCAGCATCTTGCCCGGCACTTCGCTCAACTCAAGCGCGCCAGTGGAGGTGACAACGCGTTTCTCGTCGATCTCGATACCCGGCAGGCGGATAACATCAGAGCCAGTGGCGATAACGATGGCCTTGGCGTTAAGGGCCGTCACCGCTCCGTCCTCGCCCTTCACCTCGACCGTGCCTGGCCCGGCGACACGGCCCGCGCCGTGATGCGCGGTAATCTTGTTCTTCTTGAACAGATATTCGATGCCTTGCGTGTTGCCCTCAACCGCCTCGTCCTTGAAGCCCATCATCTTGGACAGATCGAGCTTCGCGTTCGCCTCGATGCCCATTGCCGCGAAGCCGTGGTTGGCTTCATCATATAACTCGGAGGCGTGCAGCAGCGCCTTTGACGGGATGCAGCCGACATTCAGGCAGGTGCCGCCGTGGGCCTTGCGTTTTTCAACCACCGCGACGCTCAAGCCGAGTTGCGCCGCGCGGATCGCGCAGACATACCCGCCCGGGCCGGTCCCGATGACGACGAGGTCGTAACTTTCCGCCATGCCAGTGCCTTTCAAATCGAATGTTCAGTCCGGGCGCGCACCGCCTCAAATCAGCGTGTCGCCAAGAATCACCAGTATCGCCAGTGCAGCCACACCCCAAACGAGCGAGCGCAGCCGCCAGCCAAATGCATAACAGGGGATATAGACGATCCGCGCGCCCAGATAAATCAGCGATGACGCCGCGGTGATCCAGCTTGTGGCGCTGGCCGCGTGGGCCACCAGAACAGCGATTGCGAACCACGGCAGGGTTTCAAGGTGGTTCTCATAAGCGCGCCGTAGCCGGCCCGTCATGACCGACGCCGGGCGATCGGGGCCGCCATCGCGCGGGCTCATGGTGTAACTGGGGCCGAAATCGCGATTGGCGAAAACGGCGTAGATCGTGAGCTGCGCATAGGCGAGCAGCACCGCCAGCACCAAAACGGTCAATTCGATGGTCAAAATGCCCCCCGTTGGCCGTCCACCAATTGTTCTAGAATTGCGAAAGCAGCTCGATCCGGCGCAGATAGGCGTTCTCGATGCAGAGCACGTCATACCCGCAGGCGTTGCGCCGGCGCAGCCAGCGGCGTTGCGATCCGGCGATTTCGTTTCGCACAACAACAGGCAGGCCGAAATAAAGTGCTGACATCTCCTCATCGAGGCGACTCAACTGCGCATTGTCGCAGACCGCGAATTCGCTGGCGATCCGGGCCTTGGCGCAGTCGAAGCTCTGAGCGTGCGCAGCTGATCCAGCCAGCCCGAGCAATATGGCGAAGGCCAACGCAAAACGCATTCCGGTTATCCTTTAAAAATTACAGATCGAGCAACAGCCGCTCAGGGTCTTCAAGGCTTTCCTTGACGCGCACGAGGAACGTCACCGCCTCCTTGCCGTCGATAACGCGGTGGTCATAGGACAGGGCCAGATACATCATCGGGCGCACCTCGATGCCGCCGTTCACCGCCATCGGGCGCTCCTGAATCTTGTGCATGCCCAAAATGCCGGATTGCGGCGCGTTCAGGATCGGCGTGGACATCAGCGAGCCATAGACGCCGCCATTGGAGATCGTGAAGGTGCCGCCTTGCATCTCATCGATTCCAAGCTTGCCGTCGCGGGCGCGCGCGCCGAAGTCTGAGATCTTCTTCTCGATGTCGGCAAAGCTCATCGCGTCGGCGTCGCGCAGCACGGGCACCACCAGGCCGCGATCGGTGCCGACTGCCACGCCGATGTGATAGTAGTTCTTGTAAATGAGGTCCTCGCCGTCGATTTCCGCGTTGACGGCCGGCACATCGTGCAGCGCGCGCACGCAGGCTTTCAGGAAAAATCCCATGAAGCCGAGCTTTACGCCGTGGCGTTTCTCGAAATCGGCCTTGTGCCGCTGACGCGCCTCCATGATGCCGGACATGTCCGCCTCATTGAAGGTCGTGAGCATCGCGGCGTTGTGCTGCGCCTCTTTGAGGCGGCGGGCGATGGTCTGGCGCAGTTTCGACATGCGCACGCGCTCTTCCCGCTCGGAATCGGCTTGCGGCGCGGGAGCGCGTTCGCGCTGGGGCTGCTGGCGCGCTTCGGTGGAAACCGACCCGCCATCCAGCGCCGCAAGGATGTCGCCTTTCAGAAGCCGACCCTCGCGGCCGGTTCCCTCGACCGTACTTGGGTCAACACCCTGTTCCTCGACCAGCTTGCGCACCGCTGGCGACATTGGCTG
>CAZNGB010000021.1:0-19934 GCA_964572465.1 uncultured Hyphomicrobiaceae bacterium
TCCGTCAATGTCGTCTTGCCCGCGTCCGGATGCGAGATGATCGCAAAAGTCCGGCGCTGGTCATAAGTCATGCTCATTCGTACTCCAGGCGTCTAGCGGCTGGTTGGCCCTGACCGTCTGTCAGTCATATAAGACCAGCACGAACAGCCCAACAGTCTATGCGCGTGTGCGCTGGTGAAACAAATTCCGGATCAGGTTGCAAGCTGTTGCGCGGGGACGGGTCGCGGCGCATGCTTCGCATCATGACGGCGAAACCAAGTGTCAAATAATTCTGACAGTTGGCTTGTCGTGCGCTATCTACAGTGCCACGGATTTCGGTTAAGCTTGTCTTTAAGCGCTCCAAGGTTTCTGAGCGCGCCGGCAATGACCTGAAGGAAGGAGGCACGGATGGCGCAAATCATCGTTATCGACCGAGAAGGCAACACGCACGCACTGGAAGCTGTCGAAGGCTGGCGCGTGATGGAGATTCTGCGGGATTACGGGGTCGGTGTGGAAGGAACCTGTGGCGGCGGCTGTGACTGCGCGTCGTGCCATGTGCTGGTGGACGAGGACTGGGTCGAAAAGCTGTTTCCTCCGCGCGACGAGGAAGAGTTCAAGCTAGATGAATTGCCAACGGTGCAACCGAATTCGCGGCTTTCGTGCCAGATCATCTGGGACGATTCGCTCGACGGGCTGAAGCTGACCTTGGCCGACTATTAGAGCACTTTCAGCAAACGTCGGACCGGTTTTTCGTTTGAAAGTGCGCGTGAACAGATAACCAGGATTTGGAATGCGTCACTTTCCCGTTTTCGTCGATCTGAAATGCCAGCGCGTCGTTGTGTCCGGCGCGAGCGAGACAGCGGCGGCCAAGCTTCGCCTGCTGCTCAAGACCGATGCGCTGATCGAGGTTTATGGGGAACATGCCTGCGACGATGTGCGAAGCTGGCACGACGAAGGCCGGCTGCGCTGGTTCGACAAGCCGCTGCCGTTCGCGGCGCTGTTCGGCGCGAGGCTCGTCTATTCGACGCATGAAGACCCGGCCTTGGACGCGCAAGTTCGGGCGATGGGCGAGCGCGCGGGCGTGCTGGTCAATGTGGTCGATAACCTGACGCTCTCGCAGTTCATCACCCCGGCCATCGTGGACCGCGACCCGGTGACGGTGGCGATCGGCACGGAAGGCGCAGCGCCGGTGCTGGCCCGGCGGATCAAGGCGGACATTGAGGAACGGCTGCCGGTCGAACTGGGGCAGCTCGCTGCGATTGCGCGCGATTATCGGGATCAGGCCGCGGCGTTGCCCGGCGGGCGCGTTCGCCGGGCGTTCTGGTCGCGGTTTTTCGAGACGGATGGCCCGGCGGCGATGGCCGAAGGCGGAGAGGCGTCGGTGCGCGCGGCGCTGGAGCGGCTGATTGCGGAATTTGGCGCGGGCGAGCCCCAGCGCGAGGCCGGGCGCGTGATCCTCGTCGGCGCGGGGCCGGGCGACCCGGAACTCTTGACGCTCAAGGCGCGCCGCGTGCTGCATGAGGCCGACGTCGTTCTGTACGACCGCCTGGTGGACGAACGGATTCTGGAGCTGGCCCGCCGCGAGGCCGAGCTGATCGAGGTCGGCAAGACGCCGGGGGGGCCATCGTGGGAGCAGCACGACATCCACGTCGCGATGATCGACCACGCACGCTCCGGCGCGACCGTGGCGCGGCTCAAATCCGGCGACCCGATGGTGTTTGGCCGCGCCGACGAAGAACTGGACGCGCTGGACGAGGCCGGGATCGCATGGGAGGTGGTTCCCGGCATCACATCCGGATCAGCGGCCGCCGCCTCGGCCGGGCGCTCGCTCACGCGGCGCGGGCGCAACCAGGCGATCACTTTCCTGACTGCGCATGAGGCGCGCGGCTATGCAGAGCATGACTGGCGGGCTCTGGCGCAGCAGAGCCAGGCGCTGGCGATCTATATGGGCGTACGCGCTGCACGGTTCGTGCAAGGCCGCCTCATGCTCCATGGCGCATCACCGGAAACGCCGGTCACCATCATCGAAAACGCATCGCGGCCCCAGGAAAAGCGGGTGAGCGCGAGCTTGAGCGACATGTGCGAGCAGATCAGCGCGCATAACATCGAAGGCCCGGCGATCATCTTCATCGGGCTGCCCGCACGCCGTGCACAGGCCGCCGAAGGCGAGACCCGCCGCCAAGCCGTCTAGGAGGCCGCCATGCAGGACGAACAGCGAGTTATCCCCGCCGCAGTGCCTGCCGCACCAACCGGCCGCGCAGGCGGCACGGGCGCGGCAAGCCCGCCTCGTGAGCGCAATGAGCGAGCGGCCGCACCGCACTTCGTCGATCCGTGGCGCGGCTGCTGAGACCAGCGCTCAATGCCGCGTGGTGTTATCGCTGATGCTGGGGATAGCCACCTCGCCGCCCTCGCGCTGATGCACGGCCATCGCCATATCCGAGAGCGAGTCGTAAACCCGGCGTTTTTCACTGCGGATCTGGCTTGTGGTCAACGGCTTCGAGGCGGCCCAAAGCGCGGAGAAGCCCAGCGCAGCGCGGCGGACTGCATCTGGCGCACCCTCCTCCGCGATCTCCAATGCCTGCGGGCGCTGCGGCGCGCGGCGCATGGAGTCGCCCGACCAGCAAATCGACGCGCCGAGCGTGAGCTGTTCATGCGCATCCAGCAACGCCGGGTTCCGCGCCCAGCGCACCCGCGCGGCCACTGCCTCGCCGCGCAAAACCGGGCGGATCGCGCGGAGTACATCGTCAAGGGCGTCGCTCGGCGCAGGCTTAGCGAAGATGATGCTTGCGGTCACTTGCTGCGCGCCGAGTTCTTCCGCCTTGGCTGCCAAGGCCGCGGCTGCCGGGCTTGCTGGTGAGCGCGCCACGAGCGTAACGCAGTAGGCTCCGGTTTCCTCGGACGGCGCGCTGCTCAAGGCGCGAAGATAGCTGTCGATTAGTTCCTCAATGCGGAGCGTGGCGCGGGCCGCATGGTCGGATGTGTGGTTCGATAGATCGGTTAAGCGGCTCATCGTCTCTAATCCCCAATCATTTCGTTGCCGGACACCTTAAGGATGCCGTGCATGTTCAGCGTGCGTGTTCCGGCTTGCGCGCGGCGCAGACGGCCGCTGATCGTCGCCGGGAGAGCGGAAAAACGCGGCGTCACGCTGCCGCGCCGGCCCCGTGTGCTACGCGGGGAACGATTGAGGCCGTTCGAGACATTGATGGCTGGGTGGCATTAAAGAAGGATTGATCAGGCCACTTTATCGCCACGATCTGAGACCGGATCAGCGAGCGGCAGCGGAAGTGTTGCCTGTTTGCGTCTGCATGTTCTGTCGGGCGGGTTGCGCGGGGCTGATCTCGGGAAAGTCGGCCCGCATGTAAGCGATGATCTGCCAGGCCTGATCGGTGCTGAGGCTGTCGGCGAAGCCCGGCTTATCGGTACCGAACGGCTCGCCGCCCTCCATGATCGCCCAGAGCAGGTACGCGTCGGTACTGTATCCTTGATCCAGCGTATATGGCAGTGGCGGCATCGCGGTTCTTTGAGATTGCGCGCGCGGGCCATCGCCTTCGCCGGCGGCCCCATGACACGATGAGCAGTTGTCGCGGTAGAGCCTCGCGCCGCTTTGGATCGCGCTCAGCGTATGTCCTATGGTGTTTGCAGCGTTCTGGTAGCGTTCGGGAATCTCGGCGCTCCGGCGTGGCGGCATTTCGCTGTCCGGTTGCTGCGCATCATCCTCCGGCTCCGGTTGGCGGTCAGCGGTGGCCCCCGGCGGATCGGAATCGACGATTTCCGGCTGCGCGGTAGAGATGTCAGGCCGGCGCGTTGGCGGAGCCGGCGTTGGCCGGTCGCCGTCCAGGAAGTGCCGCCACTGGTGCTTCTCCGGAATCCACCGTGCTTCGTGATCCCAATGAGCTTCAGGTGCCCATGGCTTCTCGTTTCGCCATTCGCGCCGGGGCGGCGGATCAGCCGGAGCATAGTAGCATGTCGCGGCCCCGCAATCGCGCCAGAGGCCACAGCTGTCGCGAACGCATCCACGCCACGGCGGGCAATAGCCCTCAGCCGCACAGCCGCCATAAGCCTCAGCGGGCGGTGCGTTCAGCCCAGCCAGCGCGACACTCAACGCAACCAAAACCGCGAACCGCAGACTCATGAGCAACACAACAAAAGCGCCTTTTGACCAACCGCGATTATCGCCGCTCAAGCTTGCGCCGTAAAGCGGAGCTACGCGGTGGCCGTCGTCCCGCCACGCGAGCGCAGGCTCGACCAGAAGCCAAACAGAAGCGCGATAATGACGACGTTGATTCCGCCCTGAACGGCGACCTGCGGCACGGTCACGCCGCCAATGTTGAAATAGATATAGACCGCATAGGCGATGCCTAGCACCTGCTCGACGATCGCCACCCACAGCAGGGCGATGTAGCGCAGCGGATCGACAGCCATGATCGCATAAACAACGGTAAGGATCAGCATGACCATCCCATACTGCGTGCTCATCGCCAGCATGTCAGCGGTCCAACCGCCTTCCGGGCTCCAGCCGCTCAGCCGTGCGCCCGTATCCGGCGCGAATGTCGCCAGTATGCCGAAAGCCAGATGCCAAAGCACCCAGATACCAAGAATCACCTGTAGCGCGGTCTTGCCGAACATGACCATCCTCCCTATCAGCTGCAGATACGCCTCACGGCACTTAGACAGCGGCGGCGCGACTGTCAAGCAAACGTGACACCTTTCGCGCTTTATCGCGCGTCCTCTGGCGCCGGTTGGGGACAGAGGTGGCGCGGGGATGGGCGGGAGCGCGCAAATCTATAGACTTCTGTAGACTGCGAGCAAAAGTCCTGCCACGGATCGGGCGATGGCCTTCCGCTTTCTGCACACTGCTGACATTCATCTCGACACGCCGCTGACCACCCTGGCGCTGCGCGATGCAGAGCTGAGCGCGCAAATCCGGGGCGCAACCCGTCAGGCGTTCAGCGGGATCGTCGACACCTGCCTGGACCGGCGGCTGGATGCGCTGATCATCGCCGGAGATCTTTACGACCGCGATATCCGCGACATGAGCACGGCGCTGTTCTTCGGGCGGCAGATGCGCCGGTTAAATGAAGCCGGCGTGCGCGTCTTCGTCATTCGCGGCAACCACGATGCGGAATCGGTGCTGACGCGCGAGTTGAGCCTGCCGGAGAACGTCCACGTCTTCGGCGCGCGAGGCGGCACTGAGCGGCTGACGGGTGCGGGCGTGGCGATCCATGGGCTCAGCTTCGCGTCGTCACATGTGCCAGAGAACCTGCTGAACCGCTACCCCGCGCCCCTGCCCGGCCTCGTCAATATCGGCCTGCTGCACACCAGCCTGACGGGCGCTGAAGGGCACGACGTCTATGCGCCCTGCTCGATCGCAGATCTACGCGACCACGGCTTCGACTACTGGGCGCTCGGGCATGTGCATAAGCGCTCAGTGCACGCGGAAGCCCCCTGGGTGGTGATGCCGGGCATCCCGCAGGGGCGCGACATCGGCGAGGACGGACCGAAATCCGCGACGCTGGTGAGCCTGGGCGATGACGGTGCGATCACGGCAGAGGAGGTGCCGACGGCGGTCGCGCAGTTCGAGCGGGTAACGGTTGATCTGACCGGCGCGCAGACGATGACCGACACCGCCAATGCGATGGAACGCGCTCTGGCCGAAACGCGCGAGGCCGTCGCCGCGCCATGGCTGGTCGCGCGGCTGACTCTGACCGGCGATACGCCACTGGCCGCCCGGCTGCGCCGCGACGATGATCTGACGCTTACCCAAGCGCGGCAGGCGGCTGAGAGCATCGGCGGGGCGCTGATCGACCGGGTCAAGTTCGCGTTTGGCGGCGCACAGCAAACCCAGACAGGGCCGCTGGCCGAGCTTGAGGCGCTAATTACGCCCGAAAGCCTGCCGCCGGAGGTGGCGGAGCAGACGCTCGCCGCCACGGATGCTATCCGCCGCGCGCTGCCCGCCGAGGCGCGCAAGAGCTTCCCGGACGATGACAATGCGCGGCGTGCGCTGGCCGATACGCTGATCCGCGATGGCGCGGGCGATGTCCTAGCCCGGTTGCGCAGCGCGGAGGAGGACTAATGCGCTTCCGGCGGCTCGACCTCACGCGCTTTGGTGCGTTCACCGGCCACGCGCTCGACTTTGGCGCGGCGGGCGACGCTCCCGACCTGCATATCATCCACGGCCCTAACGAAGCGGGCAAATCCACGCTGCGCGCAGCGCTGAGCGACCTGCTGTTCGGCATCCCCGCGCAATCCGACTTCGCCTTCCTTCACGATTACAAGGCGATGGAAATCGGCGGAACGCTGGAGACCGGCGGGCAAAGCGTGGCGTGGCGGCGGCTGAAGCGGCGCAAGAACGACCTGATCTCGGGTGATGATCAGCCGGCGAATCGCGCGCTGCTGGATGCCGCGTTGGGCGGAATGGACCGCGAGACCTTCGAGCTGATGTTCTCGCTCGACAGCGAGACGCTCAAGGCTGGCGGCGAGGAGCTTTATCGCAGCCGTGGGCGGCTCGGCGAGGCGCTGTTCGCTGCGACCTCAGGCTTGTCTTCGATCAGCGCCAGGCTTGAGGAGGTGCGCGGCGAGGCTGAAGCCTTCTTCAAGCCGCGCGGCAAGAAGCAACGGCTGAGCGATCTCAAGCGCGAACTGGAGCAGGTGGACGCAGCGCTGAAAGGGGTGGCGGTCAGCGCGCCGCAATACCGCAAGCTGATCGAGGCCCACAAGGAGGCGCACGCGGCGCATGCGGAGGCGAAGCAGGAAGCCGAAGCTTTACGAAAGCGGCTCAAGCAAATCGAACGCTGGCAAGGCGCAATGCGGGACTGGGCGATGCTACGCATCAAGCGCGAAAATCTGGCTCCGCTGCGCGACGTGCCGGAGATACCCGACGAGACCGCCGTGCGCATCCGCGAGCTTATTGAGCAGGCCGCGCGTCTGCACCGCGACATCGAACAGGGCGAAACGGAACTTGACCGGCTGACGCGAGAGCGCGACGCGCTAGCGCCGGACGAGACAATGCTGGGCGAAGCCGAGCGCATTGACCGCCTGATCCGCCTGGAGGACCGGTTCAATGAGGCGCGGGACCGTCTGCCAGGCCGCGAAGCCGATCTGGCGGGCGAACGGGCGCGCATTTCCATGACGCTGGAGAGACTGGGGGCGGATCCGGCGGGCGACCCCCGCGCGCTGCTCCTGCCCGCGCCGCTGGCTGGCAAGTTCGACGCGCTGCTCCGGTCGCATGAAGGTGTCACCGCGGCCGCACAGACAGCAAAGCAGGAGGCGGAAAAGGCGCGCGACGCGCTGGCCGAGCTTAAAGAGGGCCTCAAGACGCTGGGCGATCCGGTCGATGCGGCGGTGATGCATCAGCTCCGCACAGCCGCGCGCGAGGCGCGGGACGTGGTGAATATCGCCCATCTGGAGGAAACGGCTAACAGCGCCGTGGCCGCGCGGGATGAGGCTCTGGCCGCGCTCGCCCCTTGGACCGGAACGGCAGACGCGTTGCGCGCGCTGATAACGCCGGACACCGGGCAGTTGGCGCACCTCGCCGAAGAGCGGGCGACACTGATCGAAACGCGCGACCAAGCCGAGCGTCAGCGAGAGGAGCAGACGACGCGCGCGGCGCGTCAGCGCGAGAAGATGGCTGCGCTGAAACAGGCGACCGGCGTGCTGAGCGACGGCGAACTGAGCGATAAGCGCGCCGCGCGCGATACGGCGTGGAGCGAGCACCGCGAGGCGATCAGCAAGGGCACGTTGGGCGCGATTGCCGGGACAGCAGATGTTTTCGAGGCAGCAATGGCGGCGGACGACGCAGCGCGCAGCCGGCACGAAGCCCATCGCGATGAGGCCGCGCAGCTGCGCCAGCTCGCAATTGACGCCGCGGAAGCCGAAGCCGCCGCCACGCGCACAGCCAACGAACGCGACGCCGCGAATGAGGCGCTCACCGCGCTGCAGGCCAGCGTTGACGAGATCGCCGCCACGCTTGGCTTGCCTGCGGGTTGGTCGCCGGCGCAGATCGAAGACTGGTTGGACAGGCGCAAGCAGGCGATTGCTACGCAAGAAAATTGCTCAGACTTGCAGGCAAGGCTGGAAGCCCAGCAGACAGCCCGCACGGAGCTTCAAAAGCGGCTGAGCGCGGCGCTCTCCGAGACGAGCGCGGGACCGGTTGACGCCATCGACCTGCCTGCGTTGCTCGACTTCGCCGAGGCGGTCGCTCAGACGTCGGAAGCGCGCGAGGTCAAGCGCGAGCAACGGCGTGAGGAATACGCGCGGGCGAAGGCGCAATGCAAGGCGCGGGAGCGCCGCTTGGACGAGGCGACAGCAGCGCATGCAGCGTGGACGGCGCGCTGGCGCGAACTTCTTGGCCAGTGCTGGCTCGGCGCGGAGGGCATGGAGCGGCAGCCCAGCGAGGTGCGCGGCATGCTGGCGCTGTTGGATGACCTGCGCGGCGGGGTGGAGCGCGCCCAGACGCTGAAGCAGGACATTTCGCGCTGGCGGAAGCTGGAGGCCGATTTTTTGGCGCTGTGCGGCGACGTGTGCGCAGCCACCGGCACGGCGCTCGACGAGACCAATCCCGGCAACGCATTGACGGCGCTACGCGAAGGCCTCGACGCCGCGCGGGACCAGCGCGCCAAGCGCGGGCAGACCGACCGGGAAATCGCGCGCCTGAAGGAGAACCTCAACCGGGCCCGGCGGGAGCGCGAGACGATCGACAGCGAACTGGCCAGCCTTTGCGAGCGCTTCGGCGCGGCGGACGCGGATGCATTGAGCGCGGCGATCGCGAGCGCGAGGGAAAAGGCGACCATCAAGCGCGACATCGCCGAGCGTGAGGAGACCTTGCGCGCGGCCTTCGACGGCCAGCCCGTGGCGGAGATCGAGCAGGAACTGAGCGGTTGCGACGCGGACGGGCTGGCTGCCGATGCGCAGGCGCTGGAGGGCGAGATCGCGGCACGCGACGACCGGCTGAAACACCTCTATTACGACATGAAGAAAGCTGAAGAGCAGGTCGAGGCAGTCGGCGCGGACGAAAAGTCTGCCGAACTCGGCGAGCGGCGGCGGCTTGTGCTGCTCCAGATCGAGGACGAGACCCAGCGCTATCTACGGCTCATGGCCGGCGTCGCCGCCGCCGAGGCCGCGCTGCGCCTGTACCGCGACAAGCATCGCAGCGCGATGATGCTGAACGCCGCGCAACGCTTTCGGCGGATTACGGGCGGGCGCTTCACCGACCTGCAAGCGCGCCCGGACAAGGACGGCGAAACGCTCGTTGCAATCAAGGCGGATGGCGGCTCGCTGCTGGTCGACGGCATGTCGGACGGGACGCGCGACCAACTCTATCTGGCGCTGCGTATGGCCGGCTATCAGGAGTACGCGGCAACGCGCGAGCCGCTGCCATTCATCGCCGATGACATCATGCAGAGCTTTGATGATGACCGCGCGTGCGCCGCATTCGCGATGCTGGCGGACATCTCGCGCATGGGCCAGGTCATCTATCTAACCCACCACGCGCATCTGCGCGATCTCGCCAGGGAAACGGTGGACGGCGTGACAATCCACGAACTCCCAGCGCCAGGCGCGGCCGCGCCTGTGGCCGCTATGTCAGAGCTAGCCGAATGATCAGGCCAACCGCGGTGACGGTAGCGACCCCCGCCAGCCAAAGGCCAACGAACCACAGCGCCCGGCGCAGCCCTTCGCGCATCAGTGATACCCTTCTCCCGGCCTCACCTTGCCGCGAAACACCCAGTATGCGTAGGCGGTGTAAGCGATAATCAGCGGCAGCAGGATCAGCGCCCCGACCAGCAGGAACATCAGGCTTTCATCAGGTGCCGCCACCTGCCAGATCGTGAGGCTTGGTGGGACCATGTAGGGATAAAAACTGATCCCGATGCCGATGTAGCACAACAAGAAGATGCCAAGCGAAGCAAGGAACGGTTGCAAGTCATAGCCGCGGTTCAGGCCTGTGAACAGCAGATATGCGCAACCAAGCACCAGCGCAGGGACGATCACGCTGAACGCGGCCGTCGGCCACGCGAACCAACGCTCCAGATACGCAGGATTCAAGTACGGCGTTATGAGACTCACGATGCCGATCAGGACCAAGAGCGCCACGCCAGCCCTTACAGCATAATCGCGGGCCTGTTGCTGGATGTCCCCTTCCGTCTTCAGCACAAGCCAGGTCGCGCCGAGCAGCGAATAACCGACGACGAGCGCCACGCCAGTCAGCACGGAGAAAGGCGTGAGCCAGTCCCACCAGCCGCCAGCATAGGCGCGCCCGTCCACGGCGATGCCCTGAACCAGCGCTCCGAGCGCAATCCCTTGCGCAAAAGCCGCAATGATGGAGCCAACCGCAAATGACCAGTCCCAGAGGAAGCGACCGCGCTTGGTGCGCCAGCGATATTCGAATGCCACGCCCCGGAACACCAGCGCCAGCAGCATCGCGATAATTGGGGCGTAAAGCGCTGGCATGACCACCGCATAGGCCAGCGGAAAGACCGCGAACAGCCCGCCGCCGCCAAGCACCAGCCAGGTCTCGTTGCCGTCCCATACAGGTGCAACGGAGTTCATGGCGATGTCGCGCTCTTCGCCGCGCTGATAACTGAGGAACAGAATGCCGACCCCGAGATCGAAGCCGTCGAGCAGCACATAGGCCAGCACCGCGATCGCGATCAGCGCCGCCCAGATGAACGGAAGGTCGATGACCATGACGTTTCCCTCCTGCCTCGCCGAGCGGATTATTCGGCTGGTTGGGGTCGCTGCCCCAGGGTCTTGGCCGGCCCCGGGGTGATGCCGCTCGTGCGGATCGGCCCCAGATCCTCGACGCTATCGCCCGAATCCGGCGTCTTGCCCATCAGCCGGACCAGATAGAACGTGCCGGCCCCGAACACGATGAAGTAAACCACAATGAAGACCAGCAGCGACGTCGCGACCGCTGGCGTTTCGATTGGCGAGGCGCTCGCGGCTGTCGTCAACTGGCCATAAATCGTCCATGGCTGGCGGCCAACCTCGGTGACGACCCAGCCCGCCACTACGGCCACAAAGCCAGAAGGGCCCATCACGACGGCGAGCCGCTGCAGCCAGCGGGCCTCAAACAGATTGCCGCGCAGCCGCTCGAACCCGCTCCACAGACCGACGAGGATCATCAGCATACCGATCCCCACCATGATCCGGAATGACCAGAACACGATGTCAATCGGCGGCCACTCGTCCTTCGGGAACGCGTCGAGCCCCTGGACCTCGGCGTTCATGTCGCCGGTCAGCACCCATGAGCCGAGCTTGGGAATCTCTATCGCATTATGGACCGTCTCGGCCTCGGCGTCCGGGTCGCCGAACAGGATCAGCGGCTGCCCCGCTTTGGTCTCGAAATGCCCCTCCATCGCGGCAATCTTGGCCGGCTGATGCTCCAGCGTATTCTCTCCGTGCGTGTGCCCCGCAATAAGCTGCATCGGCGCGACGATCAGCGCCATCCACATCGCCATCGAGAACATGATCCGCGCACCGCGATTCTGCCGGTCACGCAGTAGATGATAAGCCCCGACAGCACCGACAACAAAGGCGGTGGTCAGATACGCTGCCAGCACCATGTGCACCAGACGATATGGGAAGGACGGGTTGAAGACGATCTCCCACCAGTCCACCGGCACATACTGGCCGACCTCGTTGATCGCGAAGCCCGCCGGGGTCTGCATCCAAGAGTTCACCGAAAGGATCCAGAACGCAGACAGCAGCGTGCCGAACGCCACGACAAGCGTCGCGACGAAATGCAGCTTCGGCCCCACGCGGTTCAAGCCGAACAGCATGATCCCAAGGAAGCCCGCCTCAAGGAAGAAGGCGGTCAGCACCTCGTAGCCCATCAGCGGGCCGATGACCGGGCCGGCCTTGTCGGAGAACACCGACCAGTTCGTGCCGAATTGGTACGACATCACGATGCCGGACACCACGCCCATCGCGAACGCGACAGCGAAAACGATTTTCCAATAGTTGAAGAGCCTCAAATAGGCGTCGTCCTTCTTCCACAACCATAGACCCTCCAGCACAGCCAGATAACTGGCCAGCCCGATCGTGAAAGACGGAAAGATGATGTGAAAGGCAACCGTGAATGCGAACTGGAACCGGGCCAGTTCAAGCGCCTCGAAGCCGAACATATTTGCTGCTCCCCAACCTGCTGTTTTCCTATCACTGGCGCTGGCCGCAGAACAGGTCAACTGAACTCATGAGGGCGAATTGTCGCTTGACGGATGTCAAATCATGGGTGCTGGCTGGATCTACTCTGGCAGTTTCTTGTTACTTGTGCTTGAATTGTGGGCTACGTTTTTCCGCAAATGCCGCCATGCCTTCTTTCTGGTCCGCGGTGGCGAACAGGCTGTGGAACAGGCGGCGCTCCGTGCGTGTACCTGCGCTCAGACTCATCTCCAGCGCATTATTGACACTCTCCTTCGCCATCATAACGGCCGGCATGGACAGGTCGGCGATCTTCTCCGCGGTTCGGACCGCCTCTTCCACGAGATCGCCGCTCGCCACGATCCGACTCACCAGCCCTGCGCGCTCAGCCTCCTCGGCGTTCATGTTGCGCCCGGTCAGACACATCTCCATCGCCTTCGATTTGCCGACCAGATGCGTGAGCCGCTGGGTGCCGCCGGCGCCTGGGATAATGCCGAGCGTGATCTCGGGCTGACCGAACTTGGCGGTGGGCGCGGCCAGAATGAAATCGCACATCATCGCAAGCTCGCAGCCGCCGCCAAGCGCATAGCCAGACACCGCCGCGATCACCGGCTTGCGCGTGCGCGCGACACGGTCCCAGGTGCCAAGGAAATCGTCACGATAGGTCGCGGGAAATACCTTGCCCTGCATCTCCTTGATGTCCGCACCAGCCGCGAATGCCCGCTCCGATCCGGTAATGACAAGGCAGCCGATATTCGCTTCGCTCTCGAACGCATCGAGCGCGCGGCCCAGTTCGAGCATCATCGTTTCGTTCAGCGCGTTGAGCGCCTCCGGGCGGTTGAGGGTGATGAGACCGACTCGGCCGCGTTTCTCGACGATGATTGTCTCGTAAGTCATGGCAAATCCCCTTTGTGGTGCCGTGCCGGCGTTATCGCTGGCAGCGCGGACAGTAAAAGGTCGAGCGCCCGTTTTGAACCTTGCGATGCACCGATCCACTGCAATCCCGGCGCGGACACGGTTCGCCTTCACGGTTATAAACGGCAAAGGCATGCTGGAAATAACCGAGCGTGCCGTCAGTGCGTCGATGATCGCGCAGGCTGGAGCCACCGGCTGCAATCGCCGCACCGAGCACCTCCGGAATCGCTGCCGCCAGCCGCTTTGCGCCTGCCGATGGCTGTCCGGCGGCCGTGGCGAGCCGACCCGCTGGCGCGAATGGCGACAGGCGCGCGCGGTGCAGCGCCTCGCAGACATAAATGTTGCCCAGGCCGGCGACGTTCCGCTGATCGAGCAGAAAACTTTTGAGCGGCTGAATGCGTCCGCACCCGCGCGCAGCCAGATAGGCGGGCGTCAGGTCAGCGCCCAGCGGCTCTGGCCCCAGGCCGCGCAGCAGCGGATGCGTCTCCATCTCGTCTGGCAGGATCAGCGTCATGTAACCGAAGCGCCGCGCGTCGTTATAGATGACCCGCGCGCCGGAGTCGAAATCGAACACCACGTGATCATGCGCTGGCAGCGCCCCCGCAGCCTGGACAAATTCACCCGGCTGGACCGGTGCCGCGCTCAGCGGCGCGCCCTTCGCCGGCGGGACGATCAAAAATCGCCCGCTCATGCCAAGATGCATGGCCAGCACCACGTTTTCGGTATGCGCCAGCAGATACTTCGCGCGCCGATCCAGCCGCTCCACGCGCTGACCGACGAGATGTTGCACAAAGCCGTCGGGAAACGGAAACCGCAGGTTCGCCCGGCGCAGCTCGACAGCCGCAAAACGCGCTCCCTCCATCACCGGCGCAAGCCCGCGACGCACAGTCTCTACCTCCGGCAGTTCAGGCATTCCCGGTCACGTCTCCACTGCGCGATTTCGTCTCTGGTTTAGGGTGCGCGCAAACGATAGCAACAGCCTGCGCCCTGCGCTATGGTCGCGCGCATGACGAACGATAACACCATCAAATCAGACGCTTCGGACACCGCGAGCTTCGGCTTCCAGCAGGTCCGCACAGCCGAACGGCAGGCCCTGGTGAACAGTGTGTTCGCGCGCGTTGCCGATCGCTATGACCTGATGAACGATCTGATGTCCGGCGGACTGCACCGGCTTTGGAAAGGCGACATGATCGCTTGGCTCGCGCCGCCGAAAAACCGCGCCTTCAAGTTGATCGACGTAGCCGGCGGCACCGGCGACATCGCGCAGCGCTTCCTGAACGCCACCGGCCCGCAGGCGACAGCCATGATTTGTGACATCTCGGGAGAGATGCTCGATGCCGGACACAGGCGCTTCGAAGGCACCGCTCTGGCGCGGCGGCTCGATTTCGTTCAGGCCAACGCGGAAACGCTGCCCTTCCCCGATGGCAGCTTCGACGCGTACACCATCGCATTTGGCATCCGCAACGTGACCAATCGCGATCGCGCGCTCGGCGAAGCCTACCGGGTGCTGCGTCCGGGCGGCCGCTTTCTCTGCCTGGAGTTTTCGCAGGTGCAGGCCCCAATTCTCGACGACATTTACGAACTTTATTCGTTTCATGTCATACCAAGGCTTGGCGAGGCCGTGGCCGGAGAGCGGGAAGCCTACCAGTATCTGGTTGAGAGTATCGCGCGGTTTCCCGACCAAGATGAGTTCGCAGAAGAGGTGAAAGCTGCGGGCTTCTCGCGCGTGCAATACCGCAACTTCACCGGCGGGGTCGCCGCGCTTCACTCGGGCTGGCGGATCTGAGCGCAACAAATATGCATAATCGCGGGGGCAACGTTCAGGCGTGAAGGCGCTGCTACACATCTATCGGCTGGCGCGCGCCGGGTTGGTCCTGCTACCCGCAGCGCTGCGTGCGATGCCGGAGGAACAGCCGGTTCCTGGACCGCTGGGGCTGTTGCGGCGAACGCGGATCGGACAGCCGCGGCAGGGCAAGCCGGGTGAGCTGTCAAAGGCGGTGGCCGCGCTTGGCCCCAGCTACATCAAGCTCGGCCAGTTTCTGGCGACGCGCCCGGATATCGTCGGCATGGAACTGGCAAGTGAACTGGCTTCACTGCGCGACAAGCTGCCGCCATTTCCGACCGCTGATGCAAAACGCGCAATTACCGAATCCTTCGGCCTCGAAGTCGATGCACTCTTTGACAGCTTCGGCCCGCCGGTCGCTGCCGCCTCCATCGCGCAGGTCCACAAGGCCACGATCAACGCGGCTGATGGCTCGTCGCGCCAGGTTGCAGTGAAGGTGCTGCGCCCAGGGGTGGAGCGCCGGTTCCAGCGCGATCTGGAGACCTTCTATTTCGCCGCGCGGCTGATCGAGCGTTGGCATTCGCCGTCGCGCCGGCTGCGCCCGGTCGCGGTGGTCGACACGCTGGCCGAGTGGGTCGAGTTGGAGATGGACCTGCGCATGGAGGCCGCGGGGCTGTCGGAGATCCACGACAACATCACGAAGCATGGCGACACCGACTTCCGCGTTCCCGCGATCGACTGGACGCGCACCTCGCGACGGGTGCTCACGATCGAGTGGGTCGACGCAATCCCGATGGGCGATATTGCCGCCATCGAGCGCGCCGGCCTCGACCGCCACCAGCTTGGCACCAACATCATCCGCGCCTTCCTCAAGCACGCGATGCGCGACGGCTTCTTTCACGCGGACATGCATCAGGGCAACCTGTTCGTCGATCTCAGCGGGCGGATCATCGCCATCGACTTCGGCATCATGGGCCGGCTCGGCCCGCAGGAAAAACGCTTCCTCGCGGAAATCCTCTATGGCTTCCTGACGCGCAGCTACATGCGCTGTGCGCGCGTGCATTTCGAGGCCGGATACGTCCCGGCGCATCAGGACGTGGCGACCTTCGCGCAAGCGCTGCGCGCCATCGGCGAGCCGCTCAAGGACCGGACGGCGGAGGAAATCTCCATGGGCCGAGTGCTCGGGCAGCTGTTCGAGGTCACCGAGATGTTCGACATGCGCACGCGCCCTGAACTGCTGCTGCTGCAGAAAACGATGGTGGTCGTCGAGGGCGTCGCGCGATCGCTCGATCCGCGGCTGAACATGTGGGACGCGGCCGAGCCGGTCGTGCGCGAGTGGATGACCACCGAGATGGGCGCGAGCGCGCGCCTGCGCGACGCCGCCGAGGGTGCGGTCAGCCTGACGGAGTTCCTCGTCGCAGTGCCGCGCCTGTCGGATCAGGCCAGCCGGGTGGGCAAGAGCCTCGCGGAGATGAGCGAAACCGGCTTGCGGCTTGACGATACGACAGTGATGCGGCTCAGCACGGCGACCGACAGGCGCGGGCGCTGGGGGCGGCTCGGCATCTGGGCGGGCGCACTTGCGCTCGCGGCGATCGCATTGCAGATGTGGGCCGGTTAACCTGTCAGACTTGGTACGTACTGCATCGCGATCTGTGAGAGGACGCCGCCTGCGATCGCCAGCGACGCCCATAGCGCGGCCTTCCGCACGCTCCGCGCCCAGTTGATCCGCACGCGCACCTCGATCACCTGTTCGGGCAGCGCCACATCGCCGATCATTCCGTTTTCATCAACGCTGCGCGCCGCCGCCACAAGCTGGAGCTTTCGGCTGCCCCGCTTCATCGGCAGAACCACCCAGTGCCACTGCCCGAACGGCTCGCTGTCGAGGAAGCTCGGGCGGTCGAACACCCACTGCGTTTCCGGCGTCAACGGCTCGATCATGAAGCCACCGTCTGGCGCGCGCAGATAAAGGCTCATCGCGCGTGTCACGGTCACGCCGTGCACGTTCGCTGCGCCGCGCCCCTGCAAACCATCGATAAGCTCGTCCGTCGCCTCGCGGCCGATGCGTACCTCAACCCGCTCATGCTCGCCCTCGCGCATCACGCGAGGAATGCGCTCCACCAGCTTGCCGAGCATGGAGACGGGCTGCGGCGCCGCTGCGGCATCTCCGGCGCGGCGGCGTTTGTTTCGCCCGCTGGATGCTGCGCTGGGGTGGGCTCGCGCTGGGGCGGGGCGCTCAGCCGTGGCGGGACGCTCGCCTGGCGCGGTCTGGGGATCGCCCGCGTGCTGCTGACCTGTCCCGGATGGCGCAGGAGCCGGGGCTGCGGTCTTGCGCCGCGGGGCAGGGTGAGGCGTCTCACGGACGGGCGGCGGCGCGTCTTCCTCCTCGATGACGTCGCGGATCGTTGCCAGCATGTCTTCGAGCGTCGGCTCCGGCCCGATATCGCGTGACTGTCGCAGCGGCGCTTCTCGCTTCGCAGGCGGCTTGGGATCCGGTGCGGCCTGCGGCTCGGGGGCTTGAGGCGAGCGCGCAGGTCTGGCCTGCGCGGGCGCGTCATACGGCCCACGGCCGTTTTGAGCGTCGATCCACCCCAGCGCCTTGCCGAAGCTCAGCCCGTGCTTGTTCAGTAGCCGCGCGACTGGCGCATCGCTTTGCCCCACGAGCGCCGCCAGCGCGATCGCGCCATCAACCTCCGAACGCCCAGACTCGCGCGTGCCCTTCTGCGAGACCTGCAGCACATGGCGCAGCCCTTTTCCAGCCTGAGGCGCTTCCCCCTTGGGAAGCAGTTCGCGCGGGGTGTTCTTCTCGATCGCTTTGGTCAGTTCGACCCGGATGGAGGCGATGTCAGCACCGCAGCCCTCCATCAGCGCGAGCGCTTCGGGATCATCGAGCAGCGCATACAAAAAATGCTCCAGGCCGACAATCGCGCTGCCGCGTCGCGCCGCAACGGAATACGCGCGTCGCACCGTATGTGCGAAATACGCCGAATGCGGCGGTTCACTCACGGCCTTTGCCCGTTCACTCATGCAAGGATCGTCCTCTCCCGCCGGACCCGTAACACATGGGCAACCGGACGCTTGTGTGTGGCATAATGCACACGATTCCCCAAGACAGAAGCCGAAATATGTCAGCGTATTGGAAACGCGCCATTTTCGCGGGCGCAGACGCGGCGCGGTTGTCGCAGGGCCCAAGGCGGGGTACTCACAAGAGGGAGATCAAGGAGGCGAGAATGTCGCAAAGCGGTGATGGGATCGTTCCCGCGCTTCAGGCGAAAGTGCTGTCGGAGGCGCTGCCCTACATGCAGCGCTACGACCGCCAGACCGTGGTGGTGAAGTATGGCGGACACGCGATGGGCGATCCGGCGCTGGGCGAGACGTTCGCGCGCGACATCGTGATGCTAAAGCAATCCGGCGTGCGGCCGATCGTGGTGCATGGCGGCGGGCCACAGATCCAGTCACTGCTCAAGCGGCTCAATATCGAGAGCCAGTTCGCCCACGGCCTGCGCATCACCGACCGCGAGACCGTGGATGTGGTGGAGATGGTTCTCGCAGGGTCGATCAACAAACAGATCGTGGCGATGATCAACCGCTTCGGCGGTAAGGCTTGTGGCATCTCCGGCAAGGACGCCAACCTGATGACCGCGCGCAAGCTTGAGCGCACAGTGCGCGATCCGGAGTCCAACATCGAGCGTTTGATCGACCTTGGCTTCGTCGGCGAGCCGGAGGCGGTCAACCCGCATATCGTGGATGTCATCACCGAAAGCGACCTGATCCCGGTGGTTGCGCCGCTGGGCGTTGCGCGCGACGGCCTGACCTATAACATCAATGCGGATACCTTCGCCGGTGCGCTGGCCGGGGCGATGAAGGCCAAGCGTCTGTTGCTGCTGACGGATGTGCCGGGCGTGCTCGATGGCAAGGGGGAACTGGTGCCGTCGCTGACGACAGGGCAAGCGCGGGAGCTGATCGCCGACGGCACGATCACCGGCGGCATGATCCCGAAAATCGAGACTTGCATGGCAGCCGTCGAAGCCGGCGTTGAGGGCGTGGTCATCATCAATGGCAAGGTGCCACATGCCGTGCTGCTGGAGTTGTTCACCGCGCACGGCGCAGGCACACTTCTGAAGGCCGAAACAGCCGGCGCGCAGCCGGATACGAAAGGACGTGCATGACAGCGACGGCGCAAGACCTGAACGCTTTCCGAAACGTCGACACATGGATCTTTGATCTCGACAACACGCTATACCCGGCCGAGAGCAACTTGTTTGCACAAGTCGACCGGCGCATGGGCGAGTTCATCGCCAATTATCTTGATGTGCTGCCTGACGAGGCCCGGCGTCTGCAAAAGCATTACTATCGCACATTCGGCACGACGCTGGCCGGGCTGATGAAACAGCACGGAGTCCAGCCCGCGGATTTCCTCAATTATGTCCACGACATCGACCTTAGCCCGATTCAGGCCGCCCCCGACCTCGCCGAAGCGGCCAAGGCGCTGCCCGGCAAACGCTACATCTTCACGAACGGATCGCGCTGGCACGCCGAGCGCGTGGCGGGCAAGCTGGGCGTGCTGCACCTGTTCGACGATATCTTCGACATCGCCGCCTCGGACTACATCCCCAAGCCCACGCGTCACGCCTTTGACCGTTTTTGCCAGGCCCACGGTGTCGCGCCGCAGCGCTCCGCCATGTTCGAGGACCTGCCCCACAATCTGGAAACCGCCCATGCACTGGGGATGGTCACGATCCTCGTGAAATCGTCATACCACGATCACCCCGCCCAGCGGACGATCATGTCCGGGCGACCGTTGCCGCCGCATGTGCATCACCTGACCGATGATCTGGTGAGTTTCCTGAATGTGCTTGGCCCGATCCTGACGCCGGACAGCGTTGACAAGGCCCACGCGGGTAGCGAAACAGACGGGAACACAGGCTCATAATCGGGGACGGCAGATGGCGAACATTCAAGGTGTGATCGAGCAGGCGTTCGACCGGCGCGACGAGATCAGCACCGGCACGCAGGGCGAGGTGCGCGAGGCAGTGGACACCGCGCTGAAGATGCTCGACGCAGGCGAGGCGCGCGTGGCCGAGCCGACCGCGAATGGCTGGCAGGTCAACGAATGGCTGAA